>DASYNW010000102.1:0-2778 GCA_036008325.1 Allostellaceae bacterium
GCCGATCCCGCGGACTTCATCAGGGCCAGCGGTCGATGTTACCGCATCAACAGGCCGGATACATGACTGCACCCGACCAAACCGCCAACTGCCGCTGTTTCGTCCTTGCAACGCAGGGGCCGTCCATACATGACAGTTTACGCTAGGATTACGGGATTACGATCGAGAGTCACAATCGCCGGATTGCGATAATCGCATGCTGTGGTTGGTCGGATCGGGACTCGGGTCGGGCAGCGTCGAGGGTCGGGTGATGCCTGTAGATTCCCTGCAGATAACAGGCAAAACAGGATTATGGACAGGGTTCGCGGTGACAATTTGTCAAGAAGCATCGGTCATGATCGTCGTCGGATTGGTGCGGGTCGAGGTCACCCCCGCGGTCGTATCGCCGCGCTCGGGACAGCCCGGCCGCGCCGCGATTCTGCCAGGATATTGGTGGCGTGGGCAAACCGCGTAGGCTATGCATTCTCTCCAAATCGGCGATGATCCAGACGGGGATAGCGATGAAACGTCATTTCCCTAGTGCAATCGGCGCGACGGTTGTTGGCCTCTCCATAGTATTTGGCTGGAATTCCTACTCGTCAGCGCAAGAAAAATCGGCGCCGGCATTGACCTTGAATCAACAGGGAACAACCGTGTCGATAAAGTCGCCGAGCGCTCCTTCGGCTACTTGGTCTTTGGACGCGGCCCAGGTGGACAACATGATCGCCGGCCTGGCGCAAATGCGCGCCGACATGAAGCCGGCTCGCCCGGCGACGGACCCCGCGCCCGGAACCAAGATAAATGTCGCGACCGCTGGTCGCTGGTGGGTGCAGAAGGACGGGGCCAACATCGATCTGGCGGTCCTTCACCCCGGTTACGGCTGGGTCGGCATCCAGATGAACCGGACTGCAGTCGAGCAGCTCGATCGGCGCTTATCCGCCGAAATCCGCACGGCGCCGGTCCGCGCGAAACACTATTACAAGCGACGATAGCGGCGGCGAAGATAGCGGGCGGCGTTCTCAGGTACGCGGGTCAGCTGCCGGCGTCGGCCAAAATCATCGCCGCCCCCTTTTCGGCGATCATGATCGTCGGCGCGTTGGTGTTGGTCGAGGTCACCGCCGGCATGACCGAGGCGTCGATCACCCGCAGCCCATCGAGGCCATGCACCCGCAGCCGGTCGTCGACCACCGCCATCTGGTCGCTTCCCATCCGGCAGCTACAGGTCGCGTGAAACACGGTCGAGCCGAATTGCCGCGCATAATCGAGGAGCTCGTCGTCGGTCCTGACATCCTCCCCGGGGATGGTCTCGGCGACGACATATTTGGCAATCGCCGGGGCGGTGAACAGCCGGCGCGCCAGCTTGAGCCCGGCGACGACGCAGCGCCGGTCGGTATCCTCGGCCAGATAGCGCGGGTTGATCGCCGGCTGCTCGGAGGGGTCCGGCGATCTCGCCTCGACATAGCCGCGCGACAAGGGGCGCATCTGCCACATGCCGATGGTCATGCCGGGCTTGTCGTCGAGCCGCCGCACCGGCCCCGGCGCGAAACTCCCCGGCGAAAACAGGCATTGGACGTCGGGCGTCGCCGATTCCTCCAGCACCTTGGCCGAGGCGCAGACGAGCGACGACGCATAGGTCAGCATGCCGGTGCCGGCGACCAGATAGCGCAGCACCTCGCCGGCAAAGGGCAACCCGCGGGCTTTCTCGTTCAAGGTCCTGGCGCCGGCGACCGAGCAGGCGACGCGCGCGATGTAGTGGTCCTGAAAATTCCTGCCGACGCCGCTGAGCGCGTGCCGGACCGCGATGCCGACGCGGCCGAGATGATCCGGGTCGCCGACCCCCGACAATTGCAACAGATGCGGCGAGCCGATGGCCCCGGCGGCGAGGATCACCTCGCGCCCGGCATCGACCCGCTCGATCGCGTCGCCGCGCCGGTACTCGACGCCGGTCGCGCGCGCGCCGTCGAACAGCACGCGATGGACCAGGGCGCCGGTGACGATGCGCAGGTTCGGCCGTTTTTTCGCCGCCCGCAGATAGGTGCGCGCCGCACTCTGCCGCCGCCGGCCGCGACGGGTCTGCTGAACCCAGCCGATAGTGTCGCCCGAGCCGGGCGGCAGATGGTTGACGTCGCGGCGGTATTCGAGGCCGATCTCCTGCCCGGCCGCGATCATGGTGTGGCACAGGAGCGGCTGGTCGGCGGCGTTCGAGGTCAATAGCGGCCCGCCCGCACCGTGAAATTCGTCGGCGTCGCCCTCCCAGCTCTCGGCTTTCTTGAAATAGGGCAACACGTCGTCCCACGACCAGCCGCGGTTGCCGAGCTGGCCCCAATGGTCGAAATCCTCGGGCTGGCCGCGGACATAGATCATGCCGTTGATCGAGCTGGAGCCGCCCAGCACCCGGCCGCGCGGGTAGGGGATGGCGCGGCCGTAGGTGCCGGGATCGGGCTCGGCGGTAAAGCCCCAGGTGATCGTCGGGTGGTCGAGCAATTTCATATAGCCGGCCGGGATGTGGATCAGCGGGTTCCGGTCGGGCCCGCCGGCCTCGATCAAGACGACGCGCGTGCTCGGGTCCTCGCTGAGTCGGTTGGCCAAGACGCACCCGGCCGAGCCGGCGCCGACAATGACGTAATCCGCCTTCATTCGCTCCTCCGTCGCCCCTCCCGGCACTCGCCGCTCAACTCAACCTCGCATCCGGCCAACCGCGTGTTGCCCAGCCGGGGCGCCGAGCCGGACTTTCCGCGCCGGCAACGCGCCATTATACCGACGGCCTGCTGAATTCGGCGATATGCAAGGCGCCGCTGC
>DASYNW010000103.1:0-7220 GCA_036008325.1 Allostellaceae bacterium
GTGCCGACACCCCCATCAGGGCGCGCGGCCTGCTCATCTTTCGCTTGAGGTCGGCCTTTTGCGCATCGGAGAGGTTGCGCGTCACGTTTTCGAACCAGGCGTCGACGCCTGCCTCGTCGAGCTCCTCCTCGACGTGCCGGCGCTCGTAGAGCAGCGGCACCACGGCGCCGTCCTCTACGGCGTCGCGCATCGAATAGATCGGCTGCACCAAGTTGTCGAACTTGACGAAGGTATTCCGTTCCCGTTTCGCGGACCAGCGACTCGCGGATGCGGCCCTCGGCGCCGCCGCGGAACAAGACGCCGTGCGGCGCCACGACCGCGACCCGGCCCTCCCCGGGGCGCGCGATCGCCAGCATGTGCAGGATGAAGCCGTAATCGCCCTTGCTCTTCGGCGGGATGCCACGGGCGAAGCGGCGATGCACGTCGTTTTGCGCCGTCTCGACGCCCCATTTGTCGAGGCAGAAGGGTGGATTGGCGACGACCACATCGAAGCGCATCAGATGGTCGCCTTCGAGCAGGGTCGGGCCGTTGAGCGTGTCGCACCAATCGATGCGCGCCCCGTCCTGATCGTGCAGAAACATGTTCATGCGGGCGAGCGCGCGGGTCTGGCCGTTCGATTCCTGGCCGTAGAGCCGGAAATTCGGGCCGCCGACCTCCTCGCCGGCGCGCAGCAGCAGCGAGCCCGAGCCACAGGCCGGGTCGCAGATCAGAGCGCCGGGCTTGGGTCCCGGCGAGCTTGGCGACCAGTTCGGAGACGGTGCGCGGCGTGAAGAAACTCGCCGGCCTTCTTGCCGGCGTCCGACGCGAAGCGCTCGATCAGGAAGATGTAGGCCTCGCCGATCGCGTCCTCGCTCACGTCGCGCAGGTCGAGGGAGGGCTTCGCGAAATCCTCGAGCAGGTTGCGCAGCCGTCGGTTCCGGTCCCTCGTCTGGCCGAGATTGGCCTCGGAATTGAAGTCGATGTTGCGGAAAACGCCTTTCAGCTTCGGGTCGTTCGTCTCCTCGATCGCCTCCATGATCTCGTTGATCAGCTCCCCGACGTTATCGCGGTTGCGCCGTTCGTAGAGGCTGTAGAAATCGCTGAGAAAGGTTTCGATGACGGTGCCGTTCTCGTCGCGCAGCTCGAACTGCTTCAGCTTGAACCGCTCCCGATCGAGCCGGCGGCGGATGCGCAGATCGCGGATCTCGGGCGGATCGCCCTGGTCTTCCGCGACGAACTGCTCGTAGTGCTTGCGCCAGACGTCGCTGATGTATTTGAGGAACAGGAAAGCGAGGATGTCCTTGTGCTGGGTCGCGTCGACCGCCAGCGGGCGGTCGGCGGGCTTTGCCGGTCGCTCGGACTTCGCGCCCGGCTTTACGACCGGCTCAAGATGGCGGAGACAAGGCTTACCAACTACTACCTCGACCGCAGCTTCGCGCAACTTCGCTGACGGGTACCCGATGGCCGCCGCCCGACCGGACGGTGCAAATCCGGCCTGATCAGGTAGACGTCCAAGGCCGCGAACGCCCCGATTATCTCGTCGCGCGGCCGCACGGCGACGCTCCGCTCTCCCCGCGCCGCGAGCAGCACATCCGCCGCCGCGACCGGCCGCGCCCGCCCGGCCGTCGGCCGTTCCCCCTCCAGCAGCGGCCGGTCCGCTGAGACGAGGTCTCGCGTCTGCAAGAATTTGCATGGATCGCCGTGGGCAGCGCCGGGGTTCAACCCGCTTAGGATCATCGCGATATCGCGCAACCGCCTCATGACCGGCATCCTGCCTTAAACCTGCGATCGCGTCCAAAATAAATCGTAAGAGGATCCCTCGTATTGCATTTCGACATCGCCGGCGGCGTTGCCGCAGATGCGGGGCGCCGAGACCTATCCTGGTTCCGAGGTAGCCGTTCACGTTCGCCCGCCGCATGTATGGTCCGAGTACAGGCGCCGGCATCCTGATCGTCGATATGCCGTCGCTAAGCGACGGCTCAACAAAACAGAAATGCACCCTCACGGACTGCGTGATCACGCGCCGGACGATAACCCCCGGCACCGGCATTCGGCGACGGCGGCGCGGCGCGCGCATCGCCGCCTGCTGGGCCGACAGCCGTAAGGCCGCGCACATTCGCCTTCAAGCCGGACTGGATCCGCCACGCAAGGCCGCGCCGTTCAAGCGCAACGCGACCAGATGCCCGAAACCCTTCCCGCCGGCCTCATCACCTTCCCCGGCTCGGGCATCTTCGCCAATCTCGCCGACAAGGCCAGGAAGCTTGGCATCCCGGTGGCGGTTCGCCGACGAGCCTGCGCCGGCTCCGGCGAAAGCCGGGGAGGGCACCGTTTAAGGCACCCTTCCTTCAACTCTCAATGGCTAACTACTCATCAAAGGTTCGCCGCAGGTGAAGTTTCTGAGGCGATCGAGACTGATCCGTCGCGTCTCTCTGACGTGATCCACACCAAGCTGACTGAGTGCCCGAGGCTCGCGCAAATCGGGATGCGAGAGCAGTGCACGAATGGCGGCAAAAGAAGCCGGCGGCCGCCAGATCGGCCAAGCGAAAGTGAACCGATCGCCGCCGCCGTTCCCGCCAATCACCGAGAGCTGGATCCGATTTCGCGCGATCATCGGCGCGCCGATCAATGCAGAAAGTCCGACGATCGCTAACCGATTTGCACCGTGCTGCGTCGTCGGCGGCTCTTTGGTGGGCGCGCGCCACTGATAAGCGTGCCGCTTTGCTTCATCAGGGTCCCACCGTAACCCTACCGGCCGATCACGTCGCTCCCATGGCGCGAATAGTGCTTGAGCGAGGCACTCCGCGGCGCTGTCGGGATACGACGGGTCGCGTCCACGCTTCTGCGGCAGTTCCGCCTTCGCTAGAGCGATGGCATTTTTCAAAAAGTTGCTTGTGGCCACACTGGGGTAAGCAAGCGGCGTCGGCTCGACGTTGGTGCGTTTCTGGTCGAGCGTGGCATCAGAGATTAATGCGGCGCAGAGATCCGCAAAATATCGACCGGCATCATCGAGTCCCCCGGCCGAGACGAGGCTTAGCAACCTGCTCGCTTCCTTCTGCGACAATTTCAAATCAGTTGCTGATCCGAAATCAATACCTGCAACAAGCGTTACAACTCCATCGGCGGCAGCCGCGCAGATCGCTTCTCGGCTCTCCGGCTCGGCTACGGTGAGAAACGGCCGCAGCGGCGGCTGGTCGAGATCCCAGGCGGCGCGCGGCCGCCAAAGCGGGCGGGCGGTCTCCAGCGCGCGAAGGAGCCCCAGGAGCGCTAGGAACGCCAGCAGATTGTCCGGTTCCAGGCCGTCGAGGCGGTGGCGGGTCTGCGGCTCGCTCGTCATGTGGCATCCTCTCCGCCTGGCCGGGCCGCCGCTTCCGAGGCGCGGTGGTCCGCCAGGCGGACAATCGCCTCCATCCGCGCCAGTTCCCAGGCCCCATAGCGGCGCTTCAGACGCTCGAAAATCTGCGCCCAGTCCCACCCATCGAAGCAGAACGCCAACGACTGCGGCCCAGAGCCTGGTGCAGCTTTGAGACCGCCCAGCACGTTCGGCAGTTCCGCCGGGGGGTCTTCATCGGCATGTGGGAACAGCGGCCGACCGTAGCCGTGGTGCACGCCGATCAGCCACAGCACAAGCTCGGGATCATGCGCGGCGCGGAACCGAGGATGCTCGCGCGCAATCCGTACCGATAGCGCTTCATGACGCCAATCCTTCGGGAGACCCGCCTTTTCCCTGGCGCCCGGCGGGGCACTGCCGTCCGATTTGGCGAGCACCCTGCGCTCATCCACCTTGAGCCAGCTCCCGCCATAGAGCATCGCCTGGAAACGCGGATCGGCCTTGCCCGCGTCGTGCAGATAGCCCGACAGCGCAAGGTCTTCGGCGACCTTTCGAACCAAGCCGGCCGTCGCAGCAGAAGCGCCGGCGCGATCACGAACGTCAGCGGAATGATCGTCGAGAATCTGCGCCTCCCCGGAGGCCGAACCCAGCCCGTCATCCTCGGTCGCCGGCGTACCGCCTTCATACGAGGCCCCCGCATCGCCATTCGGCAGCAAAATCCCTTTGGGAGCGAATAGGACAATGCCGCGCGGGCGCTCCTCGTCGTTGCCGTACGGCAGGACAAGTTGCGGCCGGGGCCGGTGCTGCGTTCGCCACGCGGCGAGCCGAGCCAGGATTGCAGCAGTACGAGCCGGTGGCTTCGTCTCTCCCTCGCGCAAGGCAGCGATCAGGGCGACGGCGTCGCCTTTCACCAACCCGTCGCGCAACGCCGCCATCAGCTCGATGAACGCGGCCGCAAACGCGCCCGCGGCCTCGCGCTCCGCCGCCCTCTCGGCCTCGTTCTCTGCCGGGGCGGGCGCTTCCGCTTCAATGAGGCCGGCGGTCAGCCGCAGTGCGAAGCGCCGGCCGGCAAACGGTTGCGCCGCTTCGTTCGCTACGTCCCTGACGCGGTCCCTGCAGGCGGGATTCCAGCCGAATTCGTCGCAGCCGCCGTAATCCGCCGGCACGATGATCAGATCGTTCGGTCGGATCTGGTTCGCACGAACGGCCCCGCTCCTCTCACTGTCGGGTCCGGCCCAACGAAAGGCCGGCGGGCCACCGCTGGTGCGATCCTCGTCCGCGGTCCGCTCCGGCGCATCGGCTAAATCCGCATTGGCAGCGCCGCGATTTGTGCCCACCGTGTGCAGCCAGCGCCGTGCCGCGGCCAGCGATACCTCGATCGTTTCGGCCGGTTTCGGCGGCATCGCTGCAAACAGCTCTTTCGCGTCGAAGCCGGCTCGATCGGATTCGAGATCAGAACGTTCCAGGTCTGCGCGCCAGACGATCTGCACGTTGGCCGGGGAGTGGTCTGGACCGTGCAAGAAGAGGCTGGTTTCGGGATCGGCGGCCGGGACGGGAGAGGTTTGCGACCATAGATCGACGTAGGCGGGCATCAGCACCGGGGCATTTTTGGTCATCGCCACGAGGTCCTGGGCCTGCTTGTCGGCGATCTCGCCAATCCACCGTGTCCCTTCCGTCGGCGACGCGCCAAAATCGACCCGATTTTCCGCCCCCTTGCCGGCTCCGAGCGCCTGGAGCGCCTTCCAGGTCTCGGCAGCCCTCTCGCCATAGACCGGGTCCCCGTCCTTGCCCGGCCGGATATCCTCCGGATGCGCAAGGATGGCCGCGTACGGCTTGAAGCTGCGGCCGGCCCGGTTCAGACGGCCGAAGCGCTGCTTCAGCGCGTCGAGCGGCGCGATCTCGGTGATCAACGCGTCGAAATCGAGGTCGGCCCCCGCCTCGATCGTCTGGGTCGCAACGATAATGCGCGGCCGGGGCAGACCTCGCCGCTGATCCTCCCGCCCGGTCTTGATGGGATCGAGCTGCCATGCGAGCGCCGCGCGCTCGACCTCACGAGCGGGACCGATGACCAGGAACACATCCGCCAACGGGGAGGCGCCACCGTCCGGCGGACCGTAGTCCTTGCGCATTTGCTCGAAAGCCCGTCGCGCGCGCAGCACCCGGTTAACCACGACGCCGACGACGGCCTGCGTGTCCAGCGGTTCCGTTTTGAGGTGGTCGATGGCGTCTCCCACCTGCTTGACCAAAGCGGCCAAACGATCGCCCTCATCGCCATCGGCTGACCCGTCCTTTTGCCTTGTTATCGGCACGAGTTGCGCTGGCTTCGCGGCCTCCAAGCGACGCCGCAACAGCCAGTGCTCGCGGTCTTCCCGTTCCAGGCCGAAGACCTCTTCATCGACTTGCCCGGGCGTGGCGGTCAGCAATGCCGTATGGAACGGCGCCGGCCGCGGCAAGTTGCGACGCGGCTCGGACGGCGGCTGCTCCGCCGGGCAACGCAACCGGGCTACCGCCGCCAGCGTCTGCCGAAACGGCGCTGACAGATGCGCTTCGTCGAGCAGGATTAGGCAATCGGATCCCAGCAAGCCGGCGTGCACCGGCTTCATCGAATTGCTGACGCCGTAGCCGCGGAACAGCAGGCGAGAACCAACCTGATCGACCGTCGAGCACAGGATCGTCGGCTGGCTCGGGGTGCGCGCCCAATCGTCCTCCCGCGGCACGCCGCCGCGCAGCCGCCGCGCCAGCAGCGGCCGGTCCTTGCGCTCAGCCAGGCGGCCGAGCCGCGCCGCGACTTTCCGAACCACATCGGGCGCGCTGTCGTCGATGGCCGCCGCCGCCAATGCTTTCGCGATGCGTTTCGCGCGGAGATAAGCATCGTCGACGATCAATCGGCGATCGACGACGAAAGCGATCCGCACGGGAGCCGAACGATCTTCCCGTTTGTGCGCCTCCATCGCCAAATGGAACACCGCGATATCCATTGCTGCGGTTTTACCTGATCCCGTCGGCAGGTCGAGGACAGGAGGCCAGCCCTTTGGTCCAGCGACCCAATCGCACAGCAGCCGCCTCTGCCAAGGGAAGGGCTCCGGCCCGGCTTCAGCACCAGCCCACCCATGCTCCTCGCTCCACGCGTTCACGCAACGAAAAAACGTCGCGAAATCGCCGGGCGACAAATCGGGCCCGGTCATCGCCGCCGCCCCGCATCCAGCGGTCGGCACAGGCCGAGCCCGACGAAGCGGCCGGCGCCGAGGATGACCGGGCCCTGCACCGCAACCGGAAACTCGACGACGGCATGGGTCAGCTGCCGGCTCGCCAGGCTTTCGGGCAGCCGCCAGCGCGTCCAGCGGGGGGTGCCGCCTGATGGATAGGCCGACGGTGCACCCTCGATCGCCGAGTGCTTGCCGGCGCTGATCCGTTTCGGTTCCGGTGGGGGCAGGCGGATATTGGCGCAGGCCCGACGGATCAAGCCCTCGATCTCCTCTTCGCGCGTCTCGTTGCGGGTTGCCTTCAAATGGCGGTCGAGGACGATCGGCGTGCAGCTTGCCCACACGCGCGCTTCGCCGACATAAGGCGTCGGATCGAGCGACCGCCGGCCCGACCCGTCGCTGACCTCGAAGGCGAGGCCCAACTGGCCGAGGACCAATCGACGGCGCCTTTCCGTCGCGTCGTCCCCTGTGTCGCTCAGCGGCATGATGGCACGCATCGCACGCTGGAAATCGGGATCGGCGAAGAGATCGTTGCCGCGCGGCGGGATCAGCGCGAAGCCGAAGACCGCGCCGCTCGCATAGGGCGCGCCGAGAAAAGCCAGCGGCGCGATCGCCAGGTGGGGCGCGCTCGACGGCCGGCCGTCGGGCGAATGCCCGGAGACCGCAGCGGGAATTGCCTCGCCCAGACCGATTTCGCGATAGCCGGACAT
>DASYNW010000104.1:0-35032 GCA_036008325.1 Allostellaceae bacterium
CCCCATCTGGTTGTTCAACACCATGCCGCGGGCGACGACGCCGCGGCAGGTGCGGGTGCATTCCTGCCAATTGTCCATGTCGTCCTGCTCGAAGGTGCCGGACGGGCTGAAGCCGCGCACCGCGGCGAGCCGCACCTCCTCCTTGACCTCGGCCGGTGCTGCCTTGTCGCAGAACACCCACGACCATACCTCGGTCTTGTCCGGCCCGCGCGGCTGCCACAGCCGGAAGGTGCGCGAGGTGCTGCGCAGAAACGAGAAATGCGGAAACACGGTGCCGACGATCGGGCTGATCAGCCGGGCGCGCGGCCCCAGGCGCTTGGCCACCTCGTCGCGGATCCGGCGCTCATATTCCTGGATCGCCGGCACCGGCGGGTCGCCCATGTCGTCGGGCCCGACGCAGATCAGGCTGTGCCCGTTGCCGGGCGAGACCATGGCGCCCAGCGATTTCGGGTTGGCGGTGACCCCGCTGCTGAACGCAGTGGTGATCGCCGACAGATGGGTCCACTGCACGTGATAGGCGTCGCCGCCGAAATTCTCGGCCGGAAACTTCCAGTTGCACGGCATCAGCCATTTATGGGTGGCGAGAACCTCGACCCCGCCCTCGCGCCGGTCGAAGAACACATCGAGATACCACGCCATCTCGCCCAGATACTCGCGCAGCGGCGGCGCCGCCGGGTCGAAGGTGGCGAAGATCAGCCCCTTATGGCTATCCAATTGCGCCACCGGGACGAGGCCCCATTGCGCGCGGTCGAGCTGGTCGTAATAAAAATCCTTCAGGTGCGGAACGCCGGTCAGCGCCCCGTCATTGCGATAGGTCCAGCCGTGATAGGCGCAGGTGAAGCTCGCGGCGTTGCCGCTGTCGGCGCGGCACAGCCGATTGCCGCGATGACGGCAGACATTCAGAAAGGCGTTGACCTTGCCGCGGCTGTCGCGCACCACCAGCACCGGGTCCTCGCCCATATAGCTCGTGTAAAAATCGCCGGGCTCGGGGATCTGGCTCTCGTGGCACAAAAACAGCCAGCAGCGGGAGAAGATCTGCCTCTGCTCCGCCTCGTAGATTTCCGGCTCGATAAAGATGCGGCGGCTAACGAGGCCGTTGTCGCTATCGACCAAGCCGTTCAGATCTCGTGCCATGCCTGCCTCCTCACTGGCTCGCTCGCCCTGCCAGAATATCATTTCTATCCGTCATTCCCGCGAATTCGTGAAGCCAGGGCCGCCGCTTCACCGCCAGCCCCTGGACCCCCGCCTTCGCGGGGGCGACGGGCGCTGAGTTGGACAGTTTCCTCGCTGCCCGTCTGTCCAGCGACAGACCTCACCCTCGCCGCGGCATGCGCAGGGTCGATCCGGCATCGACCGACACGATGCTGCCGGTGATCCCGCGGGCATTGGCGCGCGAGGCCAGAAACACATAGGCGCCGGCGAGATCGGCGGGTTCGAGCGCCATCCGTAGCGGGTTGCCGGCGGCGATCCGCTCCCGCGTGCCGGGAATGGCGAATTGCGAGCGATCCTCCAGCTGCAACGCCGCCACGCTGCGCAGATCGGTCATCGTGCCGCCCGGGGCGACGCCGTTGACCCGGACATCGGGCCCGAGCTCGACCGCCAATTGCCGCACGATGCCGACCACCGCATGCTTCGAGGCGGTATAGATGACGCCGCCGCCGGCCGAGGTGAGCCCCGCCCCCGACGCGGTAAAGATCATGCATCCTTGGCTCTTAGTCAGCTCGGGCAAGGCCGCCTTGGCGCCGAGGATGCAGCCCTTGACGTTGACCGCGAACAATTCGTCGCACGCCGCGGCGAGCTGGTCCTCGTGCATGTCGGCGAGCGGAATAAAGCCGTCGAGCACTCCGGCATTGCCAACGAAAATGTCGAGCCGGCCAAAGGCGGCGACCGTCGTCGCCACCGCCCGCTTATTGTCGTCGAGCCGCGCGACGTCGCCGGCGATCGCCGTCACCTTGTCGCCGAACTCGGCCTTGAGCGCCCCGCCGCGCCCGGCGACGCGGTCCATGACCGCGACCCGCGCCCCCTCCTCGACAAAGCGCGCGACAACCGCCCGGCCAATCCCCGAGCCGCCGCCGGTCACCAGCGCCACCTGGCCATCGAGCCAGCCCATGCCGCCCTGCTTGTCTGCGCCCGTAAGACCTATCGGGTGCGTTTGTATTCGTAATCCTCCCGCTCGCCATTCCCGGCGCGCAGACCCGAGGGCAGCGGCGGGCGGGTGGTGTTGACCTTGGCGTGCACGTCGAGCGCCGCCTGATCCTTCCAGCGCTCGAGCAGGGCCAGTTTGTCCGGGTTGACGACGCTCTGAAACACCTCGAACTGCTCGCAGCCCAGCTCCTTCATGACTTCAGCGCAGCGCCCCTTGTAAGCCTGCGCCAGCTCGGCGCCCTTGCCGGGGGCCGCGGTGATCGTAACAACGAGTCTGAGGGACATTCTTCCTCCCGTGCATAGCCCGTATCAAGACAGCCGGGGCAGCGCCGGATCACGCCCGCCGCCGCCCCGATCGCGTCGGTTTCCGATCGCGTCAGTTCAAGCCATAAAAGCCCATCGCCCCACCGGCCATGATCTGGTGCCGGGTCTGCGGCGACAATCCCCGCATGCGCTCCTCGATCATCTTGGGCGCGCCGGGGAAGAAGCCGTCCGGGTGCGGGTAGTCGGTCGCCCACAGGATCTTGTGCGGGCCGATGTAGTCGGCCAGCACCTTGATGCTGCCTTCGACCGGCTCGAACGAGATCCAGCAATTGCGCTGGAAGATCTCGCTCGGACGCATCGAGAGGCCGGAATCGTTGAACCCCTGATCGTCGAAATGCCGGTCCATGCGGTCCAGCCAGGGGGCGATCCAGCCGCCGCCCGATTCGAGGAACGCGACGCGCAATTTCGGGTGGCGGTCAGCGATCCCGCCCCAGATCACGCTCATCGCCGCCAGCATCATCTCCATCGTGTGGCTGATGATATGGCGGGCGCCGCGGCCCTCAAAGCGGTCGACGCCGACCGTCGGCATGCCGCTCGAGGCGCCCTCGTGAAAGCCGATGGCGAAATCGAGATCCTCGGCCGCGGCCCAGAACGGCTCGTAACGCGCCTCGTGGATCATCTTGTCGCTATAGGGGTTGGGGCGGATGAAGCCGGCGTGGAAGCCCAGCTCCTTCTTGGCAAAGCGCATCTCGTCGATCGCCAGCTCGACCGATTGCAATGGCAGCATCGCCACTCCGAACAGGCGGTCGGGGTAGGGCTTGCAGTAATCGGCGAGCCAGCGGTTGTAGGCGCGGCACACCGCAGCCGCCAGCACCGGATCGTGGATCGCGCCCGAAAACAGCCCGAGGCTCGGATAGAGAAAGGCGGCGTCGATGCCGTCGGCATCCATGTCGGGAATGCGGGCGTGCGGGTCGAACCCGCCGGCCTTGCCGTCCTTGTATTCCATCGTATCGGCGGCGACCACGCCCTGGCGTGCGCCGACAGCGCCGATCCGGCCGATGCCGCGATTGCCGTCCCCGACCACATTCTCGTCCATGACGAGCCGTTCCTTGCCGTTCTCGCCCTTGACCAGCCGGGGCGCCCGGTCCCGGAATTTCGGGTCGATATATTTGTCCCACAGATCGAGCGGCTCGAGGATATGACCGTCGGCGTCGATGACGTTGTAGGCGTTTCGCATAACCCGTTTCCTCCGGCTTGGTTCAACGAGAGCGGCGATCGTAGCGCGCCCTGCGCCGCGGCGCGAGGCTTTATGCCGCAGGTCAGCACTGTTGCGGGTTGTCGCAATGTCGCCGCGAGCGCATCCTCATTGCACGATTGTTGCCATCGGAGAGGCTCATGACAGCCGCCGCGCCGAGCCGCCGCGCCGCTCCCAGCCCCAAGGAGCTGATCCGGCGCGCCCGCGAGCTGGCGCCGGAGATCGCCGCGCTGGCCGAGGAGACCGAACGCAACCGCACGATTTCACCACACATCATCGCCAAGATCCGAGAGGCTGAGCTGTTGCGCACCACCCGCCCCGCGCAATTCGGCGGCTTCGAATACGACGCCGTCGTCGCGCTCGAAATCGCGCTGGTGATCTCGGCCGCCTGCGCGTCCACCGGCTGGGCAGTCAACGGCGCGCTCTCCAACGGGATTTCGTTCGGCCATTACCCGATCGAGACCCAGCGCGAATTATGGGGCGACGGCGCCGACCCGTTCAGCTGCGCCTGCTTCGCCCCCACCGGCCGCGCCACCCCGGCCGATGGCGGCTATGTCTTGAACGGCAAGTGGTCCTTCGCCAGCGGCGTCGACCATTCGAGCTGGATCAGGCTCGGCGCGTTGATCGCCCCATCCGCTGCGCCGGCGCCCGACGCCGCTCCGCCCGATGACGGCGCGTTCTTTCTGCTGCCGGTCGGCGAGGTCGAGATCGAGGACAACTGGTTCGTCTATGGGCTCAGCGGCACCGGCAGCAAGAACATCATCGTCCGTGACGCCTTTGTCCCGGCGCACCGGGTGCTGCTCTTCGCCGATACCCGCTCCGGCCGCGCCCCCGGCGCGCGCCATCACCAGAACCCGCTCTACCGCCTGCCATTGCTGGTGCTCGGCGCGACGATGCTGGCCTCGACCGCGGTCGGCGCGGCCAAGGGGGCGCTCGCCGCCTATCTCGAGATGACCAGCGGCCGCACCACCCGCGGCGCCTTGGCCGGCGGCGGGCTGGCGATGGCCGAGTTCGCCACGATCCAGCTGCGCTATGCCGAAGCGGCCGCCGCGGTCGAAGCGGCCGAGCTGATCCTGTTTACCGATTTGCGCGCCGCCATGGCCAAGCTGCGCGCCGCGGAAGGGATCACCGTCGCCGACCGCATCCACGCCCGACGCAACCAGGCCTACGCGACCCGGCTCGCCTTGCAGGCGGTCGAATCGCTCAACGCCTCGACCGGCGGCGCCGGCCTCATGCTCAGCCACCCGGTGCAGCGCGCCTGGCGCGACGTCAACGCCGTCGCCCGCCATGTCAGCCTCAACTGGGACGCGGTCGGCACCATGTACGGCCAGCACGCCTTCGGCCTCGAACCGCGCGGCCAGTATTAGCCGGCCCCGTATCCCCCCTCGTCGGATTAACGCACCCGCTCGTATTTCTGCAAGGAGCGGATGTAGTCGGGGCGCGGCTTGTCGGGGAAGAATTGCGGCCATTGGGTCCACGAGACCTCGCCGACATAGAGGTCGCCGCGGCTGTCGACGGTGAGCCCGTGCGGCCCCAGAAACGCGGTCGGCGCGGTGCCGGCATGCATGTCGCCGAACCGCGACAGGAGCTTGCCCTGATTGTCGACGATGCTGACCCGCGGCCCCAGATTCGGGCTGTTGCGGTTGACCGGCTGCACCGGCCCCAATTCGCCGATATAGGCGACCGGGTGCTTGGTATGATCCATGTAGAGCCCGCACGGCCGGTGCAGATTGTTCCACTGGGTCTCGTACTTGCCGTCGCCGTCGAACACCTGGATGCGGTGGTTTTCGCGGTCGGCGACATAGACCCAGCCATCGGCGTCGGTGCAGATGTTGTGCACGATGTTGAACTCGCCCGGGTTGGTGCCGGGCTCGCCCCACGATTTCAGCAATCTGCCGTCCGGCGAATACTTATGCACCTTGGCGTTGCCGTAGCCGTCGGAGACGTAGATCTCGCCCTTCGGCGACAGGGCCGTATGGGTGCAGCGGTGAAACGGCTCGCCGCTCATATAGGGTGCGGGCTTGCCGGGCACCCCCAACTCCAGCAGAACCTTGCCGTCGAGCGAGCATTTGCGCACGAAATGGCCGCCATCGTCGGTCAGGTAGATCGAATCGTCCGGCCCCATATGAACGCCGTGCGCGCGCGGAAACTGGCCCTCGCCCCACGAGCGCAGAAACTTGCCGTCGTGGTCGAAGACCATGACCGGGTGGTCGCCGCGGTTGAACACATAGACGTTGTCGTGAGCGTCGACCCCGACCGCGCCGACCTCCTTGAACGACCATTTGTCGGGCAACTTGGCCCAGTCCTCGATAATTCGGTACTTATAGTCGCCGTCGCCGACGATCGTTGCCATGTTTTTCTCCTTTGGTGATCGTCGCCCCCGCGAAAGCGGGGGTCCAGGGGCGACCGTGCCGGCCCTTGCCTCCCTGGGTTCCCGCTTTCGCGGGAATGACGAATGAGTAGGTGGCTCAATGCACGCGTTGGTATTTCTGCAAGGCGCGCAGCCCCGGCGGATGCGGCTGGTCCGGGAACAGCCCCGGCCACAAGGTCCAGCACACTTCGCCGACATAGAGATCGCCGCGGCTGTCGACCGCGAGCCCGTGCGGCCCGATAAACGCGGTCGGCGCCGTCCCGGCAAACGGATCGCCGATCCGCGAGAGCAGCTTGCCCTGGTTGTCGACGATGCTGACCCGCGGCCCGAGATTAGCGTTGAGGCGGTTGACCGAGAGCTCGCCGATATAGCAGACCGGTTGATGCGCGTATGGCATGTAGAGCCCGCACGGGCGGTGCAGATTGTTCCACTGCGTCTCGTACTTGCCGTTGCCGTCGAACACCTGGACCCGATGGTTCTCGCGGTCGGCGACATAGACCCAGCCATCGGCGTCGGCGCAGATATTGTGCACCAGGTTGAACTGGCCGGGATCGCTGCCGGGCTCGCCCCACGACATCAGCAATTTGCCGTCCGGCGAATATTTGTGGACCCGGGCGTTGCCGTAGCCGTCGGAAACGTAGATCTCGCCCTTCGGCGACAGTGCGGTATGGGTGCAGCGGTTGAACGGCTCGCCGCTCAGATACGGCGCGGGCTTGCCGGGCACGCCCAGTTCGAGCAAGACCTTGCCGTCCTCGAGCCGGCATTTGCGCACGAAATGGCCGCCATCATCGGTCAGGTAGATCGAATCGTCCGGCCCCATATGGACGCCGTGCGCGCGCGGATACTGCCCCTCGCCCCACGAGCGCAGAAACTTGCCGTCGCGGTCGAACACCATCATCGGATGGTCGCCGCGGCCAAAGGCATAAACGTTGTCGCTCTTGTCGACCCCGACCGCCGCCACCTCCTTGAACGACCACCCCTCGGGCAGCTGCGCCCAGTTTTCCTTGATCTCGTATCTGTAGTCGCCCTGGCCCACGACGATCGCCATGCCGAGCCCTCCCCAACGCGCTGACCCCCAGCCTATCGGAGCCACCCCCGCGAAACAATCCCGCTCCGCCCCGCAAGTGCCCTCGCCACACCCATCGCCGAGGCACCCCGCGTCGGCCCCGTCACAAACGTGGCACGTGAGTTTAAAAACGGCCTTAGTAAGAATTTAACCGCATACTCGCGATCATCGGCAACTCTCCACCCCGGGGCTGCTTTGGGAACGCTGGAAAATGACCGAATTCTTCTAGGACGCCACTAAACGATGATGAGATCAAGCAGTTACAATCGCTTGTTGCAAGATGCGTTTACAACCATGCAGCTGGTATCGTGAATATTGCCATCGATATGGCTAGAGACACATTTCAACAAAAATTCGGGAAAACTACTGTGATCGAACCTCCGACGATTGAATACCCGCCTCAGCAGGGGCCTCAGAAGCCTCTCAGGTCGACGAAAAAGAGTAGCGCGCGATCGCCACAGCGAGCGTAGACGCCATGGGGCGAGTGCCGATTGCGGGCGCCATTCCCACTCGCCGGGGGAGCTGACGGCCCGCAACCGTAGGGCGAAACAGCGCAGCGCATTCCGCCGCCAACGGTTGCCGCATGCGCGGGCCGATCCCGCCCCGACTGGCCGGTTCCACTTCCGATTGCAGCGCAGCACAACGCCTCTCCTCCTAATCGTCATCACCGGGCTTGTCCCGGTGATCCACGCCTTCTTCGACCCCGATCGGGGCACGTGGATGGCCGGAACAAGTCCGGCCACGACAGCTTCAGGGGAGATGTTGCTGGTGTGACGGCTGCAAAACGACGAGCACGGCCAATCCCGGAAAACGGCGGAATGCGCTGCGCTGTTCCGCCCTACGCATACTGATAGAGAACGCGAATTATTGAGCTGCGCGCGCTATTCCCATTCGCCGGGGGAGCTGACCGCCCAGGCCGCGACGAACACCCTGCCGTCGACCACCTGCGTCGCGATCTTCCCGGCAACGCCCTCGTCGGGAGCCTGCGCCTTGCCGCTTTCGAGATCGATGACCCAGCCATGCAGCGGGCAGGAAACGACGCAGCCGCGGATCACCCCTTCCGACAGCGGAGCGCCGCGGTGCGGGCAGTGGTTGATCAGGGCAAAGACCCGGTCGTCGACGGTGCGGAAGACCGCGACCGGGTGCGGCTTGCCGGTCCGCTTGACCCGGCGCGCCCCCTCGCGCGGGATGTCTTCGAGCCCGCCGACTTCGACCCAGCGTTCATTCGGCATGGCCGAGCCTGCCCCTGCCCGCACCGGGCGCACCAAAATGGTTGGTCACTCAGAACCTCGCTCGCGATCAACGCCGCCGCGCCAGCATCGCAAACCGCGAGGCCGGCAAAACCGATTATCCCGATGGCGGAGGAACGGCGCCATTCTCTAAAATTGCAATGCCGTACCTCGCCGGGCGCAGGGGTGGGCAACGCCCGGAGAATAGCCGCAATCGCATGATAGCGCGGTCGGCATCGATCGCCAGGGCTCGGGGCGATCGGGCTGCGGGTTATGCTCGCAACGACAACCACGGCGGGAGTTTTCGCTGCAAACTTCCTGCAGATGCAGCGATGGCGATTTGGCGGCGCAATCGGTGATTGCGGGCGTCGGCAACCAGCCGCCGCTGCCGCCCGAAACATGCGGTCTCACTGCCGGCTGTTTTTTTGCGGCCGAGCTTGCCCTTGCGGCCGTCGTAAACCATCATGTCAGCATGACATCCGCCGCCGCTACCGCCGCCCGCGCCCCGCTCCCCGCCCCGCGCGACCCGAAACTTCGCCAGATGGCCAACGCGTTGCGCGCACTCGCCATGGATGCGGTCGAAAAGGCCAAATCCGGTCATCCGGGCATGCCGATGGGGATGGCCGACATCGCCACCGTGCTGTTCACCAAATACCTGCATTTCGATCCGCAGGCGCCGGACTGGCCCGACCGCGATCGGTTCGTGCTGTCGAACGGGCACGGCTCGATGCTGCTCTACGGCCTGTTGCACCTCCTCGGCTATCCCGACATGACGATGGCCGAGATCGAGCGCTTCCGGCAGCTCGGCAGCCGCACCGCCGGCCATCCCGAGCGCGGCCATGCGAGCGGCATCGAGGTCACCACCGGCCCGCTCGGCCAGGGGCTCGGCAATTCGGTCGGCATGGCGCTGGCCGAACGCCTGCTCGCGGCCCAGTTCGGCGAGAGCGTGGTCGATCACCACACCTATGTGTTCTGCGGCGACGGCTGCCTCATGGAGGGCATCAGCCACGAAGCATTGTCGCTCGCCGGCCATCTGCGCCTCAATAAGCTGATCGTGTTCTACGACGACAATGCGATCTCGATCGATGGCCCGACCGAGCTCGCCGTTTCCGACGACCAGGTCTTGCGCTTTCGCGCCCATGGCTGGTCGGCCGAGCACGTCGACGGCCACGACACCGACGCGATCGCCGCCGCGATCGAGCGCGCGCACAACAGCGACCGGCCGAGCCTGATCGCCTGCCGCACCATCATCGCCTTTGGCGCGCCGACCAAGGCCGGCACTGCGGCGGCGCACGGCAACCCCCTAGGCGCAGCCGAAGTCGCCGGCGCGCGCGAGCGCCTCGGCTGGACCGCTCCGCCGTTCGTCATTCCCGACGACATCCTCTCGGCCTGGCGGGCAGCGGGTGCGCGCGGCGCCGAAACCCGCAAGGCCTGGGAGGCGCGACTGCGGGCCTTGCCGGCTGACAAGCGCACAGAATTCCAGCGACGCCAGCGCCGCGAGCTGCCGTCCGGCATCGACCCGGCACTCGCCGAGGTTTGTGGCGAGTTCCGTAAATCCAATGCCAGGATCGCCACCCGCCAGGCCTCGGGGACGGTGCTCGACAGCCTGACCCGCATGGTCCCCGAGATGCTCGGCGGGTCGGCCGATCTGACGCCCTCCAACAACACCAGGGCGAAGGATATGAAGGAGGTGCGCCCCGGCGACTATTCCGGCCGCTACATCCATTACGGCGTGCGCGAGCACGGCATGGCGGCGGCGATGAACGGCATCGCCGCGCATGGCGGGCTCATTCCCTATGGTGGCACCTTTCTGACCTTTTCCGATTACTGCCGTCCATCGATCCGGCTGTCGGCGTTCGCCAAGCTCGGTGTCGTCTATGTGATGACCCACGATTCGATCGGGCTCGGCGAGGACGGGCCGACCCACCAGCCGATCGAGCATCTGGCAGCGTTGCGGGCGATGCCCGGGCTCCATGTCTACCGCCCGGCCGACGCGGTCGAAACCGCCGAATGCTGGGCCTTGGCTCTGCGCCGGCGCGAGGCGCCGTCGCTGATGGCGCTGACCCGCCAGGCGCTCCCGTTGCTGCGCCACGAGCCCTCGGCCGAAAATCTCTCGGCGCACGGCGCCTATGTGCTGGCCGAGGCCGAAGGTGCGCGCCAGGTCACCCTGCTCGCCACCGGCTCGGAGGTATCGATCGCGATGGCGGCGCGCGAGGCGCTCGCCAAGGACGGCATCCGTGCCGCGGTGGTCTCGATGCCATGCTGGGAATTGTTCGAGGACGAACCGAAGGAATATCGCGACCGGGTGCTCGGCGCCGCGCCCCGGGTCGGGGTCGAGGCCGCGGTCGAATTCGGCTGGGATCGCTGGATCGGCCCGCGCGGCGCCTTCATCGGGATGCACGGCTATGGCGCCTCGTCGCCCGGCGAGGCGCTCTTCCCGCATTTCGGAATTACCGCCGAGAAGGTTGCCGAGGCCGCCCGCTCGCTTCTATAGATTGGCGAAAGCCTGCGGGGAGGAAGCGAAGCATGACGATACGGGTAGCGATCAACGGTTTCGGCCGCATCGGCCGCCTGGTGTTGCGCGCCGCTTACGAGCACAAGCACACCGAGATCCAGGTGGTCGGCGTCAACGATCTCGGGCCGGTCGAGACCAACGCGCATCTGTTGCGCTACGACAGCGTCCACGGCCGCTTTCCGGGCGAGATCACCACCGGCGACGATTGGATGGATATCGGCCGCGGCAAGATCCGGGTCACCGCCGAACGCGACCCGGCGAAGCTGCCGTGGCGCGAGCTCGGCGTCGATGTGGCGCTCGAATGCACCGGCATTTTCACCAGGCGCGAGGCCGCGGCCAAGCACCTCGAAGCCGGCGCCCGGAAGGTCATCATCTCGGCTCCGGCCGACGGCGCCGACATGACCGTGGTGATGGGCGTCAACCAAGACGAGCTGAAGCCCGCGCACCAGATCATCTCGAATGCCTCGTGCACGACCAACTGCCTCGCTCCGGTCGCCTATGTGCTGCACCAGGGGATCGGCATCGAGCGCGGCTATATGACGACGATCCACTCCTATACCGGCGACCAGAGCCTGCAGGACACGCTGCATTCCGATCTGCGCCGGGCGCGCGCCGCCTCCCTGTCTTTGATCCCGACCTCGACCGGGGCGGCCAAGGCGGTCGGGCTGGTATTGCCGGCCTTGAAGGGCAAGCTCGACGGCACCGCGATCCGGGTGCCGACCGCCAACGTCTCCTTGATCGACTTCAAGTTCGACGCGGCGCGCGACACCTCGGCCGACGAGGTCAACGCGCTGATGGAGGACGCGGCCAAGTCGAACCGGCTCAAGGGCATCCTCGGCCTCAACAAGGCGCCGACCGTCTCGGTCGATTTCAACCACGACTCGCACAGCTCGACGTTCGACCTGACCCAGACCCAGGTGCTCGACAAGACTTTTGTCCGCGTCCTCTCGTGGTACGACAACGAATGGGGCTTCTCCAACCGCATGGTCGAAGTTGCCGCCTATTTCGGCGAGCTCGCGTAAGTGGTATGTTGCGGTAATGGCACCCTTGAGTTCCTTGCAGAGCAGCAGCGCCGCATTCTCAACGAAATGGTGTCGATGCGCGGCGAGCTGGCATCCGTGCGCGACGACATCAGGGTCCTCACGACGATCGTGCTGCGCCATGAGGAGACGCTGATCAGGGTGCTCGAGCAGATGACGGCGATGGTCGCCCAGAACGCGCGGATCGTCGATCGCTTGCGGACGCTCGACGAGCGGGTGAGCCGGTTGGAGGAGCAGGAGCACTGAGCGGCGCCGATCCTGTCGGTCCCGCTCGCATCGTCGGATGGGGCTAATCGCGGGCGGGCGCGTACCACACCGGCCCCGCGGCGATGGTCGAGCCCAAGGCGATCGGCGGCCGCCTTCGGAGATCGGACGCGAGCGGCGAACCGCGCGGCCGCGATGATGCAATCTGCGCCGCCGGTCATCATCATCCATACGCTCGCCCATGCGGTCGGCGCGCTGAGAGCCGCCGCCCGTGCGGACCGCCCGATCGTGCTTCTGAGCGCCCCCGAAGCCGGCGTTTACGTCGGGCCCGGCTGGTTCCGTGCCTTGGCCGAGGCGGCGCGCGAGGCGGCGCCCAAGGCCCGCTGCTCGGCGATCCTCGATTGCGGCGAGGAGGCCGGCGCCGCGCTGGCGGCGATCCGCGCGCGGGTCGAGGGAATTGTGTTCACCGGCCGGGCGGATGTCGCGCGCCGGCTCGCCGACATCGCCAGCCAGCACGGGGTTCGGCTCGAAACCGCCCGCCCGACCGCCGCGCTCGACCTCGGTCCCGATTTCTTCGCCTCGGCGGAACTGATCGAGCAGCGTTGCGCCGAACTGCTGTGCGGACAGCTCGGCATGGCTCTCTAAAACGGCTTTCGCGGCAATCCCGGCTGGAACAGCGGCGGCGGCGCCGCCTCGCCCGAAGCGCCGTTTGGCGATCCGGTGGCTTCGCCAATTTAATAGTAGCGCGGGATCGGGCCGTTGTGCGGCGTGGCGCGATCGCTGAGGTCGAGCATGACCTCGTCGACGTAGCACCAGCCCCAGCCTTCGGGCGGGTCATAGCCTTCGATAATCGGATGGCGCGTGGCGTGAAAGTGTTTGGTCGCGTGGCGGTTCGGCGAGTCGTCGCAGCAGCCGACATGACCGCAGGTTCGGCACAGGCGCAGATGGACCCAGGGCGAACCGATCTTCAAACATTCCTCGCAGCCGAGCGCGCTCGGGGTGACCTTGCCAATGGCGTCGGCATGGGTGCATTGATCGGACATCATTGTCTCCCGGTGCTGGCTGGGGGCGCGGCTTTGTCGCCGGCTTCCGCAAGAAAGGCGTGCAGCGCGGCGACCACCTGTGCGCCTTCTCCGACCGAAGCGGCAACGCGCTTGACCGATCCCGAGCGCACGTCGCCGATCGCGAAGACGCCGGACAGGCTGGTTTCGAGCGGTCTGCGGGGGTTCCCGCCGGTGCGCACGAAGCCGTTGTCATCGAGCGTGACGCCGGAGCCGGACAGCCATCGGGTATTCGGCTCGGCGCCGATGAACAGGAACAGGTGGCGGATCGCCCGCCTCAGCTCTTCCCCCGATCGCTGGGAGCGGCAGCGGATCGCTTGGAGGATTCCGTCCTGGCCTTCGAGCGCGGTGACCGTCGTCTCGGTCAGGATTTCGACGTTCGGCCTGGCGGTGATGCGCTCGACCAGGTAGCGCGACATGCTGGCGTCGAGACCGGGTCCGCGAACGATCAGCCAGACCTTGGCGACCAGGCTGGACAGATAGACCACGGCCTGGCCGGCGGAATTGCCCGCGCCGACCAACGCCACTTCCTGCCCCGCGCACAGCCTGCCCTCCAGCGGCGAGGCCCAATAGTGAACGCTGGAGCCCTCGAACGATGCCAGATTTTCGAGATCGAGACGGCGATACCGGGCGCCGCTGGCGATGACCACGGTGCGGGCGCGAACGCGCTCCTGGTTCGCCAATCTGAGCGAAAACCGCCCGGCATCGGCACTGGTCACGCCTTGCAGGCTCGTCGCCTCGTCCGGGATCGCCATGTCGACGCCGAACTTCAGCGCCTGATTATAGGCCCGCGCCATCAGGGCCAGGCCGGTGATGCCGGTCGGAAAGCCCAGATAGTTCTCGATCCGAGCCGACGCGCCGGCCTGACCGCCGAATGAGCGGCAATCCAGCACGAGCACCGACAGCCCCTCCGATCCGGCATAAACCGAGGCCGCCAGACCCGCCGGTCCGGCGCCGACGATAACCAAATCATAAATCTTGTCTGGGTCGATCGCTCTGACCAGCCCGATGCAACGGGCGAGTGCGACGTCGCTCGGATTGCGCAGCAGCCGTCCGTCGGGACACAGCACGATCGGCAAATCGCGAGCGGCGATGTGGAAGCGGTCGATCAGGGTTTGGGCGCAGGGATCGGTCTCTGGGTCGAAGCGCTGGTGCGGATGCCCGTTGCGGGTCAGGAACCCTTCGAGGCGAAGCACATCGGCATGATCGGCGCTGCCGACGATCACCGGCCCGCCGGCGCCCATATCGAGCAGCCCGACCCGGCGCAGGATCAAGGCGCGCATGATGCGCTCGCCGAGTTCGGCCTCTTCCACCATCAGATCGCGCAGCCGGCGCGGCGGAATGACCAGGGCCTCGACCGCCGCCTTGGCGTCGGCCTCGACCAGGGACGGCCGGTCGGACAGTTGCGCAAGCTCGCCCATGAACGAGCCCGGGCCATGGGTCACGATCAGCTGGGAATGTCCGAGCCCGTCGCGCTGCACCACATCGACCAGCCCCGCCAGAATAACGAATGCGCCTGGCGAGATTTCACCGGTGGCGACGATGCGCTCGCCCGCGGCATAGGATTTAGGCGTGCCGAACCTCGACAGCCGAGCGATCTCCGCCGGCTCCAGCACCGGGAACATCTGATCGCGTCGGGCCTCGATCAGCGGCGGCAAGGGTCGCGGCGTGGCTTCCCCGTCGGGCAAGCTGGCGTCGGGCAAGCTGGTGTCGGGCGGACCTTGAGCGTGCACGCGCACCTCGCCTGGCGGTGGAAGGGGACGTCCGAGGCGTTCCTACCCTTTCGCCGGAAACGGGGCGCCTATGTCGGGCGCCTGTTCAGCTCGCGCGCCACCTCGGCGATCGCGGCGCGGATTTGCGAGAAGGCGGCTTCGGCAGCGCTGGAGCCGGCGGCGGGTCGCACCCCCGGCCCGCGACCGTCTCCCTGACCGGCGTCTATTGCCGGGTATACTTGACCACGCGCCGCACCCGGCCCCAATCACCGGGCTGCACCACGTAAAGGTCCTTGTGCGAGTCGCACCAGATGCCATGGCAGGACCGGTTGACCGGGCCGTCGCCCCAGCGCGCCAGCCGCTCGCCGTCGAGGGTCAGGATGCTGATCATGCCGCCATTGTGCTCGGGGATGTAGACGACATCGTCGTCGTCGACATAGAAAAACGCCGGGCCGATCAGCTCGGTCGGCCACACATTTAGCAATTTGCCGGCCTGGTCGAACACCTGCACCCGGTCGTTTTCGCGGTCGGCGATCAAGACCCGGCCGCGCCGGTCGATCCACACGCCATGCGGCAGGTTGAACTGCCCCGGCGCGGTTCCCGGCTCGCCCCAGGAGAACAGATATTTCCCGTCGGCGGCGAATTTGTGGACGCGGGCATTGCCGTAGCCGTCGGTCATGAACATCTCGCCGCCGGGGGCAAAGGCAATGTCGGTCGGTAGGTTGAACGGGGCGCCGCCATGCGTGACCTGCTTATAGGCGGCCGAGCTGAACTCATCGGCCGGAACCCCGGTGTCCGAGCGCTGGCCCTTGGCCCCGATCGTCTGCAGCAATTTGCCATCGGTGGTAAATTTCATGAACTGGCCATGATATTCATCGGTCAGCCAGACGAAATCATTCTCGTCGATGCGGATCGCGTGCGGAAACGAAAACAAACCGGCGCCCCACGATTTGACGAAGTTGCCGTCGCGGTCGAAAATCACCACCGGATGCTCGGCATTGCGATTGAAGCAGTAGACCCGATCCTGCGAGTCGACCGAGACAGCGCAGGCCCGGACCTCGACGTTGGCTGGAGGACGCATCCAGTTTTCGTTGACATCGAAGGTGTATTTGCCAGTGCCGACGACGGGATCCATCTTTTCCCCTTTCCACTTTCTACTGGTCGTGCTGAGCACGCCGCAGCCCATCATAGCAGCAACCGTAATCATCGGTTCGATAAATCCTCGATCGCGAGCCTTGCTAGGCCCGGGCGAGCACCGGTGAACCGAGGCGGCTCTGACGGAACACCAGCGCCCCGACCACCATGAGGTTGGCGAGGTTGAAGAGGATCCCGGTGGCGAAGGCCGCGGCGTAGAACCCGGCGTAGTCGTAGATCACCCCGGCGAGCCAGCCGCCGGCGGCCATGCCCGAGCCGCTGAACAAGAGCACGGTCGGGATCCGCCACGAGGCCTCGGAAGCCGGGAACAGCTCGCGCACCGCCACCACATAGGCCGGGATGATGCCGCTGAAGGCGAGCCCGAATACGGCGGAAACGGCGAACAGGCCGGCCTCGTTCTGGGTCGAGAGAAACCCGGCCATGGCCACCGCCTGACAGGCCGAGCCGGCAAGCACCGTGCGCAACCCGCCGAACCGGTCGGCGACAAAGCCCCAGAACTGCCGGCCGATAAAGGCGCAGGCCAAGAGCAGCGACAACATCGCCGCACCTTGGGTCACCGGGATGCCGAGATCGCCGCAATAGGCGACCAGATGGCCTTGCGGCATCGCCATCGGCACGCAGCACAGAAAGCTCGCCAGCGCAATCAGGCCGAGCGCCGTGCGCGGCCGCAGGCCGAGGACCGCGGCGCGCGGCGCCGGTCCGGCCCCGGTGGCGCCGCCAGTCAACGGCTCGGGCGGGGGTCCGAAAACCACAAAAGCGGCGGGCAGGATCACCACCACCGCAAACCCCGCATAGATCTGCATCGTATCGCGCCAGCCGAAAGCCTGGATCGCATGGCCGAACAGCGGCGCCCAGATCGTCCCGGCGGCAGCCTGGCCGCTGGCGATCAGCGCCAGCGCCGAGCCGCGCCGGCGATCGAACCAGCGGGCGACATAAACATAGAGCGGCGCGTTGATCCCGGCATTGCCGAGCAGCCCCATAAACAGCCCGTGGCCGACGTAGAGCGACCAGCGCCCGCCGAGGCTCGACAGGATCAGCCCGGCAGCGATCATCAGCGCCCCGAAGATAACCGTCCAGCGCACCCCGGTCCGCTCGGCGACCCGGCCCATCGCGATCCCGCCGAGCGCCGAGCCGAGCCAGGCGAGCGAGACCGACAATGCCGGCACCGAGCGGACGTTGCCGAACTCGGCCGCGATCGGCTTCAGCGCCACGATGGTAATCATCGGCGCGCCAAAGGAAATCGACAGAATGCCGAGCGCGGTCATCGCCACCAGCCAGGAGCGCCGCGTCTCGAGCGAACCCGCGGTCGCCGCGCGGCCGGTCACCGATGCCCTCGTCATGGCGCTACGATCTCAGCGGCGCGGGCCCAATCGGGCAGCGATGGCCCGCAGTCTTTTGGGCCGCAGTGCTTTGGGCCGGCTTAAGGCGCAGCGCCATCATTCCTCCCGAACAGCGGTTTTGTCGTCCTCTGATGGCGAGTGTTGCGCGGCCTGCCGCACCCGGCAACAAGGATGGTTGCAATGGCGTTCCGACAGCGGCGCATAAGGAGCTCCGGGCGGCAACGCACGCTCGCCTCGCCGGGGCGCTTCTGATACGCTAGGGCCAGATACGCCGAAGCACCATCTGGCGCTGACATCGTCATTCGAGGATGCCGCTCAGAGGCAGGCCCCGGACCGATGCCCCGAACCGATGTGCGCGGACCGATTGTGCACGGTCGCTGACGGTGTTCATAGGTTCCGGGCTCGCGGGTTTCATCCGCGCCCCGGAATGACGGTTTAGTGGACGGGCGCGGAAAAGGAGCGGCGATGGCGTTGGCACGCAGCGGATCGGCCACGGAGGCGCCGGCGACGACGCGACTCTATCTAATCACGCCGCCGGCATTCGAGCCCGAGCGATTCGCAGGGGAATTAGAGGAGGCGCTGGCCGGCGGCGATGTCGCCTGCCTGCAATTGCGGCTGAAGGAGGCTGGCGACGACGCGGTGCGCCGCGCTACCGCGATCCTGCAGCCGATCGCGCGGGCGCACGATGTCGCCTTTATCATGAACGACCGCCCCGACCTCGCCGCCGAGCTCGATTGCGACGGGGTCCATGTCGGCGACGAGGACATGCCCTATGCCGCAGCCCGGCGGCTGCTGGGGTCCGACCGGATCGTCGGGGTCACCTGCGGCGACAGCCGCGACCGGGCGATCACCGCAGCCGAGGCCGGCGCCGACTACGTCGCCTTTGGCGCCTTTTTCCCGAGCATGACCAAGACCGCCACCAAATTCCGCGCCGATCCCGAAGTGCTGCGCGACTGGAGCGAAACGACGGTGGTGCCGTGCTGCGCGATCGGCGGCATTACCCAGGAGAATTGCGGGCCGCTCATCGAAGCCGGCGCCGATTTTCTCGCGGTCATCTCCTCGATTTGGTCTTATCCGAAGGGCCCCCGCGCCGCCGTCGCCGCCTTCAACCAGGTGCTCGCCAAATACGGCCGCGCCCATACGGTGATCTGATCAGCGCCACCCGATGAACCTTCGTTCGGCTACTTGCTTGCTTGGCCGGATGACCATGGCATTTAAGAAACCGGCGCCCACAGCACCTCTTCGATATCCTCGGCGCCGGTCGCGAGCATGACCAGGCGGTCGAAGCCGAGGGCGATGCCGGCCGCGGGCGGCATTCCGTGGTCGAGGGCGGCGAGGAAATCTTCGTCGATTGGGTAGGTTTCGCCGTAGAGCGCGTGTTTTTTCGCCTGGTCGGCGCGAAACCGGGCGCGTTGCTCGGCCGGGTCGGTCAACTCGCCGAAAGCGTTGGCAAGCTCGAGGCCGCAGACATAGAGCTCGAAGCGCTCGGCCACTCGCGGATCTTCGGGGTTGCGGCGCGACAGTGCCGCCATCGAAGCCGGGAAGCCATGCAGGATGGTCGGCGCGCCGATGCCGAGACGCGGCTCGATGCGGTCGAGGAAGATGCGGAAGTAGAGCGCCTCCCAATCGTCGCCCGGATGCGGCTCGATGCCGATCCGGCGCGCCTCGGTGCTCAGCCGATCGAAATCGGGGAATAATGGGTCGGGGGCGGTCGCCAGGATATCGATGCGGCAATGTTGCTCGAACGCCTCGGCGACGCTGATCTCGCGCCACGGCAGCCGGGCATCGGCGGTGCGGCCCCGCCAGGCAAGGGTCACGGCGCCGGCCGCCGCCTGGCACGCGCGCAGCAGGCCCTCGCAATCGGGGATCAGGTCACGCCACGAAGCGCCGGCCCGATACCATTCGAGCATCGCGAATTCCGGGTGGTGCGTGGCGCTGCGCTCGCCGTCGCGGAACACATGGGCGAGCTGCCAGATCCGCGGCAGGCCGGCGACCAAGAGCTTCTTCATCGCGAATTCCGGCGAGGTATGCAGATAGCGCTGCGCGGTGCGGCCGTCGCGTGGGTCGTGCAATTCGGTGGCGAAGGCCTGCAGATGCGGCTCCAGCCCCGGGCTCGCCTGGAGGGCCGGGGTATCGACCTCGACAAACCCGTGCCCAGCAAAAAAATCGCGCACCGCGTCGAGCATCCGGCCGCGCTGAGCCAGCCGCTCGCGCCGCCCGGCAAGGCGCTCCGGCCGCCACCATTCCGGCATTCCTATCGCCTCCCGCTTGCCGTGGGCTTGCCGCGTGCTAATTTCTCGACAGCAGCCGGGCTCGACCGCGCCCTTCCAGGACCTCAGTCATGAAGATCAACGCCATCGACATCAAGCCGGGCAATGTCCTCGAGCACCAGGGCAAGCTGTGGATCGTGCTGAAACGCGAGCTGGTCCAGCCCGGCAAGGGCGGCGCCTTTGCCCAGGTCGAGATGCGCGACCTGCGCAGCGGAACCAAGCTCAACGACCGCTATCGCACCCAGGAAACCGTCGAGCGCGTCCGCCTCGATGAAAAGGACATGCAGTTTCTGTTCATGGAGGGCGGGCAGGCGACCTTCATGGACAGCGACAGCTTCGAGCAGATTTCGATCCCGACCGAGGTGATCGGCGAGCCCGCCGATTTTCTGCATGACGGAATGGTCTGCACGGTGATGCTGCACGAAGGCGCCGCACTCTCGGTCGAGCTGCCGCAGAGTGTGGTCATGGCGGTGACCGAGGCCGATCCGGTCGTGCGCGGCCAGACCGCGTCGTCCTCGTACAAGCCGGGCAAGCTCGAAAACGGCCGCCGGGTCATGATCCCGCCCTATATCGAAGCCGGCACCCGCATCGTCGTCAGCACCGCCGACGGCAGCTATATGGAGCGGGCGAAAGATTGAGCGCCGGGTCGGGGGCCTCGGCATGGTGATGCGCTCGCCGGTGCTGAACGTCATGGCGAACGCGGCGCTGAAGGCGGCGCGTGGCCTGCTGCGCGATTTCGGCGAGGTCGAGCAGCTCCAGGTTTCTATCAAGGGTCCGGGCGAATTCGTTTCGACCGCCGATCTGAAAGCGGAACGCACTCTCAAGGCCGAGTTGACCCGCGCTCGGCCCGGCTATTCGCTGCTGTTCGAGGAGGGCGGCGCCGAAACCGGATCGGACCCGCGCCACCGCTGGATCGTCGATCCGCTTGACGGCACCACCAACTTCCTGCACGGCATCCCGCATTTCGCGATCTCGATCGCGCTCGAACGCGACGGCGAGATCGTCGCCGGCCTCGTCTACGACCCGGTCCGTGACGAGATGTATTCGGCGGAAAAGGGGCTCGGCGCCCATGTCAACGACCGCCGGCTCAGGGTATCGGCGCGCCGCCGGCTCGGCGAGGCGGTGATCGGCACCGGCATGCCGTTCGGCGATCGCGGCGATCGCCCGGCCTATCTGGCGGGTCTCACTGCGGTCATGGCGGCGACCAGCGGGGTGCGCCGGATCGGCGCGGCGGCGCTCGATCTGGCCTATGTCGCCGCCGGCCGTTATGACGGGTACTGGGAATTCGGCCTTGCGCCGTGGGACATCGCCGCCGGTCTCCTGCTGGTGCGCGAGGCGGGCGGCTATGTCAGCGATTTGTCCGGCGGCCACGCGATGATGACGAGCGGCGACGTGCTGGCCGCCAACGATCATCTGCATCTGCCGCTTGCCGCGTTGATCCGGGACGCGCGGCGCGCTGCCCGGGCGGCGACCTAGCAGCTTGCCCCGCGACGATCACCCATAGAGCGATAGGGTGGGGCACGCGAGCGGGTCGCAACGGGCGCCGGCGCTGGGATCGAACTGCCCAACAGGCGGCGGCCGGCAATTCCGTGGTAGTCTGCCGGAGTTATGAGTTCAGGGGTGTGTTCTTCGATGTTGATCGTGCTCGACCGGCAGTCTCGCGGCGGGGTGGTCGCGCGCTGGCGCCGGCAACGGCGAACCCGCGGCCGATGACCGAGCCCCACCGGCTGTCGCCATGAATCGCTCGCGCCGCTTCCTGGTGCGGATGATCGTGTTCCTGGTGCTGGTCGCCGCCCTGGCGGCAGCGCTGGGGCGTTCGCTGGCCGTGGCCTTTATGGGCAATCCCGGGGTCAACGGGGTGATCGTCGGCATTCTGCTGGCCGGCATCGTGTACATCTTCCGCCAGGTGCTGCTGCTCGACCCGGAGATCGAGTGGATCGAGAGTTTTCGCCATCGCGAGGCCGGGGGCGCCGAGCCGATGGCCGGTCGCCGTCAGGCGCCGCGGCTGTTGGCGTCGATGGCGCGCATGCTGGGCGCCCGCCAGGTCGGGCGGGTCAGCCTGTCGGCGAGCTCCTTGCAGACTTTGCTCGACGGCATCGGCTCGCGCCTCAACGAAACCCGCGAAACCTCGCGCTATCTGATCGGGGTGCTGGTCTTTCTCGGGCTGCTCGGCACCTTTTATGGGCTCCTGGAGACGGTGCGCTCGGTCGGCGGCGTGATCGGCGGGCTCGATGTCGGCGGCAACGATCTCGCCCGCGCCTTCGCCCACCTCAAATCCGGGCTCGAATCGCCGCTGGCCGGCATGGGCACCGCGTTCAGCTCCTCCTTGTTCGGGCTCGCCGGCAGTCTCGTGCTGGGCTTTCTCGACCTCCAGGCGGGCCAAGCGCAGAACCGGTTCTACAATGACCTCGAAGAGTGGCTGTCGACCTACACCCGGCTTTCGAGCGGCGGTCTGGGCGATGGCGGCGAGGCTTCGGTGCCGGCCTTTATCCAGGCTTTGCTCGAACAGACTGCCGACAGCCTGGAAAACCTGCAGCGCATCATCGCCCGCGGCGAGGAGAGCCGGATCGGCGCCAATGCGACCCTGGCGAGCCTGACCGATCGCCTCGGCATCCTCGGCGAGCAGATGAAGGCCGGGCAGATGTTGATGCTGCGGCTCGCCGAGAACCAGCTCGAGCTGAAACCGACCCTCTCCCGTCTCGCCGACATCGCCGAGAGCTCGTCGGGGCATGACGACGCGCTGCGCAACCATCTGCGCAACATCGAGGGCTACACCGCGCGCCTGACCGAGGATCTGGCGCAGGGCCGCGCGCAGAGCGTGCAGGAATTGCGCGGCGAAATCCGGATTCTCGCCCGCACCATCGCGGCACTGGCCGAAGAGGGCCGGCGCTGAGCCCCGGAAAGCTGACCACTCATGCCGATCGCCCGCCGAAACCCGCGCCGCTCCAGCATCGACATCTGGCCGGGCTTTGTCGACGCCCTGTCGCAGCTGTTGATGGTGATCATCTTTATTCTGTTGGTGTTCACCGCCGGCCAGTTCTATCTCTCGGCGGCATTGTCCGGGCGCGACCAGGCGCTGCACAAATTGCAGCATCAGGTCGACCAATTGGCCGACTTGCTGTCGCTGGAGAAAACCACCAACAGCAATCTGCGGCAGGGCGCGACGCTGCTGACCGCACAGCTCAAAACCGCCGAGACCGAGCGCGATCGGCTGAACGCCCGGATCGCCGCGTTGACCGCTACGGCCAACCAGGCCGCGGCGCAGGCCAAGCAGACCGGCGGCCAGCTCGCCGCACAAAAGCAGCTCAGCAGCGACGCTCTGGCCGAGGTCGACGAGCTGAACGCGCAGATCGCCGCGTTGCGCCAGCAGCTTTCGGCGCTGGCGACGGCGCTCGACGTCTCCCAGACCAAGGTCAAGACCCAGCAGGGCCAGATCGCCGACCTCGGCCAAAAGCTCAACCTCGCTCTGGCCAACAAGGTCGAGGAGCTGGCCCATTATCGATCCGAATTTTTCGGGCGGCTGCGCGAAATTCTCGGCAAGCGGCCGGACATCCATGTCGTCGGCGACCGTTTTGTGTTCCAGTCTGAGGTGCTGTTCGCGCCGGGCAGCGCCGATCTGACCGACGTCGCAAAAAAGGAGCTCGGCCCGGTTTTCGCCACGCTGAAGCAGATCGCCGCCGAGATCCCGCCCGGCCTGCACTGGATCCTGCAGGTCAGCGGCTACACCGACAAGCGCCCGATCGCCACAGCGCAGTTTCCATCGAATTGGGAATTGTCGACGGCGCGCGCGCTCTCGGTGGTGCGCTATGCCATCAAACAGGGCATCCCCGCCGACCGGCTCGCGGGTGCTGGTTTCGCCGCCACCGACCCGATCGATCCCGGCGACACCCCCGAGGCCTACGCGCGCAACCGCCGCATCGAGCTGAAGCTGACCGAGCGCTGAGTCATCCCGCCGGGTGATGCTGTCGGACCGACCCGGTCAGTCCAGCACGATGCGCGGGCCGCTGACGCCGCTCAGCAGCCGGTGCAGGTGGAAGCCGGTCAGATGGTCGTCGCTGCGCAGGCCGAGGAGTGCGGCAAAGGCCGGCATCGCCAGCGGATCGCCGGCTTCGAGCTTGGCGAAGGCGTCGAGATAGGCGCGGGTCGCGGGCTCGGCGAAGGCCTCGGCCGACAGCGGCTCGAACGCGCGCAATGGCTCCCGGCGGCCGCGCAGCAACAGGTCGCCGACCGGCCTTCCCCGGAACCCGGCGACCCGGCTCGCGACGCTCTCGCCGACGCAGATGCGGGTGCCGAGCTGCTTGTTGGCGGCCTCGAGCCGGGCCGAGGTATTCACCGTATCGCCATAGGCGGTGTAGTCGAAATAGCGCCCGCCGCCGAAATTACCGACGATCGCGGGGCCCGCGGCGAGGCCGAGCCGGGTCGCGCCAAGCACGATGCCACGCTCCCGCCAGCGCTCGCGGAAGGCCTGGGCGCAAAGATCGAGCTCGAGCGCGCAGGCAATCGCGCGTTCGGCGTGGTCGGGCTGATCGGCGGGCGCCCCGAACAGCACGTGCATGGCGTCGCCGACGAGCTTTACAACGGTTCCGCCGTGGGCGAAGACGATGTCGGTCATCGCACCCAGATAATCGTTCAACAGCGGGGCGATGATTTCCGGGTCGAGGGTTTCGACCAGCGAAGTGAACTCGGCGATGTCGGTAAACAGCGAGGTGATTTCGCGCCGCTGGCCGCCGAGGTCGACGGCTTCGGGGTCGCTCGCCAGCCGCTCCGCCAGGTTGGGCGAAAAGTAGCGCGACAGCAGCGCGTGGGCGCGCTCCGCCGCGGCTTGCCGGCGCCGCGCCTCGCGCAGCCGCTCGATGTGCGCCAGCGTCTTGTTGATCGTCGCTTCGAGGTCGGCGAAGTCGATCGGCTTGGTGACGAAATCGAACGCCCCGCGGTTCATCGCGGTGCGGATGTTGGCCATGTCGCCATAGGCGGAGACGATCACCGTCGAGAGCGGCTCGTCGCTCTGCTGGATCTTCTGCAGCAGGGTCAGGCCGTCCATCCGCGGCATGTTGATGTCGCTGACTACCATGTCGACGGCGGCGCCGTTGGTCAGCATTTCGAGCGCCTCGATGCCATCACGGGCAAAGCGAAAATCAAAGGCGCCGCCGCGGATCTGCCGACGAAATCGCTGCTGCACCAAGGATTCGAGATCCGGCTCGTCGTCGACCACGAGGATCGTCGCGGTCATGCCTGGCCTCCTCTGCCGGCAGCGGCGGCCGGCATCATCGCCCGCGGCAACGTCAGGACGAATTCAGTGAACGCGCCGGGCTCGGTCTCGACCTCAAAGCTGCCGCCGTGCTGCTTGACGACGATGTCGAAGCTCAAGGACAGGCCGAGGCCGGTCCCCTCGCCCGCCGGTTTGGTGGTGAAGAACGGCTCGAAAATTTTCGTTCTCGCCGCCTCGGGTATGCCGGTGCCGTTGTCGCGCACGCGGATCTCGGCCCGGTCGCCCAGTGCCCGGGTGACGATCCACAAGGTCGGCTCGAACCCGGGCTCGCGCGCGCCGAGCTGCCGCTCGCGCACCGCGTAGAAGCCATTGCCGAACAGGTTCAGCAGAACGCGCGTGATTTCCTGCGGGTAAAGGTCGATCTCCCCGATGGCCGGGTCGAGATCCTGGCGCAAGGTCACATTGAAATCCGGCCTTTCGGCGCGCGCGCCGTGATAGGCGAGGTTCAAGCTTTCGACGATAAGGCCGTTGAGGTTGGTCGGGCGCCGCTCGCCGGCCCCGGTGCGCGAATGCAGCAGCATGTTCTTGACGATGCTGTCGGCCCGCTTGCCGTGCTCGACGATCTTGGCGAGATTGCCGTTGAGCATCCGGATCAGCCCGTCGATTTCAGCCCGCGCTCCTTCCGGCAGCGCCGCTTCCCTTGCCGCCAGCAGCTCGCCCAGCTCGTCGCTCAGCTCCGCCGACAATTCGGCGAAGTTATTGACGAAATTGAGGGGGTTTTTGATTTCATGGGCGATCCCGGCGGTCAGCTGGCCAAGCGAGGCGAGCTTCTGGGTCTCGACCAGGCGGTCCTGCGCTTGGTGCAGATCGGCGAGCGCCTGTTCGGCGGCGAGCCGGGCATCGCGCGCTTCGCGCTCGCGGACCCGCAGCTCCTCGGTGCGGGCGCCGACCGTTGCCTCCAAGGTATCGTGCGATTCCTGCACCTTGGCGGCCATCTGGTTGAACCGATCGGCCAGGGTCTCGATCTCGTCGCCGGTATGGATCTCGATCGGCTGGCTGCGTTCGCCTGAGCCCAGCCGCTCGGCCCCGGCTTGCAGATCGCGGATCGGCACCACCATGCGCCGGGCGAGCCAGGTCCCGGCCACCGCCGCCAGCAGCAGGCCGAGCACCAGCAGCCCAGCCGTCCGCCACAGCGAGGCATAAACCGGCGCCAACGCCTCGCGCAGCGGCAGCTCGACAAAAACGATCCAGCCGAGCCCCGGCACCGGCGCGAAAGCGGTCAGTACCGGCTCGCCGGCGGAGCTCGTGGCAGTATGGGCACCGCTCGCCGCGGCATTCCGGCGCAGGCTGGCCAAGGCCGCGGCGACCTGCGGCAGACGCGACAGATCGGTCTCGCGCAACACCAGGCTGAGGTTGGGATGGGCGATCAACCGGCCGTGCGAACCGACCACAAAGGCATATCCGGTCCGGCCGACCCGCATCGTCCTGATCAGATCCCAGATGAACCGCAGATCGACGTTGGCGGCTGTGACCCCGGCATCATGGCCGGCATGCGCGACCGCGATCGTCATATAGGGCTCGGAGTGGTTGCGGAAATAGATCGGGCTGAACCAGACGCCGTTGGCCTTTGCATCGGCAAAGCGCGGCTGGGCCGCGTCGTCGGTGCCGCTCGCCACGACATCGGGGGCGAGCCGCGACACCTTCAGCATCTCCTTTCCCGACCCATTGATCTCGGTCACTTCGCTGATCGCCGGCACTTCGCGCAGCAGCCGAATGAAATCGTAGCGCCGCTGCTCGAGCGCCAGCGCGTCCCATCCCGGCGGGGTCGTCCAGCCGAGCTGCTCCTCGACATCGTCGACGACATGCGCGATGCGCTGGGCGGCTTCCCGAGCGTCCTCCTGCTGCATTCGGATCGCGGCGTTCTCGGCTTCACGGTAGGCGAGCCACAGATCGATCGAGCCGTTGACGACCAGAACAAAGCTCACCAGCCCGATAAAGGCGAGCACCAGCTTGGGCGCGAGCCCCATGCGCGGATGCCGCCGGGCCGGTTGGCCCGCGGCCCCGGCCGCCGCAAATGCGACATCGTCTCCGGCCAGCACGAACCAAGGCTCCTATTGTTCGATGACGTCGTCGGCGCGGGCCAGCAAGGAAGGCGGCAGGGTCAGGCCGATCGCCTTGGCTGTCCCCAGATTGATCGCCAGCACAAACCGGCTCGGCTCTTCGAGCGGCAGCTGCGCCGGATCGGCGCCCTTCAGAATGCGCGCGGCGAGCCCCGCGGCGCGATCGTACATCTCGCGCACATCGGGACCGTACGACATCAGCCCGCCCTCGCGCACCAGGAAGTCGTACTCATAGATCGCCGGCAGCTTGTGCTGGGCCGCGAAGTCGATCACCCGCTTGCGGTTCAAGGTTGTCAGCACGTCGCTGACCATCAGGATCGCGTCGGGGGGATGACGCGTCATCGCCGAAAACGCGGCGTCGAAATCGTCGGGGGCGCGCACGCCGAGCGATTCGACCTCGAGCCCGAGACTGCGGGCCTGCGTCTCCGCCGCCTTGTAGCGCAACGACATGCCGAGATCGTCGGCGTTCCACAGCATCGCCACGCGATGCACGTTCGGCACCGCCTCCTGGAGCAAGGCCAGCCGTTTGGCGGAAAGCTCGGCGGCAATCTCGGAGATTCCGGTGACGTGGCCGCCCGGTCTGGCAAAGCTGGCAACGAGCCCATCGGCGACCGGGTCGCCGGCCTGCACCGCCACCATTGGCAATTTCGTGTGCTGCTTGGCGGCAAGCGCCGCCGGATAACCCATGGTGACGATCACCGCGACCTTGGCCGCGACCAGTTCGTCGACCAGCTGCGGCAGGCGGTCGAGGTGTCCATGCGCCCCCCGCCGCACGAGTTCGAGGTTTTTGCCGGGAACGAACCCGTGCCGGGCAAAACCGCGAATGAGCCCGGCGCCAAATGAACTCTGGTCGATCGGGTCGGCGGCGACCGAGAGCAGTCCGACGCAATAGACCTGCGGCGGCGCCTGCGCGCCAGCCTCTCCCGCGCCGAGAATGACGGCGAGGGCGAGCGCGGCAAGCAGCCCGAAAGACTTCATCTGAAGACCTCGACCCGGCGAATTGCCCGCAACCATACGACCGAACGGCGGCCTCAACCAAGCCAGGCATCACCCAACATGCCGTGATCGAAGACTCCGCCGGCCTGGCGTTGCTAAAGTCTCGGCAAGGCACCGGGGCTGCCGTCGGAGCCGGGCCATGACCGGATCACCTTATGTCCTGGCGATCGACCAGGGGACGACCAGCACGCGCGCAATCCTGTTCGACGCGCAAGGCGCGGTGCGGCGCGCCGCTCAGTTCGAGCTGACCCAGCATTACCCGCAGCCCGGCTGGGTCGAGCAAGACCCCGAGGAAATCTGGCAGAGCGTGGTGTCGACCTGCCGCGAAGCCGCCGCCGCGGCTGACGGCCCGATCGCGGCGCTCGGCATTGCCAACCAGCGCGAGACGACGGTTCTGTGGGAGCGCGCAACCGGCCGGCCGGTCCATAACGCGATCGTCTGGCAGGACCGGCGCACCGCCGAGCTGTGCGCCCGCTGGCGCCGCAACGGGCTGGCCGAAATCGTGGCGCGGCGCACCGGGCTGATTATCGACCCCTATTTTTCCGCTTCGAAGATCCGATGGCTGCTCGACGCCGTGCCTGGGGTGCGCCGGCGCGCCGAGGGAGGCGAGATCGCTTTTGGCACGATCGACAGTTTTCTGTTATGGCGGCTGACCGTCGGCCGGCGGCATGCGACTGACGCGACCAACGCCGCGCGGACGATGCTGTTCGACATCGGCCGTCTCGCCTGGGACGACGAGCTTCTCGACGCCTTCGACATCCCGAAGGCGATCCTGCCCGAAATGCTCGATACCGGCGCTCACTTTGGCGCGACCGCGCCCGAATTGCTCGGCGCCGCGATCCCGATCGCGGCAATAGCCGGCGATCAGCAGGCGGCGCTGATCGGCCAGGGCTGCTTTTTGCCGGGAATGATCAAATCGACTTACGGCACCGGCGCCTTTGCGCTCGTCAACATCGGCGGCGCGCCGGCCCGCTCCCGCCACCGTCTGCTGACGACGATCGCCTATCGGCTCGACGGCCGCACCGCCTATGCCCTCGAAGGCAGCATCTTTGTCGCCGGTGCAGCGGTGCAATGGCTGCGCGATCGGCTCGGCATGATCGCGACCGCGGCCGAATCCGGCGATCTCGCCGCGCGCGCCGACCCGCGCCAGCGCCTTTACCTGGTGCCCGGTTTTGCCGGGCTCGGCGCGCCTCATTGGGCGCCGCGCGCCCGCGGCGCCTTGATCGGGTTGACCGCCGAATGCGGGCCGGCCGAGATCGCCCGCGCCGCGCTCGAAGCGGTCGGCTACCAGACCCGCGACCTCGTCGCGGCGATGGCGGCCGATTCCGGGCTCGAAATCGGCAGTTTGCGGGTCGATGGCGGCATGACCGTCAGCGACTGGACCATGCAGTTTCTGGCCGACATCCTGCCTGCTGTGGTCGAGCGCCCGGAAGCGGTCGAAACCACCGCCTGGGGTGCGGCCTATATCGCCGGGCTGACCCGCGGGATCTATCCCGATCCCGAAATCATGGCCGCGGCTTGGCGGCCCGAGCGCCGCTTCAGCCCGCGAATGCAGCAAGCCGAGCGCGAGGAGCGCTATGCCGGCTGGCGCCGCGCGGTCGAGGGCGTGCTCGCCGCGACGCCGTCTTCCGAGGAAGGAGAAAACGATGACCCGCGCTGACCAATGGCCGAGCCTGCCCTTTGCCGAATGGCGCGACACCTGCGCCACCTTGCACCGATGGACCCAGGTGATCGGCAAGATCCGCCTCGCGCAGGCGCCGCTGATCAATCACTGGTGGCAGGTGCCGCTTTATGTGACGAGCCGCGGGTTGACCACCTCGCCGATCCCTTGTGGCGCGCGCAGCTTCCAGATCGATTTCGACTTAATCGATCATCGCCTGGCGATCCAGGCCAGCGACGGACGGGCCCAAGGTTTCGCGCTGCGCCCGCTCGCCGTTGCCGATTTCTACACCGAGATCATGGAGCGGCTGAAGGCGCTCGGGATCGATGTCCGGATCTGGACGACCCCGGTCGAGATCCCCGACCCGATCCCGTTCGAGCAGGACCGACAGCACGGCGCCTATGATCCGGACTACGCCAATCGCTTTTGGCGCGTCCTCGTCCAGGCCGACCGGGTCCTGACCGCATTCCGTGCCGGCTTTATCGGCAAGGCGAGCCCGGTGCATTTCTTCTGGGGCAGCTTCGATCTGGCGGTGACCCGTTTTTCCGGCCGTCGCGCGCTGCAACATCCGGGCGCCCCCAACGTCGCCGACCGGGTCACCCGCGAAGCCTATTCGCACGAGGTCAGCAGCTGCGGCTTTTGGCCGGGCGGCGCCGGGCTGGAACAGGCGATCTTTTATTCCTATGCCTATGCCGAGCCGCCGGGCTTCGAGGATGCGCCGGTTCGCCCCGAAGCTGCCTCTTACGCACGCGAGATGGGTGAATTCATCCTGCCCTATGACGCCGTGCGCCAGGCCGCGGCCCCGGACGAGGCCTTGCTCGATTTCCTGCAAAGCACCTATGAAGCCGCCGCGACCCTCGCGCATTGGGACCGGGCGGCGCTGGAGCGCGCGGCGACGTGAACCTGCTCTCGCCGCTTCCCGACGCGCGTGCGGGCGAAATTGTCGACATCCTGCTGGGCCGCCCGGGTGTACGCATCGAGCGGATCGTCTCCTTGGGCCAGGCTAGCCCACCCGGTTTCTGGTACGACCAGGAAGAGGGCGAATGGCTATTATTGGTCTCTGGCGCTGCCGATCTGCACTTTGCCGACGAGGCCAAACCGCGCCGGCTCAGCTCCGGCGATTGGCTCGACATTGTCCCGCACCGGCGGCATCGCGTCGATTGGACCGACCCGGCGAACCCGACCCTATGGCTCGGTGTATTTTATCGCTGACGAACCTGTCCGCCTCCGCGCATAGGTAGAACAGGAAGAAAGACGATGCGATGCCCGGCGCCTCTGCTCCTATTTGCGATGTTGGCGCTCGTTGCCGCAGCGTGCCAGCCGAATGCGCCGTTCCGAAAAGAGACCACCGCCTGTTCGACAAATGGCGGCGATGACAGCCGGGTCTGCGCCGCGCATTCGCTCGAACAACACCCTTTGCCGGATTTTCCCGGCCGCTTCTTTCTGCTCGGCTTTGTCGAGTTCGACGATCAGGGCAAGCCCTATATCCGCGACCAGATCGACACATTGTTCAGCCGGATCGAAGAGGAAGCCCGCTACAAGGATCTCTCGATCATCATCTACGTCCACGGCTGGAAGCATAATGACATGCCCGACGACAGCAATGTCGCGGCGTTTCGCGGCTTGCTGAGGCAGATGGCGGAAATGGAGCTGCGGCGGGCCCCGACCTATTGGCCGGCGCGCGAGGTTGTCGGGATCTATATCGGCTGGCGCGGGCTTTCGTTCGACGCCGGCGAGGTCGGGCAAGACCTGACCTTTTGGGCGCGCATGGCGGCGGCGCATCGCGTGGCCGAAGGATCGGTGCGCGAAGTGCTGGCGCGCGCCAAGGCATTGCGGGACGCCATCGACCGTTCGTCGTGGCCGCATCATCAAGATCCGCGCAGCACCCGAATGGTGACGATCGGGCACAGTTTCGGCGGCCTGATCGTCTACACGGCTCTGTCGCAATATTTTCTCGACCAGGCGGTGCGAACCTCGACCGCAGATTATGCCCAGTCGCTCGCCGGCGATCGGCCCTTGAAGATGGACGGTCGCGCCAAGGAAATCGACGGCTATGGCGACCTCGTCATCGTCGTCAACCCGGCGATCGAAGCGATGCGCTTCGAGCCGATCCGCGAGGTCATCGAAAACCGCCACGGGCCGGGCAGCTTTGTCCCCAACCAAAATCCGGTCTTTGTGGAGGTGACCTCGGACGCCGATTGGGCGACCGGGCTCGCGTTTCCGGCCGGCCGCGTGGTCGACACCACGTTCGAGAGCTTTACCAGCGGCGCCGAACGGCGCGAGGCGATGTCGTCGCTCGGCCATTACCCGGCGTTCTGGACCCATAAGCTCGAAGGCCCCACCGCGGTCGCCAACCCGAACGCCGCGCTCCCGGCACTGGATGTCGACCAGGAATGTCGCGATTTCGCGCAGTTCAACGCAGCGGAACGGCCTGACGGTTATCTAAAATCCGGCTGGCGGCGGCGATATCGAACCGGGGCAGTTCTGACCCAGCTCTCCCGATCGGGGTTTGATCCGAACGACCCGTTCTGGATCGTCGCCACCGACCAGTCGACGATCCGCGGTCACAGCGACATCGAAGAGCCGGTCTTCATCGATTTCGTCAGGCAGGTCTATGACGATCTGCTGCGGCTCGAAGACGCGGTACCGTGCGCCGGCGCGGCGCCTGCCCTGTCGCCAGCCGGCTGAACCGGATCAAATAACGCCGCCTATTCCGGTTACCCAATTCCGTAGAGCCGCGCGGCGTTGTCGTGGGTCAGCTTTTGGCGCATCTCGGGCGCGAGATTGTTCATCTGGCGCTCGATCGCGGCGCGCGAATGGGGCCACACGCTGTCGGGATGCGGATAGTCCGACGCCCACAAAAGGTGCCCCTCGCCGAAGAACGGGATCAGCGCCATCGCCGCGTAATCCTCCTGGAAGGTCGCCCAGATCTGCCGCTTGAACAGTTCGCTGGGCTTGGTTTCGAGCGCCGCACCCCCCTTGTCGGCCCAGAACTCCTTGGCTTCCCACAGCCGCCAGTGGCGATAGTCGAGCTCCTGCACCAGCCACGGCAGCCAACCGGTGCCGGCCTCGGCCATGACCATCTTGAGCTTGGGATGGCGTTCGAGGATGCCCCAGGCGAACAGATCGACAAACGGCTCGAGGAAATTGGCCATGAAGAACTTGGTGTTCTCGAACACGCTGGCGGCCTTGCCGGACACCCGGTCGCCGGGTTTGCCGACAAAGACGGTGATGTGCCACGACAGGATGATCCCGGTGTCTTCGAGCACATTCCACAGCTTTTCCCAGGCGGGGTCGTCGAGCTTCGGGTTGATGTTGGCGATCATCAGGGTGACCTGGCGCACCCCGCCCCCCTTGGTAGGCCAGCGTTCGGCGAGGCGCAGCAGTTCTTCGGTCGCGGCGTCGGGGGTTTCGGGCAGCATCGGGACCCCGATCAGCCGATCGGGTGCGGCGGCGCAGAACTCCATCAGCCAGTCGTTGTAGACGCGGTAGCAGGCGACGCGCAGCACCGGGTCCTCGGTCGAGATCTGGAAGATCGGGCCAAAGATGACCTGGCTCTGCACCCCGTCGCGATCCATGTCGGCCAGGCGCAATTCGGCAACCGCCGGCCGCCGCGCGCTCTGGTCGTGAATCCCGCCGCGGTCGAAGGCGTTGTAGAGCGGCTTTGGCCGGGCCAGCTGCTCGTTCGACGGCTGCTTGCCGACCCAGCTGCCCCACAGCTTGCCATCGCAGACCCAGACCGCCTGCCCGTCGCGCTCCTCGATATGCGGCGCGCGGTCGCGCAATGACGCCGGCAGCCGCGCCGTCCACAGATCGGCCGGCAATTGCCCCAGATCCATATGGTCGTCGCAGGAAATCAACTCGTTGGCCATCATTGCCTCCCTTTTAGGATTATGCGGCGGCGAGACTGATGCCGAGCGCCTGCAGATCGGGGGCGACGCGCTCGCTCAACACTCCGACCTTGCGCAGATTGCGCACTAGCCCGGCGTGCAGGTCGCGGCGGAAGAATTTGCGGAATGCGGTTTCGTCGCCGCCGGCCGCGCGCTCGCGGCGCAATTGGCGGATCTCGTCGATCTCGGCGCGGCTGAACCCGATCTCCTGGTAGGCGGCGAGCGGGAAGATTCCGCGCAGGGTCCGATTCAGCGCCCAGACCGCAAAATCCTCCATCTCCATGCGCTCGGCGGCGCTCGCCTCGGCCACCACGGCGGGCAGGGACAGCATGCCGAAACCCATGTGCCGGGCTTCGTCCTGCAGGATGCGCCGGCAGATCTGGCGCAACACCGCGTCCTTCGAGGATTCGGCCAGCATGCGGAACAGGGACACGGCAAAGGTCTCGGCGACGAGTTGCAATCCGATCGTCTTCAGGTGCCACGAAGCGGTGCCGAGGAGCGTGTCGAATATCTCCTGCACATTGTTGGCGAGCGGGTAATTCCGACCCTCCAGGCGTAGGACCATGTAGCGATGCAGCACCTCGTTGTGCCGCGCCTCGTCGACGACCTGGGTCGCCTGGAACAGCTTCTCGTCCTGGCCTTGCACGTTTTCGACCAGCTGGCTGCACACCAGCATCGCCCCATGCTCGCCGGCCATCAGCGTCGACAGCCGCCAGCGGGCGACCGCGCGGTTGACCTCGGCCCGCTCGGTCGCCGACAGGCGCTCCCAGAATCTGGTGCCATGGATGTCGACGAGATCATCGGCGATCAGCCCGCCATCGCCTTCCACCGCTTGGGTCCAGTCGATATCGGTAGCGGCGTTCCACTGGTCGCGCTTGGCCTGCTCGTAGAGATGCTGCATGTCGGCCGCTTCGCCGTCGTAGACATGGCGGAAATAGGCGACGTTGCGGCTGTCGATGTGGTGCCCGCGCTCCATTCGGCGCCTCCCGGTCGGCTTGGCGTCAGTCTTCTTCAGAAAAACGCCAGGGTGCGGATTTCGATGCTCTCGCGCGGTCGGGCGTGAGGCGGCGACGCCGGGTCCTCGAAGGCGGTATGCGCGGTGAACCGGGCGACCCCTTCCTTGACCGAATCATAGACCTTGAACACCAAGGCCTCGTCGGGCCGCATCTGCGGGAACCAGTACCAGCGCTGCCCGGGATCATAGGTGATCGCATAGGTCTGCCCGACCCGGTCCTGGTAATGCCGCTCGTTGACCACCAAGCTCTCGGGCCGCACGCTCTGCGCGTCGCAGATCGCCAAGGGATGGCTCTCGACCGGATGGTTGATCGGCCGCCACACCTGGATGATCGCAAAGCGGCGCTTGAGCAACGCCTCCGCCTCCTCGCCCATCACGTCGCGCACGCGCTGCGGCCCCGACCATTCGGTGTAGTCGTTATGGACGCGGCTGACGACGTCGCGGATCTTGCGGGTCTCGCGCTGCTCCGCGCTGGCAGTGCGCAGAGTGTGGTCGAACACGACGACCCGCTTGGC
>DASYNW010000105.1:0-5508 GCA_036008325.1 Allostellaceae bacterium
GGTCAAGCACCGCTCGCGGGTGGCACGCGATCCGACCCAGCCCAATCTGCGCCAGGTCCACCTGATCCACGCCGAGCTGCACGACGAATTGCGCCAGGCGGGCTTCGCCGTGCTGCCCGGATCGATGGGCGAGAACGTCACTACCCGCGGGATCGATCTGCTCGGCCTCGCCGCCGGGACCCGGCTTCATCTCGGCACCAGCGCCGTGGTCGAGGTGACCGGGCTGCGCAACCCCTGCGCCCAGCTCGACAAAATCGAAAAGGGGCTGATGGCCGCGACACTCGACCGTGACGCCGACGGCAACCTCGTGCGCAAGGCCGGGATCATGGGCGTCGTCCTGGCCGAGGGCGAGGTCAAGCCCGGCGACCCGATCCGGGTCGAGCCCCCTCTCCCGCCCCACCGGCCGCTGCCGGTGGTGTGACCGCAGCGCCTACACGATCCCCATCCAGAACATCTGGCGCTCTCCGACCTCGACATCGTATTTGTGCACGAAACCGAGCTTGCCGTCGCCGCCGATGCGGAACACCGAGAGGCCGGCCGGCACCTCGCGAATCGACCCGCCGTCCTTGACCGAAAGCCCCATGATGTGTGCAGCGACAAGGACTTGCCCGCTCGGATCGATGTGAAAGGTGCGGCAGTGAATGCCGCGCGTATCAACATGCTGGATCGGGCTGGGCTCGCCGGTCTCCGGGTCGATCGCATAGACCGCCAGTGTGTTTTCGCCGCCGGCAAAGACCCGCCGCCCGTCTTCCTCGATCGTGCTCGAAGCCCGGTTGGCGACATAGACGAAGCGGCCGTTCGGATGAACGTGGACCGTGCCGGCGGCCTGCCGCCCGCGGATGTTGCCGGGCTCGGCCAGGGTGCCTTTGCTGTATCGCGGCTCGGGCGACAGCGCCTCGCCGTCGAGCGCGAACATGTCGAGCCGGTTCTGGCGTTCGAGCGACACATAGACCCAGGGCTTCGCCTGGTGGAAATCGAGATGGCGCGGGCCGAAGCCAAATCCGCCGCCGGGCGCGACCGAAACCTCGCCGGTCAAATTCCCGTTGCGATAGCGGAACACCTTGAGCGCACCCGGCTCCTCGGGCTTGGCCCCGGCCGCGTCGTGCCCGCGGGTGACCAGGATCGCCAGCCGGTTGTCGAGGCTGACCCGCACCTGGTGTCCGTAGATGCCGGGATCGAGCGGCTCCCGCTGCACGATTTCCGCGCCGGGCGTCCCATCCTCGTTGATCCGATAGACCCGCAACCCGCTCGGATTGCTGAACGCGACCAATAGGTTCTGCGAGGGAATATCGCTGGTCATATGGATCGGCCGGGTCGGCAGCGCGATCGGGCTGCCGTGCGGGGTCAGCGCGCCGCTCGACGGATCGATCCGGAACGCAGTCACATTGTGCCGCTGGCCAACCGCGCCGCCGATCCCCGACGCGCTGTCGCTCGAGGCCACATAGAGAAAACGCCGCGAGGCGTGCGGCCAGGCGTAGTGCACATTGGCTGGCAGGGTGACGCCGCCGCGCCGCGAGAGCGTCGCATCGTCGACATCGAGATCGTATTGCGTCAGCTCCGGCCCGACACTGGCGTAAACCATGGTCTTTTGCGGCATTGGCGATGCTCCCGACGGCTTCGAGCGAACTTTTCAGGCGGCCACCATAGAAGCCGCGGCATCCAGACAGAAGCCTTGCGTCAGGCCGCCGGCTCGCGGGCGCCACCCGCCGCCGGGGCGCCGTAGAGATCGCGGGCGCGCTTTTCGAAGGCGCCGACCATGCGGCGCACCGCCTCGCTGAACAGCACCTCGATTACCTTTTGCATCAGCCGCGATTTGAACTCGAAATCGACAAAGAAATCGATGCGGCAGCCCCCGGCGACCGGGGTGAAGGTCCAGTGGTTGTTCAGGTAGCGAAACGGGCCCTCGGCATAGGTCACGCCGATGTTGCTCGGCGGGTCGAGCATGACCCGCGAGGTAAAACGTTCGCGGAATATTTTGAAGCCGATGATCAGATCGGCGACGACCAGATCGGCGCTGCGCTCGCGAATCCGCGCGCCGATGCACCAGGGCAGAAACTCGGGATAGCGTTCGATATCGGCAACCAGCGCAAAAAGCTGCTCCGGCGTGTAGGGCAGGACACGCTGTTCGGCATGGGTCGGCATCGCGGCAGGGTCAGCCGGCGGCGGCGGGATTGGCGGCGCTGGCGGGATTGGCGGCGCTGGCGAGGTTGGCGGCGCGGGCGCTGCGCAACCGGGCAAAATCCGCCCCGGCGTGGTAGGAGGACCGGGTCAAGGGCGAGGCCGACACCAACAGAAAGCCCTTGCCGAGAGCCAGGCGGCGATAGCTTTCGAATTCGCCGGGCGGCACAAAGCGGTCGATCGCATGATGTCTCGGGGTCGGCTGCAAATATTGGCCGATCGTCAGAAAATCGACCTGGGCCGCGCGCAGATCGTCCATCACCTGCAATATCTCGGCCTTGTCCTCGCCGAGACCGACCATGATCCCGGATTTGGTGAACAGCGCCGGATCGAGCCGCTTGGCCTGGTCGAGCAAGCGCAACGAGTGGAAATATCGGGCACCCGGCCTTACCGCGGCGTAAAGACGCGGCACGGTTTCGAGGTTGTGGTTGAACACGTCGGGCCGCGCCGCGACGACGCTTTCGAGCGCCCCCTCCTTGTGCAGGAAATCGGGGGTCAGAACCTCGATCGTGGTGCCGGGCGCGGCCGCGCGGATCGCCGCGATGGTCCGCGCAAACTCGGCGGCGCCGCCATCCTCGAGATCGTCACGGTCGACCGAGGTGACCACCACGTGCTCGAGGCCGAGTGCGGCGACCGCCACCCCGACCCGCGCCGGCTCATCCGGGTCGAGCCGCTCCGGCCGGCCGGTGGCGACATTGCAAAAGGTGCAGGCGCGGGTGCACACCCGGCCGAGGATCATCACCGTCGCGTGGCGCTGTTTCCAGCACTCGCCGATGTTGGGGCAGCCGGCTTCCTCACACACGGTGTTGAGCTGGAGCTCGCGCATCAGCCGGCGCGTCGCCTGGTACTGGGGCGAGCCTGGCGCCTTGACCCGCAGCCAGGGGGGCTTGCGCGGGATCCCAGTTTCGGGCCGCTCGGCCTTTTCCGGATGACGCAGCGGTACCGGCGCGCCGGTCGCGGAAGCAGGGTTCATCGGCTAGAAGTGGATGGCACGCCGATAAGCGTCAAGCACGGCCTCGTGCATGGTCTCCGACAGGGTCGGGTGCGGAAAGATCGTGCGGATCAATTCGGCCTCGGTCGTTTCGAGGGTCTTGGCGATCGCATAGCCCTGGATCAGCTCGGTGACCTCGGCGCCGATCATGTGCGCGCCGAGAAGCTCGCCGGTCTTGCCGTCGAAAACCGTCTTGACCATTCCTTCGGGCTCGCCGAGCGCGATCGCCTTGCCGTTGCCGATAAATGGGAAATGTCCGATTTTGACCTCGTAGCCGGCGTCCCTGGCCGCCTGTTCGGTCAGGCCGACGCTGGCCACCTGCGGCCGGCAATAGGTGCAGGCCGGGATGTTGCGAATGTCGAGCGGGTGAACGTCGTTGACCCCGGCGATATGCTCGACGCAGATCACCCCCTCGTGGCTCGCCTTGTGCGCGAGCCAGGGCGGCCCGACCAGATCGCCGATCGCGTAGATTCCGGGCTCCCCGGTGCGCAGCCATTGATCGACGACGACATGGGTCCGCTGCACCTCGACCTTGGTGTTTTCGAGGCCGATATCCTCGACATTGCCGACGATCCCGACCGCGAGGATCACCTTGTCCACGGTCGCCGAGATTGCCTTTCCAGCCGTTTCAATCCGGGCGCTGACCTGTTCGCCGGAGCCCTCCAGCGCCTTGACCGTGGCCCCGGTGTGGATCTTTATTCCCTGCTTTTCAAACGACTTGCGGGCGAATGCAGAAATCTCCTCGTCTTCGACCGGCAATATCCGGTCGAGCACCTCGACCACTGTAACGTCGGCTCCCATATCATTGTAGAAGCTCGCAAATTCGATCCCGATCGCGCCCGATCCGATCACCAGCAACGATTTCGGAATAGCCGGCGGCACCATCGCTTCCTTGTAGCTCCACACCCGCTCGCCGTCGGTTTCGAGCCCGGGCAGCGCGCGGGCTCGCGCCCCGGTGGCCAGGATGATGTGCGGGGCGGCGAGCTCGGCCACCGGGTTGCCGTTTTTTTCGACCGACAGCTGCCCTTTGCCGGCGAGCTGCCCATGCCCGTCGATGACGGTGACCTGGTTCTTTTTCAACAGGTAGCCCACACCGTTGGACAATTGCTTGGCAACCGCGCGCGACCGCGCCACCACCTTGCCCGCGTCGAAGCGGATGTCCTTTGCCGAAAAGCCGTATTGATCAAGGTGATGCAGCAGATGGTAGATCTCGGAGCTGCGCAGCAATGCCTTGGTCGGGATGCACCCCCAATTGAGGCAGATCCCGCCGAGCTGGTCGCGCTCGACAACCGCGGCTTTCATGCCGAGCTGCGCCGCGCGGATCGCCGCGACATAGCCGCCCGGCCCGCTGCCGAGCACGATCACGTCGAAGGAATTATCAGCCATGCTCCGACCGGCTCACAGCAGCATCGTCAGCGGGTCCTCGACCAGCTTCTTGAACGCGGCGAGAAATTGCGCTCCAACGGCGCCGTCGACGGCGCGATGGTCGCAGGAAAGGGTGCAGCTCATCACCGTGGCCACCGCCAGGGCGCCATCTTTTACCACCGCGCGCTGCTCGCCGGCGCCGACCGCCAGGATGCCGCCATGCGGCGGGTTGATGACCGCGGCAAACTCGCGCACTCCGTACATGCCCAGGTTCGAGATCGAGAAGGTGCCGCCCTGGAATTCCTCGAGCTTCAACTTGCCGGCGCGGGCGCGCGCCGCGAGGTCTTTGGTCTCTGCGGCGATGGCCGCCAGCCCCTTGCGGTCGGCCTGCTTGACGATCGGCGTGATCAGCCCGTCATCGAGCGCCACAGCGACGGCGATGTCGACGCTGTCCCACAGCAGGATTGCCTCATCGCTCCACGATGCGTTCGCCGCCGGCACCTGGCGTAAGGCAATCGCCGCCGCACGGATCACAAAATCGTTCAGGGAGATCCTGTAAGCATCGGATTTCTTGTTGAGTTCAGCGCGGACCCTGAGCAGCGCGTCGATCTCGCAATCGCTCGTCAGATAGAAATGCGGGACCGTCTGCTTCGACTCGGTCAGCCGCCGGGCGATCACCCGGCGCATCGCGCTCAACGGCCGCTCGGTATAGGGCGGGTTGCCGGCGAGTGCTGCGATTCGCTCTTTCGACAGGGCCGCGGCCGCAGATGGTGCACTCGCAGGCGCCGCGGTCGGGACTGCCGCCGGCCTGGCTGCCGGCGCCGCGCCGGTCGCCGGGCGCGCCGCCGAGAGGGCGGCTTCGATGTCGGATTTGACGATCCGCCCCTGCGGTCCCGACCCGGTGAGTGCAGCGAGGTCGAGACCGGCCTGCTGCGCCATGCGGCGGGCCAACGGGCTGGCAAAGATCCGGCCAT
>DASYNW010000106.1:0-6455 GCA_036008325.1 Allostellaceae bacterium
TGGTCGACGCCGACGGCCGGGTCTTGCTCGCCCGCCGCCCGGAGGGCAAGGCGATGGCCGGGCTGTGGGAGTTTCCCGGCGGCAAGATCGACCCCGGCGAGACTCCGGAGGCAGCGCTGATCCGCGAATTGGCCGAGGAGCTCGGCATCGACGTCGCGGCGAGCTGCCTGGCGCCGTTCACCTTCGCGTCGCACGCCTACCCCGAATTTCACCTGCTGATGCCGCTCTATGTCTGCCGCAAATGGAGCGGCATCCCAACCGCGCGCGAGGGCCAGCGTCTGGCCTGGGTGCGCCCGGCCCGGCTCGCCGAATACCCGATGCCGCCCGCCGACAAGCCGCTCGTGGCGATGCTGCGCGACCTCCTGTGAGCGGGCGTGGGGCGCCGGCGGCGACCGGGGTTCTCAGGCCATTTCCGACATCAGCTCTTCCTTGCGCGCGGCAAGCTTCTTGCCGACCGCGGCGACATCCATTTTGGCCGAAGCGGCTTCCGGAAACAGCTCCTCTTCTTCCTCTTTGACGTGGTGCTTCACCATCTCGCCGAGCACGCGGATCTTGGCATCGTAGAGGTCGTCGCCGACCTTCATCCTTTCGATTTCCGCGATCAAGTTCTTCACGGCCGCATGCTCGACCGCGGCTTCGTCGAGCAGGTCGTTGTCGCCGGTGGCAGCGCGGGCCTGCGGATAAAAAATCTCTTCCTCGATCTGGGCATGCACCTTCAGAGCCAGGCAAATCTTTTCGGCGAGCTCCGCCTTGCCATCGTCGTCTTCTTTCAGCTCATCATATTCATCGAACCAGCCTTCGACCTGGCGATGATCCTGCTCCAAGACATCGAACGCATTCGGCGCCGCTGCCCGCGTCTCTTTCTTTCGGTCTGACGCTTGCGCCCGGCTGTTTTTCCTTTCGGCGGTTCGGCTGGCCCTGATCTTCGCTGGTGTCGCCATCGTATAGTCCTTGATATTTGAGGCGGTGGATTCCGCAATGTTCAAACCGCGCGGAGCGGCGGCAAGTTCCGGCGCCCCAGCCAGCGACGGCAATGTCGGTATTGGGATCGCTATTGGCCACAGCGGGGGCCGCCCCAAATTCTTACCGTTATGGGCGTCTATCGCGACCAAATCGTGCCGCGGCTGATCGATTTCGCGATGCGGCAACAGGCTCTGCGCGCCTGTCGCGAGCGCACCATTGGCGGCGCCGAAGGGCGGGTGCTCGAAATCGGAGCCGGCTCGGGACTGAACCTGCCGCTCTACGGGTCCGCCGCCCGCTCGATCGTCGCGGTCGAGCCCTCGCCGCAACTGCTCCGTCTCGCCTCCCGCCGCGCCGCAACGGCCAAGGTGCCGGTCGAATTCGTCGAGGGCTCGGCCGAGGCGCTGCCCCTCCCCGACGCCAGCATCGATACGGTGGTGACCACCTGGACCTTATGTTCGATCCCCGACGCGGCGCGGGCGCTGCTGGAAGCGCGGCGCGTGCTCCGCCCCGGCGGTTCGCTGCTGTTCGTCGAGCACGGCCGGGCGCCCGAACCCGGCGTGCGGCGCTGGCAGGACCGCCTCGACCCGTTGTGGAGCCGGTTCGCCGGCGGCTGCCATCTCAATCGACCGATCGACCGGCTGCTGCGCGAGGCCGGCTTTCGGCTCGATCGGCTGCACAATTTCCGACTGCCGGGGCCGCGCACACACACCTTTATGTACGAGGGCCGGGCGGACTGACCGGTGGCCGCGTCATCGCCCGCCCTTGCCCGGCGGCGCCGCGCGGTCGCCGGCGGAAATCTCGACCGTGCCGAGCGCGTCGGCCAGGCGATGGGTGGCGCTGCCCGGCCGCAGCGGCTTGGGCTGGCTCGCATCGGGCGCCCAGCCGGTCAGAAACAAGATCTCGAAGCTGGCCCTGATCCGCCCGTCGGGCAGGCCGAAGCGCTCGCCGTAGATCGCCACGGCGCGGGCCAGAGTGCCGCGGCGCAGCGGCGAGCGGCGGCGCGCCGACAAGGCGTTGGTTTCGCCCATCGCGCGCAGATCGCGCATCAGCGCCAGTAGATCGGGGTAGGTCGCGGTGATCGTGTCGGCGTCGGCGACCGGCATGGCGAAGCCGGCGCGCTGCAGCAGCGCCGCCGCGTCGGCGAGGCTGGCGGTCGGCGAGACGCGCGGGCTGGCCCCGCCCTCTTCGGCCAACTCGGCCTCGATGAACGCGGTGCGCAATTCGCCGAGCGTGGCGCCGCCGAGCAGTGCTGCGAGAAACAGCCCGTCCGGCTTCAGGATCCGGCGCAGCTGGATCAGCGCCCCGGGAAGATCGGCGGCCCAATGGAGCGCCAGCGCGCTGACCGCGAGATCAAAGCTCGCCGTGCGGAACGGCAGCAGCTCCGGATCAGCGGCGACCCTGAGCGCGGCGCTCGGGAGGGCGGCGCCGGGCCGCAGAAAGCCCAGAGCCGGGTCGGCGGCAACCACCCGCTCAACCCCCGGCCGAGCGGTGAGCGCCCGCGACAGCGCGCCCGAATGCGCGCCCAGATCGAGCACCGCGCGGAATCGCCGGCCGACATCGTCGAGCCGGTCGACGATCCGCTCGGTGATCTCGCCGTGCAGGAAATCGACCGCGCCGCGCCGCGCCGCGCGCTCGCGGTGCAGCCGCCAGGCCCGGCGATCGAACAATGGCGTCGCCTCGGCATCCTCTGATTTCATCGCGCTCCCTGGTGCGGCTGTGGGTTGACGAACCGGCGCATAGTCTGATGATCTGCCGCGATGACAGCGGCGGCAATGGCTACCCGATTGCGGCGGATCGGCCGCGGCCTGGTCGACGCCGTCCTGCCGCCGCGCTGCCTGGCTTGCGGCGAGATCGTCGAGGAGCCGGATGCGCTGTGCGGCCGGTGCTGGGGCGGGATCGCCTTTTTCGCGCCGCCCTGGTGCGCCGGCTGCGGCCTGCCGTTTGCCCATCCGGCCGGCGACGGTGCGATCTGCGCCGATTGCGCGCGCGGGCGGCGAGCGTGGGATCGGGCGCGCGCCGTATTGCGCTACGACCGCAACAGCCGCGGGCTGATCCTCGGGCTCAAGCATGCCGACCATACCCATCTGGCGGGCGCGTTCGGGCGCTGGATGCACCGGGTCGGCGGCGAGGTTCTGGCCGATGCCGACCTGCTGGTGCCGGTGCCGCTGCATTGGACCCGGCTGGTGCGGCGCCGCTACAACCAAGCGGCGCTGCTGGCGCACGCGATCCGCGCCGCGGGCGGGCCGCCGGTTGCCGCCGACTGGCTGGTGCGCCGCCGCAAGACCCCATCGCAAGGCCATATGGGGCCGGCCGGGCGCGAGCGGAACGTGGCCGGCGCCTTTGCCCTCAGGCAGCCCGGCGCTTTCGCCCTCAGGCCGCCCTGCGAGCTCGCCGGCAGGCGGGTGGTCGTCGTCGACGATGTGCTGACCACTGGGGCAACGGTCGACGAATGCGCCCGCGTGCTCAAACGCGCTGGCGCGGCCTCTGTCGGCGTGCTGACCCTGGCGCGGGCATTGCGCACCGGGGCATAATCGGCCAATTGCGAGAACGGCGCGGGCGGAGGTGAGGGTGATGGCCGAAATCGAGCTCTATACGACAATGTTCTGTCCCTACTGCTCGCGCGCCCGCGCCTTGCTGCAGCGCAAGGGCGTGGCCTTTGTCGACATCGACATCGCCGAGGCGCCGGCGCGGCGGGAGGAGATGATCCAGCGTGCGCACGGCCGCAGCACGGTGCCGCAGATCTTTATCGATGGCGAGCACATCGGCGGCTGCGACGACCTGGTCGCCCTCGACCGCGCCGGCAAGCTCGACACCAAGCTGGGACTCGGCAAATGAGCGCTAATTTCACCGCTGCGTTGGTTCAGTTCACCGCGGCGCGCGACTACGAGCCCAATATCCGGATCGTCTCGGAGATGATCCGCCGGGCCCGCGACGGCGGCGCCGATCTGGTGCTGACCCCGGAGAATACCGGGTTGATGGAACCGATCGGCAAGTTGCGGCGCGAAAAGGCGCGCGACGAGGCGAACCATCCGGTGCTGGCCGCCCTGCGCGAGGTCGCGCGTGAGACCGGCGCATGGCTGCTGCTCGGCTCGCTGGCGGTCGACATTTCGCGCGAGCCGGGGGTGTCGGAGGGCGAGCGGCGGCTCGCCAACCGCTCGTATCTGATCGATGCGGCGGGCGGCGTCGTCGCCCATTACGACAAGATCCACATGTTCGACGTCGACCTCGCCGGCGGCGAAAGCTACCGCGAGAGCAACGCGTTCCGGCCGGGCGACCGGGCGGTGGTGGCCGAGACGCCGTGGGGCGTGCTCGGCATGACGGTGTGCTACGACCTGCGCTTTCCGCAGCTCTATCGCGCGCTGGCCCAGGCCGGCGCCGATTTCCTGGCGATCCCGTCGGCGTTCACGGTGCCGACCGGCACTGCCCATTGGCAGGTGCTGCTGCGGGCGCGGGCGATCGAAACCGGCTGTTTCGTCTTTGCCCCGGCGCAGTGCGGCGAGCACGCCGAGGGCCGGCGCACCTACGGTCACTCGTTGATTGTCGACCCGTGGGGCAAGGTGCTGGCCGATGGCGAGGAAACGGTCGGCCTTGTCAGCGCCCGTATCGACCTCGGGCGGATCGCCGAGGCACACCGGATGGTGCCCTCGCTCGGCCACGACCGGCCGTTCGCCGGCCCGGAACGCGCCGGGCGCCGTCTTGCCGCCGAATAGCCGGCTGCGCTATTGCCCCTCTCCCGCACGCGGGAGAGGGAGGGACCCAGCCTGCAAGGCTGGGAGGGTGAGGGGCTATCGTGCGGCGTCGCTCTCATCCGCCTCGCTCCGCTCGGCACCCTCTCCCGCGGTGCAGGAGAGGGTGCCGCTCTGCGCCTTTCAGGGCGAGGCGTGGCCCATGAAGATCTGCGGGATCGGCTGGCCCCACGGCCCGCCGGTGCCTTCGCCGCGCTCGAGGATGTTGGGCGGGGTGCTGGCGTTCAAGACATCGGTGTCGGCCCAATGCTCGTGCACCCGGCCCCACGGATCGGCCCAGTAATCGAACAGCTGGCTGCCGATCAGGTGGCGGCCGATGCCCCACATGTGCTGGTAGCCCTTGCCTTCGAGATGCTCGTGCCCGGCCATCACGTCGTCGATGTCGGCGGCCTCGTAGGACAGATGGTTGAGCCCGCTCTTGTCGCCACGGATGCAGAAGAACGCGTGGTGGTCAACATAGTCGTCGCCACGGTCGAGCCGGTTGAACGAGCCGACGATGTTGCTCTTGTCGCCGGCATAGAACTCGTCCGAGCAACGGAAGCCCAGCATCTCGCGATACCAGCCCAAGGTCTTTTCGAAATTCTTGCTCATCACCACGAAATGGCCGAGCCGCTTGATGTGCGAGGGGCCGCGCTCGATGCGGAACAGCTCGCCCTTGCGGCGGAATTTGTCATCGCCGGAATTGACCCGCGGCCGATGCACCGGGATCGGGTCGAGCATCTGCATGCCATAAACAACCTCGACCTGGTAGCCGTCGGGGTCGACGAGGCGCACCCGCCGGCCGCCGCCGGGCTCGTCGATGTCCTCGATCTTGGAGGCGCCGGGGGCCCGCGCCAGCCGCTCGAGATCGTCCATGGCGGCGGCATGGACCGCGATCCCGACATAGCGCGGCTCGCCCAATTCGGTGACGTGCAGGTGATGCGATGCGTCGGTGCCGCGCATGTAGAGCGCATTTTTTGTGCGGTCGGCGCGGACCATGCCGAAATCGGTCAGAAACTCTTCCTGGCGGTCGAGATCGGGCGAACGCAGCCGCCCGTAAGCCAGATCAAAGGCCTTGATCACCGACATGAAAACCTCCCTCGAAAATCCTATCGGGCGATCATAGGGCATTCCGCCGGCCCGCGCGACTCCCCGGTTACGCCCGGCCGGCGGCCGGCCCTGCTCGACACTTCGCCGGGTGCGATGCTATCCCAAGGCGATGGCGTGGCTCTTTATCCTATCTGCCGATGTCTTCGAGATCGCCTGGCCGTTCCTGTTGAAATGGGCGGCGCCTTTCTCGAAATGGGCGCCGTTGGTGGTCGTGCTGATTTGCGCGGTCCCGGCCAACTACCTCTTGGCCGAAGCGGTCAAGCGGTTGCCGGCGGCGACCGTCTACGCCACCTTTGTCGGCATCGGCACCGCTGGAACCGCGATCGTCGGCATCGCCTTTTTCCGCGAGAGCACCAATCTCGGCCGGATCTGCTCGTTGCTGCTGATCGCCGCCGGCCTGATCGGCTTGCGGGTCTTTTCGGGCGCGCGGTGACGGGGCGCCGTCACCGCGCCCCGCCAGGCTCGATTTAGCGCAGGGCCAGTTCCCAATCGAGGTCTTCGACCGCCTCGCGGGCAAGGCCCGGCCGCGCCGCCCGGCCGAGCTCGGCCAGGCGCGGGGCAAGCAGCACGGTCGTCGCCCAATAGCCGGCCCCGGTCGCCACCAAGGTGACCAGCACCTGGATCCCCGCCGCCGGGATCACGAACATATAGGCGAGA
>DASYNW010000107.1:0-11484 GCA_036008325.1 Allostellaceae bacterium
TCGATACGGTCGCCGAACTCGATCGCGAGCGCCCGGTCCCCGACCGACAGAAAGCGCACCCTCATCGATTTCCTTGTACAATCGCCGAGCGGAGCCAAGTACCGCAAAGGTCCAGGCATGGCACGATAGGGCGAGGAGCGAGGGATGGCAAAAGCGATCAATCTCAATGCCGATATGGGCGAAGGCTACGGCGCCTGGGACATCGGCGACGACGCCTCATTGATGAAGATCATCGGTTCGGCGAGCATCGCTTGCGGCTTTCACGCCGGCGACCCGTCGACGATGCACCGGCTGGTGTCTCTGGCCGCGGCCGAAGGGGTCAGCATCGGCGCCCATCCGGGGTTCAACGATCTGTGGGGCTTCGGGCGCCGCCGCATCGAGATGAACCCGCGCGAGCTCGAATACATGATCGCCTACCAGATCGGCGCCTTGCAGGCGATGGCGGCCTATGTCGGGGCCGAGGTGACCCACGTCAAAGTGCATGGCGCGCTCAACAACATGGCGGCCGAGGACCTCGATCTGGCCCTGGCGATCGGCCGGGCGATGAAGACCGTCGACCGGGCGCTGATTTATGTGGCGCTGGCCGGCTCGCAGATGGAAAAGGCGGCGCAGGAGCTGGGCCTGCCATTGGCGCGCGAGGGGTTTTGCGACCGGCTCTACGACGATGACGGCAACCTCACCTCGCGCAAGCTTCCGGGTGCTGTATTGCACGACACCGACGAGATCCGCGACCGCGTCGTCGCCATGGTGCTGAACGAGGAGATCGTCTCGCGCACCGGCAAGCGGCTCGCGGTGCGGCTCGACACGCTGTGCCTGCATGGCGACGAGCCCTCGGCGGTGATCGCCGCCCGCGCCGTGCGCCATGGCCTCGAAGCCGCCGGGGTCGATCTCGTCACCCTGCCGCAGCTACGGCTCGCCTGAGCCGCGGCGCGAGAGTCAATGGGGAATGTGGTAGAGCAGGTGCGGCCACAACCCGATCAAGCCGATCAGGATCAGATAAATGGCGATGACGTAATTGAGCACGCGGGGAACCAGCAAAATCAGAATTCCGGCAAGCAGAGCTATCAAAGGCTGTATCGCGACCACGTCGATCGTCATCGGGCGGCTTTCCATTTCTGCAGTTGCCGGGCGAACATCGGAGCGCCGCCGCGGGTTCATGTCAACCGCGCGGTGAGGGGGAGGGGGCGGGATGGACCAGGCTGTTAGCGGCGGCTGCCTGTGTGGCGATATTCGCTATCGCATCGAGGCCGCCCCGGTCGAGGCGCTCTATTGCCACTGCCGAATCTGCCGCCGCGCGCACGGTGCGCCCATCGTCGCCTGGCTGACCGTGCCGCTCGACGGCTTTGTCGTGACCGCCGGCAGCCCGGTGGCCTACCGCTCCTCGGCCGCGGCCTGGCGCCGGTTCTGCGGGCGCTGCGGCACGCCGCTGAGCTGGCAGGCGGTCGACAACCCGCTCTTGATCGATGTGGCGATCGCCACCCTCGACGATCCGGCGGCGCTCGAGCCCGGCCTGCACATCTGGACCGAGAGCCGGATCCCGTGGTTCGACACCGCCGACCATCTGCCGCGCTGCCCGACCAACCAGCGGCCGCCGCCGGCTCGCTAGCGCCGCATTTGTCTTTGGTGGGCGCTGCATGTTGCCAGCGCGAATGGTCTATAATGCTCGCGGACGGTGACGAACCCCTCGCCACCGACGACAGCGGTGCCTGCTTTCGTGGGCATGACGGAAGGGGATCGGGGGCACCCGATGCCGGACAGCAACCCGCATGATCTGCCGCAAGCCGACGGTGCCGCGGCGACGTCGCTGCTGGCGCGGGCGCCATTAGCCCCCGAGTTCCGCGCCGCGCCCGATTCTGCCGAGCGCGCCCGGCAGATTGTCGCAGCCCGCTATCGCCGGCGGGTGCTGCTGGTGCTGCTGGGCCTGGCCGCGGCGCTGGGGCTCTACTGGGGGTCGAGCTACGTTTTTGCCTATACCGACGACGCCTATGTTACCTCCGACTTGGTCGCCGTCGCCCCGCAGATCACCGGCCGCATCATCACCGTGCCGCTCGCCGACAACCAAACCGTGGCCAAGGGAACCGTGCTGGCCGAGATCGACCCGACGCCGTTCCGGCTGGCGCTGGCCGAGCAAGTGGCCAAGCGGGTCGAGGCCGAGGCGCAGCTCGCGGTCGACCACGATCTGATCAAATCGGCCAAGGCGGTGCGCGACGGGGCGATCGACCAGGCGCGGCTGGCGGGCGACAATCTGCGCCGCGCCGAGCCGGTCGCCGCCGCCGGCTTTGTCTCGCGCCAGGCGCTCGAGGACGCCGCGACCCAGCAGCAGGCAGCGCAGGCCGCACTCGCCGACGCCGAAGCCGCGCTCGCCAAGGCGCGGCAGATGCAGGTATTGCACCAGGCGACGGTCAAGGCGATCACCGCGCAGATCGCCTATCTGCAATGGCAGCTCGACCAGACCACGGTGCTGGCGCCGACCGACGGCACGATCACCAACCTGACCTTGCGGGTCGGCGACCAGGCGGTGGCCAACCAGCCGCTGATCGGCCTCGTCGACGCCCACGCCTGGCGCATCCTGGCCAATTACAAGGAGAGCGTGATCCGCCACATGCGGGTCGGCGGCACCGCGTGGGTGTGGATCGACACCTACCCATGGCATGTCCATCGCGCGGTGATCCAAGGCATCGCCCGCGGCATCAACCGGGCGCAGACCCCGCGTACGCTGTTGCCCTATGTCGCGCCGACCACCGACTGGATCCGGCTCGAGCGGCGCTTTCCGGTGACCCTGGTGCTGCGGGATTCACCACCGGCGCTGGTTCTGCACATGGGCGCCGATGCGCGCGCCTTGATCATCTATTGAGGCTCGGCCGGTGCTGCGCGAGATCCCGGGCGCGCTCGCCGCAGAGCTGCGCTCGCTCGAATGGCGCGGCCCGCGCGGTCTGGAGGCGCTGGAGGCGGCGCTGTCGGTGACCTTGGCCGTGCTCGCCGCATTGGCGCTCCATTCCGACGAGCCGTGGTGGGCGGCGATCACCGCCTTCATGGTGACGCGGGCCGCGCCGGCGGTCGCGGTGTTGCGCGCCGTCATGCGCATCGCCGGCAGCATCGTCGGCGCCCTGGCGGCGCTCGTCGTGTTGCGGCTCTTCCTCTACCAGTCGTTGCCGTTCTGCCTCTGCTTGTTCGTGATCTCGTCGATCGGCCTGTTCGGCTTTGTCAGCTCGCGCCACGGCTATGCCTGGCTGGTCGGCGCGGTGACCGCCGCTCTGATTCTGCTAATGTCGTTTCAAGAGCCGCAAGGCGCGTTCGCCACCGCCGTCGATCGCGTCGCGGACGTCATGGTCGGCACCGCGGCGTCCTTGGTGGTGTGCGCATTGAGCCCGTTGCCCGCCGCCGGCGGACCGGCTCCGCCCGCGGCTCTGCTCGAACCGCCGCCGCTGGCCTTCTGGCGGCGCCGCTTTGGCGCGCAGCTGCAGCGCTGGCTCGACGGCAAATGGCCGCTGGTTATCCACGGGTGCCGCGGCGGGGTGACGGTCATGCTGCTGCCGGCATTGGCCGAGTGGATCGCGCCGGTGAGCCCGGTGACGATGGGGGTGACCGCGGTGATGGTGATGTCGATCCCGACCACCGCGATCCTGCAATCCGATACCGGCGCCATCATTCAGCGCGCGGCGCACCGGCTGATCGGCTGCCTGATCGGGGCGCTCGCCGGCCTCGCCGCTCTCGCCTTTGTCGGCGACGATTTCCTCTTATGGATCGCGCTGATCCCGGCCGGGATCTGGCTGTGCTCGCAAATCCAGAACGGAACGACTGGTGTCAGCTATATCGGGACCCAGGCGATGTTCGCATATCTGATGAGCATGCTGCAGGGCCAGGGGCCGGCGCAGACGATCGCCCCCGGCTTTGACCGCCTGGTCGGGGTGATGGGCGGGCTGTCGATCCTGTTCGTGGTGACCCTGATCCTGTCGCTGATCCCGCTGCCGCAGCCCGCGTCGGCACCGGCTGCCGCCGCCGGCGATTGACAAGGTGGCGCGGCGACGGTCTGATCCGCCCTGGAATTTCGCGAAATCGGGAGGGCATGTTGGCCAAATTCAGGATCGCCACACCGGCGGGTGCGAGCTTCACGGTGGCCGGCGGCGGCTACGGCTACGAGATGGAGGCGCTGACGCCGATCGACGCCGAGATCTTCGAGATCCCGCCGGGCTCGGAGGACGAGTTCGTGCAGGCCGCAAAGGACGCCGATGCGCTCTACGCCAAGGGCCGGCCGATCACCAGAAAGATGATCGACGGCCTGCAGCGCTGCAAGATCATCTCGCTCGGCAGCGTCGGGGTCGACACCGTCGATGTCGAGGCGGCGACCGCCAAGGCCATCCCGGTCACCAATTGCCCCGACACCTTTATCGAGGAGGTCGCCGACCACGCGATGACCTTGATCCTCGCCACCCACCGCCGGCTGATCGAGCAGGACCGGATGGTGCGCGACGGGCGCTGGTCCGAGGGCCGGCCGGCGCTCCTAAAGATCCCGCGGCTGCGCGGCATGACCCTGGGCCTGATCGCGTTTGGCCATGTGGCGCGCGCGGTCGCCGAGCGGGCCAAGCCCTTCGGCCTGCACATCATCGCCTACGACCCGTTCATCGAGGAGATGGTGATGACCGAGCGCGGGGTCGAGCCGGTCAGCCTGCCCGAACTGCTAGCCCGCGCCGACATCCTCTCGATGCACACGCCGGCGACCGAAAGCGCCAATCGCCTGATCCGCGAGGAACATTTCCGGCAGATGAAGAAGACCGCGATCTATGTCTCGACCGGGCGCGGGCCGACCACCGACGAGGCCGCGCTGATCAAGGCGCTCGACGAGGGCTTGATCGCCGGCGCCGGGCTCGATGTGCTCGAAAAGGAGCCGCCGGGCGGCAACAACCCGCTGTTGCGCATGGACAAGGTGATCCTGACCGCGCATGTCGCCTCGGCCACGGCGCGCTTCGACCCGGCCAGGCGGCGGCGGGTCGGGCTCGAACTGTCCTTGGCGCTCTCCGGCAAATGGCCGATGTCGTGCGTCAACCCGTCGGTGCTGGCCAAGGGCGATCTGAAGCGGTGGCAGCCGGTGTCGATGGAGCGCGGCCCGAATTCGTAGCCTCTCGATCGTCATTCCGGGGCGCCGCGACGCGGTGAGCCCGGAACCCGTATTCCAGAGGCCCGTGTTCATGGGTCCCGGGCTCCCGACCTTCGGTCGGTCCCCGCGATGACACCGAGCGATGGGAAAAACGCCATGCCCGACGAACCGATCCGCTACCCCGATCCCGGCATCAAGATCCTCGACCCGCGCTTTGCGGCGCTGGTGCTGGGCAACGCCGCGGTCGAGCGGATCGCCGGCGGCTGCCGCTTTACCGAGGGGCCGGTGTGGTTCGGCGACGGCCGGTTTCTGCTGTGGAGCGACATCCCCAACGACCGGATCATGAAATGGGAGGAGGAGCCGGGCGCCGTTTCGGTCTTCCGCCGGCCGTCGCATTATGCCAACGGCAACACCCGCGACCGCCACGGCCGGCTCGTCACCTGCGAGATGGACGCGCAGCGGCTGACCCGCACCGAATACGACGGCGCGATCACGGTGCTGGCCGACAGCTTTGACGGCAAGAAGCTGACCGGCCCCAACGATGTGGTGGTCAAGTCGGACGGCTCGATCTGGTTCAGCGACAACGGGGCCGGGATTCGCGGCAACTATCTCGGCCACAAGGCGCCGGTCGAACTGCCGTTCCGGGTCTACCGCATCGATCCCCGGACCGGACAGACGACGATCGCGGTCGGCGACATGGAGCGGCCGAACGGGCTGGCGTTTTCGCCCGACGAAAAGTTGCTCTACGTCGTCGACACGCCGGGCGGGGCGAAGACCGTCCACGTCTACGATATGGTCGACGACGGCGCCAAGGCGGCGAACGGCCGGGTGTTTTTCGACGCGATGCCGGGCTATGCCGACGGCATCCGGGTCGACACCGAAGGCAATCTGTGGTGCGGGTTTTCCGGCGGCGAGGGCGAGGACGGGGTCGCAGTGTTCGCCCCGGACGGCGCCCTGATCGGCCGCATCCTGTTGCCCGAGCGCTGCGCCAATGTCTGTTTCGGCGGGCCGAAGCGCAACCGCCTCTTTATGGCGGCGAGCCAGTCGGTCTACGCGCTCTATGTCGAGGCCCAGGGCTGCGTCGGCGGCTGATCGCGCCCGCCGCAGCACAAAGGGAGGCAATCATGCGGGGTGAGGCAGCAGGCTTCGTCGGCGACATCCCGCAGGATTACGACCGCGGCATAGGACCGGTGCTGTTTGCCGATTACGCCGACGATCTGGCGCGGCAGGCCGCGGCATTGGCGCCTGCCAGGGTGCTCGAGACCGCCGCAGGGACCGGTATCCTGACCCGCCGCCTGCGCGATTTGCTGCCTACCGCGTCGCACCTTGTCGCCACCGACCTGAACTCGCCGATGTTGGATATCGCGAAGGCCAAGTTTGCAGCCGGCGAAAGGGTGGAGTTCTACCAGGCCGATGCGACCGCACTTCCGTTCGAGGATGGCGCCTTCGATGCGGTAGTCTGCCAGTTCGGGGTGATGTTCTTCCCCGACAAGACGAAATCCTATCGTGAGGCTTACCGGGTGCTGGCTTCCGGCGGCAGCTATCTCTTCAGCGTGTGGGACGCGCACCGCTACAACCCCGCCTACCGTATCGGCCAGGAAGAGGTGACCAGGCGTTTTCCGGCCGATCCGCCGCCCTTCTTCAGCGTGCCCTTCGGCTACTGTGCGATCGACCCGATAAAGGACGCGCTTGCCGATGCCGGGTTTACCGATCTTCGTGTCGCCGTGCTGAGCCGGACCCGCGAAGTCGCTGAGTTGGACGCCTTTGTACGAGGCATGGTGTATGGCTGCCCGATGGTCGATCAGATCAGCGTCCGGGGCGGCGACCCCGATGCCGTCGTTGCCGCGCTCGCTGCGGCGTTCCGGCAGGAATTTGGAAGTGCACCGACTCGAATGCCGCTTCAGTCCATCGTCTTCACAGTCGAACGCGCAGATTAGCCGCTTGCCGTCTCGTCCCGCAACGCGTTGCGCACCGCGGCGTCGAGGGCGCTGAGAAACCGCGAGCGGTCGGCCTTGGCGAACGGCGCCGGCCCCTTGCCATCTGCGCCGAGCTCGCGCAGGTGGCGGGCGATCTCGCGGCCGGCCAGCGCATTGCCGATATTGGCGCTGGTGAACGGCCGACCGGTCGGCGGCACGACGCGCGCCCCCTTTAAGAGACAGCGCGCGGCGAGCGGGATATCGGCGGTGACGCAGACATCGGCCGCGGCGATGGCCTCGGCGATCCAGTCGTCGGCCGCGTCGGCGGCCTCGCCGACCATGACCATGTGCACATAGGGCAGATCGGGCGGGCGGATCGGCCGCGACCCGTTGGAGACGACGAACACGCCGACGCCGAGCCGCCCCGCGACCCGATACACCTCCTCGCGCACCGGGCAGGCATCGGCATCGATGTAGATTTCGGTCAAGATGCCCCCATCGTCATTGCGAGGAGCGGAGCGACGAAGCAATCCCCGGCCGGTTACGCTCCAGCCGTCGAGATTGCTTCGCTATGCTCGCAATGACGGCAATTTAGTACGGGCTGCTGCCGCCGGATGCGGGCTTCGAGGGCGCGCCGCCGCGCATTTCGGCGACCGCCGCCTGACCGCCCATCGTCACAAAGCGGGTGTCGCCGCCGACGGTGACAAAGCGGAAGCCCATCTCGATCGCCTTCAGCGCATAGGCCGGCGCGCCGCAATGCAGCCCCGGCTGCACCTTGTGCCGCTTGCAGGCGTCGACGACCTTTTTCAGCGCCGTCATCATCCACTCGTCCGGCTTGTCGCCGCCCGGATTGTAGCCCATCGAGATCGACAGGTCGCTGGGGCCGACATAGACCGCGTCGAGGCCCGGCGTCGACAGGATCTCGTCGAGGTTGCTCATGGCCTCGACCGTCTCGATCATGCCGAAGGCGACGACGATGTCGTTGGCCTTGGCGTGATAATCGGCGCCGCCATAGAGCGACGCGCGGATCGGCCCCGAGCTCCTGTAGCCCAATGGCGCATAGCGCATCGAGCCGACGAATTTTTCGGCCTCGGCGCGGTTGTTGATCATCGGGCAGACGATGCCGTAGGCGCCGGCGTCAAGCGCCTTTTGGATATGGGCCGGGTCGTTCCACGGCACCCGCACCAAGGGCACCGTCTCGGTGGTCGAGATGCCTTGCAGCATGGTCACCATCACCTGGTAGTCGATCATCCCGTGCTGCATGTCGACGACCAGGGAATCCCAGCCGGCATGGGCCATGACCTCGGCCGAAAAGCTCGACGGGATGCCGAGCCAGCTGTTGATGACGGGCTTGCCCGCCTGCCACAATTCCCGCACCCGGTTTGCCCGCGCCATCCGACCCTCCTGTGGAATTCCAGCGGACGATCCCGCCAGCTAAGCGGCAGGCTGTCAAGCGCCGGTGTTGGCGCGACGGTCGGTGAGCGCCGTGATGGGGGCCCAATTTACGGGTGCGCTTCGCCGGCGGCGAGCGCGTCGGGGCGGGATGGGGGTGCTACGGTCTGGCTGACGGCGGTCGGTTCGTCGAACTGCCACAGGACGATGTAGCGGCCGACCGACTTTTCGCTGACCGGCCTGCCCAACCCGGCAAGGGTATTGCGGAAGACCTCCGGGGTTTGCTTTTTGGCGGCCTGCCCGGTCCGGCCGTAGACCGCCCAAAGCTGATGGCCAGGCGCCAGCCGCAAGGCTTCCGGCAGGTTCCAGGTCAAGATGATCCCGTCATCGGCGAGACCGGCGCGGGCGGCAAACGTCGAGAGCACGAAATAGGAATAGTAGTTGTCGAGCAGCACCACGTCGCCCGGCCGGCCCTTGGCGGCGAGCTGCTTGGCCACCAGATCCCAGCGCGGCTTGGTCTCGAAACGGTAATAGGGGGCGACATTGATCAGGCACGCCGCGGCCAGCGCCGCCGCCGCCGCGGCCAGCGGCGCCGATGAGAGCCGGCCGAGACCGGCGCCGGCAAAGATAAAGAAGGGCGCCGCACTCCAGGCGAAATAGCGCGGCACCATCACCGGCACGAACAGCGAGACCACCAGCAGGCCCAACGGCAGCACCAGCGCGGCGGCGCCGAGCACCGCCAGCACCACGGGATCGCGGCGCAGCCGCCACGCGCCCCACAGCGCCATCGCGGCGACCACCGCGGCGAGGCTGGGAATTCCCGCCGGCAGCAGCCTGAAGGTAATGAAGCTCGAAATCCGCAGCAGGTAGACCGGGGCGATGATCGCCCAAATCGTCTTCAGGGTGGCCGCTGGCGCCCAGCCCGCGCCATAGAAGACAGCACCCTTGCTGGCGAAATAGAGCCAGGCGAAGGCGGGCAGCCAGGCGGCGAGAACGAGCGCCTGGACCATCCCCCAATTGCGCAGGAAAGCGCCTCTGCGCTCGCCGGCGCGCCAGGCGATCGCCGCCGCGCCGAGGTTGGCGGCGACGAGCCAGGGCACCGCGACGTTGAGCACGTCGAGTGCTGCCGCAGTGCCGAGGCCATAGGCGAGCCAAGCGCCGCGCGGGGCGCTGTCATGGCGCAGCGGCAGGCCCGCCGCGGCCGGATCCTGGGCCAGCCGCACCAGCCCCCAGAGGGCGATGAGGATCAGGCACGAGACCAGGGTATAAGAGCGCGCCTCCTGCCCGAACTGGATCTCGAACGGCGACACCGCCATCAGCAATCCGGCGATCAGCCCGCTGCGCCGGCCGGCCGCCCGGCTGCCGATGGCGCAGGCGAGCGCGGCGTCGAGCGCGCCGAACAGCGCCGAGGGCAGGCGCAGCAGCCACTGCGACGTGCCGATCTTGGCCACCATCCACAACAGCAGGAAATAGCTCGGATAATGCTTGTTGCGCAGCGAGTCGGCGATGAGGTCGTGCAGGCTCGAGGTCGCCCGCCGCAGGCTCGCAATCTCGTCGAGCCAGAACGGCTTGTCGCCGAGCCCGTAGAGCCGCAACGCCAGCGCCAGCATCCCGATCGCCGCCGGCAGCGCCCAGGGCGGGGGGGCGGCCTGCGCGTCGGCCTGCGCCCATTGGAGGCCGCGGCGAAGGTGCCGCATCATAGCGGTGTGAGAGGCCATCCCCGATCCGAACCAGGCCGCGCCAGCGCGGCGCACCGTGGTGTTAGGCGCGCGGCCCCCGCCGCATCCCTGACGCAATGCAGCATCGCGCTGGGTTCATTGCCGCGAGTGGCGACGCATCGGCGGCCGCTGACACCGGCGAAATCGCCACCGCCGGGTTCACCTTGTCGATGCACGGAGGTCAGAGCAGCCGGGCCTGGGCGTCGGATTTCTCGCGGGCGGCGGTGCGGAAGGTGGCGGCGGCGTCGATCCGCGGAATGCGCGGGCGCTTGCCCTGGAACAGTTCGGCCAGGGTGATGATCTGGATCTTCGGTACCTGCTCGAACGGGCTCTCGAAGAAGCCGGCGGCGATCGCCTCGCGCTCCATCGCCCGGGTCGGCAGGGCGAGCGCGATCAGGACGCCGATCGCCGCCTTCTCGCGCTCGACCACGGCGATAAGGTCGCGGACCATGCCGACCCCGACATTGTCGCCGCCCTTGACCGAGATCAGCGCCTTTTCGGTCTGGTCCCTGTCGCTGCGGAAAAACAGGATGCCGTCGATGCCGCCATCCGCACCCTTCTTCTTGCCGCCATAGGGACGCGCATCGACCAGCGACACCGCCCACCACTGAAACTGGTACTTGTCGCGGCGGGCGAGGTCGATCGCGCTGTCGAGGTCCTTCGGCGTGCCGTGCACGTCAAATGCGACCCCGGGAAACGCATCCTTCAGCCGCCGCTCGATCAGCGAAATCGCCAGGTGGGTCACGTCGATGCCGATCCAGGCGCGGCCGAGCTTCTGCGCGGCGTGAATGGTCGTGCCGCAGCCGCAAAACGGGTCGAGGACGAGGTCGCCAGGGTTCGAAGACGCGGAAATGATCCGTTCCAAAAGCAGAACTGGCTTTTGAGTAGGGTAGCCGAGCCGTTCCCGGGCCGTTTGATTGAGACGATCAATGTCTGTCCAGACGTCGCCGACTGTGACCGTCCGGCTCTCCGGATCAAATGACTCTGAGGCCCTGCGCCGGGGAAAGCCATTGTCAGGAGGCCAATGGATTAGCCCCAACTCGTGCCACTTCTCGCGCTGTTCCACGGAGTTTGCCCAATGCCGGCCGTAACGGTTTGGGTCGAACCCGCGCCAAGCCTTTCCGCTTTCGCCCTCTTTCGTTGCGCCCGGAGCGGTCAATTCAAACGACTGATATTTCAAACCTCCGGGGCCGGGAACAAGAGTATGCGGCATTCGGGCTTCGTCAGCTTTGATTTTCAGAGGTTTGAAATTGAAATCTAGCGTTTTCGAGTATTGCAATATGAGGTCATGTAGTCTTGGCCATTTTCCTGCTGTACCTCGAGCATTGTGCGCCTCCACACGACCTCGGACAAGAAGCGTTCT
>DASYNW010000108.1:0-6615 GCA_036008325.1 Allostellaceae bacterium
CAGGTGCGGATGTCGACCGCCGGCTGACCCTGCCGGCGCAAGGCGTCGGCGATGCCGGCGAGCGGGGTTTCGAGGTTGCGCCGGATATCGTTCGACAAGGCCTTCAATGGCGAGACGTAGACGATCTGGGTCGCGTCGGCGGGCCGGTCATCGAGCCCCTGCCGCACCAGCCCGTCGATCGCCGCGAGAAAGGCGGCGAGCGTCTTGCCCGATCCGGTCGGCGCCGCAATCAGGGTGTGCCGGCCGGCCTGGATCGCCGGCCACGCCGCGGCCTGCGCGGCGGTCGGCGCCACAAAGCTGCGATCGAACCATTCGGCGACCGCGGGGTGAAACAGGGATTGGGCCAGGGTCATCGGCGAGGTTGATATGGGGAGCGGCGCGGCATGCGGCGAGGCAGGGCGATCAACTCGGCTGCCCTTTGCCCTCCGGCGGCTCGGCGCGGCGGGCGGCAATCGGGGCGGTGCGGAGATGGTCGAGCTCGATTTCGGGCATCGGCAGGTCGAGCGCGCCCTGCACGGCATTGGCCAGATCGTTGTAATCGCGGAAGCTGCGGCGCAGCCAATGGCGCCAGTTGATCATGCCGCCGCTGGCGTGCAGCTCGAACGCGGATTCGCGGCCGTCGAGCGCCGAGGAGACATGATCGGCGGCGAGCTGCAGCAATGCCGCGCGCTGCAAGCCGGTATAGCCGCCGCCGCCGAAAGCATCTTCGAGGCCGGAGGCGAGCTCGGGGTCGGCGAGATCAGCATCGGACGGGGCGACGACCAGCGAGGAGCCGGGCACGATCCGCAGGATCTCGGAGATGCGCTGGCGCGCCTGGAACAGCGCGATGCCGCCGGCGGCGAGGTGGGCGTGGTCGGGAAAGCAAAAGCCCGCCGCGGTGAAATCCGGTTGGCACTCGGCCGCGACGAGGCAGCTGCGCACGGTCTGCACCGCGGCCACCAGATCGATCAGGTATTCGATCGTCTGCGGGTTTCCCGCGAGCCCCATCGCCTGGGTCACCGCGAGCGCCAGACCGAGGGTGAACTCGGCTTTCGCCCGCCAGCCGTAAAGATGGTGCCATCTGAGCCAGCGCGGGATCGCCTCCGGGGTCGGATCGACGAAAAACACCCGCTCCCAAGGGATGAACACATCGTCAAGCCACATCTGGCCGTCGAGCTCGTCGAAGCGGCTGGACAACGGCGCCAGAAACGGGTTCTCGCTGCGCGCCGCCCGCTTGCGGCACAAGACCGTAACCCCGGCGGCAGCGACCGGCACGATGAAGCTCGCGCGCTGTCCGCCGATATCGACCCCGCAGAGGTGGCCGACATAGACGTCCTCGGCGAAGGCCGGGCTCGTATGCATACCGAGCCGGCCGCGCAGCACGACCCCAGCATCGGTCTCGCGCACCAGGGTCAGGGCGACCCGCTCGGCCGGGTCGCGGCGCATGCGCTGGCCGATGATCGGCGCGCCGCCGCAGAAGGTCAGAAAGCGCCCGGTGCGGGCGATCATGTCGCGATAGGCGATCGCCGCCGCGGTGCGCTCGGGCGAAAGGTTCTTTGCCTGCACCGCGGTCAGCACGCCCAACGCGATCAGATTGCCATAGGCCGGGGTGTGGGTGACGTTGCCGCCATTCAAAAACAATGTCTTAGAAAAGGATCGGCCCATGCCGACCAGATCCTCCATTTTGGTCGGCGCGACATAGGCCCACGGCGCTCGTTCGTCGTCGCTTTCGTATGGCGAGAGCAGGATTTCCCGCCACGCCGGATCGCAGTGGCGGTCGTACCAGAGGGCGTATTCCTCGACCATCGCGCGGGTCGCGGGGTGCGTCGTCACATCGTCGACCCTGCCCTCGCCCATGACCCAGACCTTGCGCCCGTCGCGCAGCGCGCGGCGATAATCGGCGCCTGTTCTCATTCGGCGATCTCCCGGCGCTCGCTACCGCGCGCCATCTGCCGTTATCGGCCAAAGGCGCGGATCGTAGCACGCCCGCCCAGGGCTTGCGCGTCCGTCGCGAACATGCGACACCGGCGAAAAATGGCCGGCAAAGGGAGAGCAAAATGGCGCACGCGCCGCTGTCATCGACCGAAATGCGGTTGGAAAACCAGCCGATCGGCGCGCTGCAGATCCGTGTTGCGGCGCTGTGCACCTTGATCCAGATCTGCGACGGCTACGACCTCAATTCGATCGGCTGGTCGGTGCCGTCACTGATCCGCGCCTGGCATTTGCCGCCGCCGGCCTTCACCGTGGCCTTTTTGTGGTCGAGCATCGGCATCATGGTCGGCGCGCTCGCTGCCGGGCCGATCGGCGATCGCACGGGGCGCCGGCCGCTGCTGATGGTCAGCGCCTTGATCATCGGCTTCGGCTCCTTGGCGAGCGCCTTTGCACCTTCGCTTCTCGTGCTCACCGTCCTGCGCTTTTTCACCGGGCTCGGCATCGGCGGCGCCTTTCCGGGGGCGGCCACCTTGACCGGCGACTACGCGCCGCAGCGTCGGCGCGCATTGATGATCATGGCGAGCTTCACCGGCGCCCCTATCGGCGGTTTTGTCGGCGGCCAGATCGTCGCCGTGCTGCTGTCACATTTCGGCTGGCCGATCATCTACATCATCGGCGGCCTGTTCCCGCTGGGGCTGGTGCTGGTGATGGCGGTGTGGCTGCCGGAATCGCCGCGGTTTTTGGCGACGAAGGCGAATTTGACCTCGCGCGATCGCGCCTTGCTGCAGCGCCTCGACATCGCGCCCGGACAGGGCGAGCGACATGCGATCGACGTCGCCCAAGCCAACCCGATCAAGATGCTGTTCGGCCCGGGCTATGCGCTGCAGACCATCCTCTTATGGGTGATTTTCTTTTGCAGCCTGCTCAACCTGTTCCTGTTCGTGTTCTGGATGCCGACGGTGTTCAATCTGATGGGCATGACGCCCAGCCAGGCGGTATTCGCTTCGAGCTTCCGGGATTTCGGCGCGATCTGGGCCGTCCTCTATCTCGGAGTGGCGATCGACAAGGTCGGACCCGAACGTTCGCTCGCGTTCCACTACGCGGCGGGTGCGGTGTTCATCGCCCTGATCGCGCTGGTGGCGATGCCCTACGCGCTGCTGCTGCTGGTAACCTTTTTCGCCGGCATGACGATCATCGGCAGCCAGACCGGCGCGAACGCCACTTGCGGCAAGCTCTATCCGGCGCGGATGCGGACCAGCGGCCTCGGCTGGGCGCTCGGCATCGGCCGGCTCGGCGGGATCGTAGCACCGGTGCTGGGCGGGTACCTGCTGGCGCGCGGACTGAAGCCGACGCACATCTTTTTGAGCGCCTGCCTGTTCGCGATCATCGCCGCGGTGGCGACCGGCATGTTGAAGCTGCGCGGAACGCGCGCGGAGTCGCTGACCGGCCGGCCGGCGGTCAGTGCGAGACGAACCTGACCCGGATGACCGCTGCGCCGGTGCGATAGTCGCCTCGGATCAGTCGGGTCGGGTCGGGTCAGACGAACAATTGCGAATTCGCACTGGTTGCTTCAGCAGGCGGACTATTTCGAAGTTAGCCTCCTAGGTTTGGTTAAGGAGACATTGCCTGCTGCGGAGATAATAGACAGTCGACGGCGCTAAAAAGGGCCAAAGGCCGCTTTCTCGGAACCTCCAATTCGCCGCTCGTGTTTGGGTGACATAGGTCAAAGCCACCCCGACGCGCTTGCGTCGCCAAATTGGAGGACCCGATGGACAAGAAAATCGCTGGATTGCTCGGCGCGGTCGCCGGACTGGCGACCCTGAGCGCGGCGCAAGCGGCACCCGCACCCACAGTCGCTACCGAACCAATGCAAGCGATGTCCTACGCCGACCTTTTGGCTCCGGTTGCCAACGCTGCAGAATTATTGAAGGCCGACGATGCGGTGCGGGCGCAGGAGGCGGCCCAGTCTTCGGCCGATCTACAGGTCGCACAGGCGTATTATCCGTATCCCAACCCGCCGCCGCCTTACGCCTACTCCCGCTATTATCACCACCACCACCACCATCATCACCACAGATACGTGCGGCGTCCCCACCATCACCATCATCACGGTGCTTTTGTCGGTGTACCGGGCGTGGGCGGTGTCGTGATCAATCGCTGACCGCGTAAGCGCGAGGCGCTCAGCCGCCGGCTTCGCGCCCCTTGGCGCGCGCCGCGCGCAGGATCTGGCGGTAGGTGCCGTCGAACACGGTGTTTGTCGACGATGTCCAGACCGTGTCCTTGCCCAGGGTCTCGCGGCTGGCGTGGATGCGGCGAGAGCGCATTTCGCGCTCTGCCGCCTCGTCTTCATTCATCGCCACCAGCTCGAACTGGATTTCCGCCGGCAGGAAAAGGATCTGCATGAAGGGCTCGCCCGGGCGGAAGATGTGGGTCGAGCCCGCGGGCGGCGCCTTGAACACGACAAACGAGATGATCGGCCACCAGCTAGTGCGCAACAGCGCCGGCACGGCGATCGGCACGTCGTCATCGGCTGATGTGTAAAAACGGGGATGCGGCTCGGTGCGCACCGCCATGTCGTCGGCAACCTTCAGATCGAGCAGCAGCTGGTAGGTGTAGTAATCCTCGCCAAACGGGCGAAATGGCGGCCATTCGATACCGGTCATCGGGTCGGGGCCGAAATCGCCGTCGAGCACCACCCGGCCGTCGCGCTTGGTGACATGGAGCTCGTTGTCGAATGGATAGAACAGCTCGATGCCGTACTGCGCAGCTTCGTTGAACGGCATGCAGTGCCAGGCATGCTCGTGCGAGCCGTCACGGCGCGGCTCCGGCTTGCCGCCCCAGCCGGGAACCTCGAGCTTGGTGCGGCGCGGCGCCAATCGCGGTTCGAACAATCGGTATTTGATGGTTTGCATGGAGAGCGCCTCGATCGTCAAACCAGATCCGAGATGATGGAGAGCAGCGCGCCAACGTCCGGGCCTCCGGAGCGTTCCGAAACGGGGCTCGGGGCCGGGGCCTAATACACTGCACCCCTGGCGGTGATCGGCCAGATCGCCTCGACCCGGTTGTGGCGGACGCCGACATACCAGTCGTAAAGGTTGACCGTCGGGTCGCAATGACCGGGGACGAGACGGATCTTGTCGCCGATCATCAGGCGATTGGTGGCGGCGGTGACGGCGAGGCGGCCGTGCTCGTCGGAGGCCCGCTCGTAGGTCGCCGCCGGCTCGTCCCAGACCAGCGGCGGCCCCGAATCAAAGGCCAGGGCCTTGAGGCCGGCATCGACGATGGCGCGGTCTTCGGTCGGGCGGCTCATTACCGTCGCCCAGACGAAGAGGCTCGGCTCGAACGCCTGGGTCGGCGCGCCGTCACGGTCGAGATTGCGCCCGTAATCGGCATCCATGAAGATGTACGAGCCGCATTGCAGTTCGGTGTAGACGCCGCTCGCGGTCTCGAACTCGAAGCTGCCGGTGCCGGCCCCGGTCACCACCGGGCAGGCGATGCCGTTCTTCTCTAACAGCTCGCGGGTGGCTCCGGCCTTGGCGGCGGCTTGGGCGATCGCCGCGCGGCGCTCGTCCCAGCCGCGCAGATGCTGGGCCGAGCCGTGATAGGCCTGGAGCCCGGCAAAGGCCAGATGCGGTGCGTCGGCGATCCGCCGGGCCAGATCGAGCGCCGGCTCGCCCGGCTCGACGCCGCAGCGATTGCCGCCCATGTTGACCTCGACGTAAACCGGCAGGCTCACCCCGGCCTCAGCCGCCGCGGCTTCGAGTTCCGCGACCTGGCCAAGGTCGTCGACGCAGACGCCGATCCGGGCGATCCCGGCCAGCGCCATCAGCCGGCGCAATTTGCGGCGGCCGACGATCTCGTTGGTGACGAGCACGTCGGGGACGCCGCCATAGACCATCGCCTCGGCCTCGCCGACCTTTTGCACGCACACGCCCACCGCACCCTGCGCCATCTGCTTCAAGGCGATGACCGGGCATTTGTGGGTTTTGGCGTGCGGGCGCAGCCGCACCGCGCTGCCGGCGATCCGCGCCGGCAAGCGGGCGAGATTGCGCTCGAAGGCATCGAGATCGACGACCAGCGCCGGGGTGTCGACCTCGTCGAGCGGCATGCCGATCTCGGCGGGCGGGTTGGTCGTCATGGCGGGCCTCTCTTGCAGCGAAGACCGGGCAGCATCGCCTACGCCGCCCTGGCCGAAGGGGTGGCGCGCGCCGCGCCGAGGATCATCTCGGCGCCCTTTTCGGCGATCATGATAACGGTCGCGTTGGTGTTGCCGGACACCACCGCCGGCATCACCGAGGCATCGATCACGCGCAGCCCCTCGACCCCATGGACGCGCAACTCGCTGTCGACGACAGCGCGCTCGGGTCGGCCCATCATGCAGGTCGAGGTCGGGTGAAACGTGGTGCCGGCGTTCTGGCGGATGTGGTCGAGCCATTGCTCGTCGGTTTCGGTCGCCGGACCGGGCAGAAATTCGCCGGTGACGAGTGCGGCCATCGCCGGGCTCTGGAACACCGTGCGGGCGATCCGCAGGCCGGCGATCAGGGTGTCCTTGTCGGCCTGGGTCGACAGGTAATTGGGCTGGATCGCCGGCGGTGCTGCCGGATCGGGCGAGCGGATCCTGAGCCACCCGCGGCTTTCCGGGCGGCACGGGATGCAGGTCGCCTGGCAGCCGGGGAAATCGTGCATCGCCTCGCCCGGCTTGAT
>DASYNW010000109.1:0-9481 GCA_036008325.1 Allostellaceae bacterium
GCGCTTATCCGCCGCTGCGCCGGGCTGCGCCGCGACGGGCCGGGCGGGGTGCTGGTCAAGGTCGAGAAGCCGGGTCAGGAGCCGCGCGCCGACCGGCCGACGATCGGGCCGCAGACCGTCACGCTCGCCGCCGAGGCGGGCTTGCGCGGCATCGCCGTCGAAGCCGGGGCGACGATCGTGCTCGACCGTGACGAAGTCGTCGAAATCGCCGATCGCGCCGGGCTTTTTGTCGTCGGCATCCCTCGGGCCTGAAGAGGCTCGGCGTGAGCGCAGCCGCGCCGTTCATCTTTGTGGTCGCCGCCGAGCCTTCGGGCGACGCGCTCGGCGCCGGGCTGATCGCCGCATTGCGGCTGCGCACCGGCGGCAATCTGCGGATCGCCGGGGTCGGCGGCGAGCGCATGCGCGAGGAGGGGCTGGAGAGCCTCGTCCCGCTCGACGAGCTCGCGGTGATCGGGGTGGCCGAGGTGTTGCCGCGGGCGTTTGCGATCCTGCGCCGGGTACGCGAAACCGTCGCCGCGATCCGCGCGCAACGGCCCGATGCGGTGGTGACGATCGACAGCTCTGGGTTCAGCTGGCGGATTGCGCAGCGGCTGCGCCGTCACGGCGAGACCCTGCCGCTCGTTCATTATGTGGCGCCGATGGTCTGGGCGTGGCGCGGCGGCCGGGCGCGGCGGGTGGCGCGCTGGTATGACCACATGATGGCCCTCTTTCCGTTTGAGCCGCCTTATTTCGAGCGGGAGGGGTTGTCCTGCGCCTATGTCGGCCATCCGGTGCTCGACAGCGGCGCCGATTGCGGCGACGCCATGCGGTTTCGCGCCGCGCACGGGCTCGGCCGCGACGATTTGCTGATCTCGGTATTGCCGGGTAGCCGCGGCGGCGAGGTGCGGCGGTTGCTGCCGATCTTCGGCGCGGCGCTGCGCCGGCTGGAGCAGCTGATCGGGCCGTTCCGCGTCGCCGTGCCGACGGTGGCGACGGTTGCGCCCAGCGTGGCCGAGGCCGTAGGCGGCTGGCCCGGAGCGCCGATCCTGGTGCGGCACACGCAGGACAAATACGACGCCTTTGCCGCGAGCCGCGCCGCACTCGCGGCCTCGGGGTCGGTGGCGCTCGAGCTGGCGATGGCGCGGCTGCCGATGGTCGTCGCCTACCGCTTGAACCCGCTGACCGAGGCGCTGCTCGACCGGGTGGTCAAGGTGCGGCAGGTCAACCTCGTCAATCTGCTGCTCGAACAGCCTCTGGTCTGCGAATTGCTGCGCGGCGCATGCACCCCCGAACGGCTCGCCGCCGAGATGGCCCGGCTGGTGCGGGACGAACCGGTTCGCGCCGCGCACCGGGCGGGGTATGATCGGGCGATGCGGCGCCTCGGGGCGGGCGACCGGTCGCCGAGCCTGCGGGCCGCGGATCAGGTCCTCGCCATCGTCGCGGCGCACCGCTGCGGCGCCCCCGCATCCCCGCCACCCTGACGGAGGGATTACCATGGCCGAAACCACTGTTCCCGAAACTGCCGCCCAGCCGGCGGCCGAGACCGACAAGTACCGCTACCTGCACACAATGATCCGGGTCCGTGACCTCGACAAGTCGCTGAAATTCTACACCGAGCAGCTCGGCATGAAATTGCTGCGCAAGCGCGACTACCCGACCGGAAAGTTCACCCTCGCCTTTGTCGGCTATGGCGACGAGGCCGACAACACGGTGCTCGAGCTGACCCATAATTGGGAGCAGGCCGAGCCCTACGCGCTGGGCAGCGCCTTTGGCCACCTGGCGCTCGGCGTGCCCGATGTCTACAAGGCCTGCGAGCAGCTCGGTGCGGCCGGGGTCAAAATCCCGCGCCCGGCCGGGCCGATGGCGCATGGCGGCTCGGTCATCGCCTTTATCGAAGACCCCGACGGCTACCGCATCGAGCTGGTGCAGCGCTCGTAGCGCCGGAAGGCCCTCACCCCGACCCTCTCCCGCAATGCGGGAGAGGGGGATCCGTCGCGGCAGCGACGGGTGGGTGAGGGTCGTGCCCCGCCGTCAGGCGTGGTTGGCGTGGTAGTAGCTGTTGCGCAGCACGCGGCCGGGCAGTGCGCCGGTGTGCTTGCCCTCGCTGTACAGCACCTGGCCGTTGACGACCGTGGCGAAGATGCCCTCGGCCGGCTCCTTGATGCGCCAGGCCCCCTTCGGGAAGTCGCGGACGACGACCTCCTGGCCGCACTTGACGGTGGCCGGGTCGAAGATCACGACATCGGCAGCCATGCCGGGGCGCAGCAACCCGCGGTCATAGAGCCCGAAGGTCGAGGCGCTGTCGAAGGTCAGTCGGCGCACCGCCTGCTCCAGGGTCATCACCTGCTTCTCGCGAACCCATTCGCCGAGGAGCTTGGTCAGGTAGCCGTAGCCACCGTGGAACTGGACATGCGCGCCGCCGTCGCCGAGCCCGATCACCGCGTTCGGATGGGTCAGGATCTTGGTCAGCGCCGCGTCGTCGACATTGTTCTCGGCCTGCAAAAAGCGGGTTTCGAGCTTCTCCTCGACCACCAGATCGAGGAAGGCGTCGATCGCCCGCTTCCCCTGCTTTTCGGCGATCTGGCCGATCGACTTGAACTGCATCCACTTGTTCTTTTCGAGCACCGGCTCGTTGACCCACATGTAGTTCCACCAGGTCTTCGAGAAGCCGACCGCGGTGTCGGGCTTGTTGACCACGGCTTCCTCGTGCAGCTTGGCGCGGATCTCGGGGTCGGCGTAGGCCTTCATCTTCGCCTCGTCCGACGATAACAGGATCGGATGCCAGGTCGGCAGGCCGCGGAACACCTGGCAGTTCTTCATCGTAAAGTCCTGCGTGACCCGGTTCGGGCTGCACATCGGGTAGGCGCGGATGCCGAGCGCTGCGGTCTCCTCGACCCGCGCCATGTGCGTCTTCCACTCGTCGGGCTTGCGCATGGTCTGGGATAGGCTGTTGTAGACGACGGTGCGCCCGGTCGCCTCGGCGAGCCGCCGGATCATGCCGTCCTTCAGTTCGACATATTGGCCGCCGCCGGCCTGGATCGTGCCGGTGCTCATTTCGCGCAATACGTCGCCGAGCGCGAAGATCTCCTTCTCGTCGGCCCATAAGGCCGGGATGTGAACGCCCTGCGGGTCGTAATGGCCCTGCTCGCGCGACACCGAGAGTCCGAGCGCGCCGGCCTGCATGCCGTCGCGGACGACATCCTGCATCGCCTTGATCTGGTTGTCGGAGGCGCCGGGCTTCTGGCACTCGTCGCCCATCACGTAGTGGCGAACAGCAGTATGGCCGATCAGATTGCCGACATTGATGCCGAGGCATTTATCGAGGTGGTCCATGTATTGGCCGGTCGTTTCCCAATCGAAATTGACCGTGCGCAACACCTCCATCGGGATCGCTTCGACATAGCTGAGGAACTCGGCCAGCCGATCCTCGGTGCCCTTGCGCACCGGCGCCAACGACAACGAGCAATTGCCGAAGATCACGGTGGTGGCGCCGTGCTCGGGCGAGAAGGTGCACAGCGGGTCCCAGGTGACCTGGGCGTCGTAATGGCAATGATTGTCGATAAAGCCCGGGGCGACGGCGCGGCCCTCGGCGTCGATGGTTTGGGCGGCGGCGCCGCTCAGCTTGCCGATTTCGACGATCTTACCGTTTTTGATGCCGACATCGCCCTTGAACGCCGGCATGCCCGAGCCATCGACAACGAGCCCGTTTTTGATCAGCAGATCATAGGCCATTGGTTTCTTCCTTTCCGCAGAGAGGCCGCGCGTCGCGACCCGGAGACCTCGGCGCGAAGTGTACGCGCTTGGGCCGCGGACACAACGCCGCAGCGGCGCCAAAGCAGCGGCCGAGCCATGTTTCCGGCGCGGGGGTGCCAATCGCAAATGCACGCGGGCGGCAAGCCGGGCAAATGGTCCGCGGCACCGGCTTCGTGCTAAAGCCTGTCGTCCGCTTTGCCGCGCCGGCGCCGATCTTCGAGGGAGCTTTTCGGATCATGACCTTGTCCAGCGAGGAATATCGCGACCATCTGAAATCGACCTCGGTTCGCGCCGGCTTCAGCTTTGCCGAGGTGGCGTTGCCGGCCGAGCACGACGTCGTCGTCGGCGACCTTCGCTTTCGCTATCTCGATTGGGGCAAACCGGGGCTGCGGCCGATCCTGTTTCTGCATGGCGGCGCCTTGACCGCGCATACCTGGGATTTGTGCTGCCTCGCATTGCGCGACGAATTCCATTGCATGGCGCTCGACCAGCGCGGCCACGGCGACAGTGACTGGGCGCCCGACGCCGATTATTCGCTCGCGGCCCAACGCGACGACGTGAAGGGCATCGCCGATGCGCTGGGGCTCGACCGCTTCGTGCTGGTCGGCATGTCGATGGGCGCGATCAACGCGCTCGCCTACGCGATCCAGTACCCGCAGACCCTGTCGGCGCTGGTGATGATCGACGCCGGCCCGAATATGCGGCGGCCCGGCTCGACCCGGATTCGCGATTTTGTCAATGGCGGCGCCGAGCCCGCCTCGATCGAAGCGATCATCGAGCGCGCCCTCGCCTTCAACCCGCGGCGCGATCCGGTGATCCTGCGGCGCAGCCTGATGCACAATCTGCGACAGCAGGCCGATGGCAACTGGACCTGGAAGTACGACCGGCGGCGCTTTCAGCAGATGGGCGGCGACCGGCAGTCAACCGAGCGCCAGAAGCTGGCCGACGGCCTGGCCCGGATCGCCTGCCCGACCCTGGTGGTGCGCGGCGCCGAGAGCGACGTGTTCCACGACGAGGACGCCGAGCGACTGGCGGCCGGTCTCCCCGACGGGCGCTGGATCAAAATTCCCAACGCCGGCCACACCGTGCAGGGCGACAACCCGAAGGCTCTGACGGCGGCGCTGCGCGGTTTCCTCGGCTCATAGCAGGCCGGCTCCCCTTCTGAAGAGCCCGTTCGAAACCGGCCACCCGGTCAGCGTCGACCATGTGGACGCTCTCAAGCAGCTGGTGCGCGCCGGCCACCGAAAAGCCGGGTCCGCCGCGCCTGGCGGCGCTCCGCCTGACGCCGCGCCCGTTTGCTCGGGCTTGGACCGATCGGCCGCCGGTCGCAATTGGCTCGCGGCGCGCCTATTTATCCGGCGTCCGGCCTGTCTTGGGCGCCACCTGCTGCGGTCAATAGTCGAAGGGACACGACCCTGTCTGCGACGCCTTCCCTCGCCATCCAAGACGAGCCCGCACCGCGCACCAGCGGCGAGGAATTCTTTCGCACCGAGGGCGCCTATACCGGACTCGGCGCGCCGATCGCCGGCGGAAAAATTTCGCGCTGGCTGTTGGTCGAGGGGCCGCACATCGAGAGCGGGGTCGAGCTGTTCGACGAGCTGTGCTGGCGGCTGCTCGGCGACAATGTGCCGCTGTGGCGCGCCACCTTTCATGCCGGCGTGCTGCACCCGCAGATTCTCGGCATCGGCGTGCGCTGGCTGCGCGACCGCAAGATCGTCGAGGAATACCGCATCCTGCACGGCTCGGACGCAACCGACGAATACCGGCTGAGCCCGATCCGGGCGACGATCGAACGCGGGACGCCGTTCCGCCGGCGGCTCGATCAGCCGGCGCCGGAATTCCCGCTACTCGAGAAAATCCGCAAGGCCGGCGGCACCGACTATTTCGCCTTGCCGCTGAACCGCAGCTATCGCCGCTTCCCGGCGGTGACCTGGGCGACCGACCGCGAGGGCGGTTTCAGCGATGCCGACATCGCCGCGCTCGAAGACATAAATCCGGCTCTGGCGGCGATCGCCGAGACCAGGGCGGAGCGCCGGATCAGCACCAATCTGCTCGACACCTATCTCGGGCCGCAGGCCGGCCGGCGCATCCTCGCCGGGCAGATCCTGCGCGCCCAGGGCGAGCGCATGCGGGCGGTCATCATGATGACCGATGTGCGCAACTTCACCGGCTTGTCCGACCGCCTGCCGGGCGAGGCGGTGATCGAGCTGCTCGACGACTATTTCGACGCGATCGTATCGCCCATCCAGGAACACAAGGGCGAGATCCTCAAATTCATGGGCGACGGGGTGCTGGCGATCTTCCCGGCCGATGACGACGAGGATTTCGCGCCGTCGAGCCTGCGCGCGCTCGACGCCGCGACCCAGGGTCTCGAACGCCTGGCCGCGATCAATCGCCAGCGGCTGGAGCACGAGCAGGCCGAGATGCGCACCGGCATCGGGCTGCATCTGGGCGAGGTCATCTACGGCAATGTGGGCTCCGCCGACCGGCTCGACTTCACCGTGATCGGGCCGGCGGTCAACCTCGCCTCGCGCATCGAGGGGCTGACCAAGAGGCTGTCGCGCCCGCTGCTGACCTCCTCGGCCTTCGCCGAAATCTGCCCGCGCCCGCTGGTTTCGCTCGGCTTCCAGCCGGTGCGCGGCCTGTTTCACCCCGAAGAGGTATTCGGGCTGCCGGATTGAGGCAGGTTGCGGTCAGCCGTCGCGGTTCAAGATCTCGACCACTCCGGCGGCGGGGTCAACGCGCAATTCGTCGCCGGTATGGAACAGCGCCGTCACGTCGCCGTCGGCGAAGCGGTCGACCAGTGCCACGTTTGCGAAGGCGGCGCCCTGCGCCAGGATCGGGTTGACCCGGTTGAAGATCAGCGCCCGCGGTACGATCGTGCGCGCCATCATCTCGTGCAGCATCCAGGCGGTGGCGACCCCGCCCTTGGCGTTGTCGAGCACCAGGATGCGGTCGACATAGCTCTCGCCGGCGAGCTTGTGGCCCGGGCGCGAGAACACCCCCTTGATCCGGTCGAGATCGTAGCGCGCACTGAAATTATCGGCGGCGACGAGGGCGGTACCGATGACCGCCGGGCCGATGCCCTGGTGGCAACGTAGGAGGATCGGCATTAGGCAGCGCCGCTTATTTCGCCGTCATGGCCGGGCGCGCCCGGCCATCCACGGATACGATGGCGGACGCTCGGTCGGGATGCGTGGATGCCCGGAAGTCCGGGCATGACGAAGAAAGCAACACGGATCTTCCCATCCCTATTTGCAAACGATCCTCCCGGCGATTGCGGACTCGACGCAGCGCTCGAGGCTCCCCAGGGTCGGCCGGTAGCCATAGCCGCCAATGATGTTGACGAGCTTGGCCGAGTTGGTCATCAGCCGGGTCCAGCCGTTGGCCTCGGCCATCTCGCGAGCATAGCTCTGGTAAAAGCAGATGCCCTCGGCGACGACGGCGCCGGCCGTCTCGATCCGCCGGGTCAGCCCCATGCGGTCGGCCGCGTGCTTGATCTCGGGCGAGGTGGTGAGGAGCACCGTCGTCATGGGGTGGATGCGGCGGCCGTCGAGCGCCTGCGCCACTTTTTCGATCTCGAACAGCGACAATTGCGGCGCGCCGAAAACGACGACGTCGAGCTTGTCGCCGGGGGCGGCATAGCGCGCGAGGAAGGCGTCGATCTCGGCCCGGCCAATGATGATGGCCTCGGGCGCCGGCCCGGCAAAGACCGCATCCTCGGCGGTGATCCCCGGCATGTGGAACAATGCCACCGAGCCGAAGCTCGCCAATGCCGTGCCGAAATGCTTCAGCGCGTCGGAGCCGGGAACCTTCGTGATCCCGTCGATGACCGGGACCTGCCAATACGAGCCGCAAGCCTCGCCGACGATGCCGCCCACCGCACCCCACTCGCTCAGGTCGCGCGGCGTCTCGGTCAGCCGGAAGCGCCGGGTGCCGCGCCGGCATTGGTCGAGGTGGTAGCCATAGCGCGGGGTGCGGCCGGTCAACGCCGCCGCCAGCGCCGATGGGCCGCCCTCGAAATTGCTGTGCGCGCCGAAGACGCTGTTCGAATAGATCACCACCCCGGTGTCGCCGTAGGCCAGATGCTCGCCCCGCACCGGCGGCAGCATCGTCTGATAATTGATGCAGGTGTCGGTCATCAGCACGCCGAAGGCGCAGAGCGCCTCGATCGCCCGCCGCTCGAGCGCCGCCATCCACTCGCTCTGGCCGAGCCGGCGATAGACCACGAAATCGATGCCGCGCGGATCGGTGATGGCGGGCACCCGAACCCGCCGCTCGGCGTCGGGCGCAGCGGCGAGGACTTCGAGAAAGCGCACCCCGGCCTCGCCGAGCGATTCGGTGTCGGCCATGATGTGCGCTTGGCTGACGTGCACGAAATCGGCGGCGTCAAAGAACGCGCCGACCGCGATCTGGTGGGCCAGCGCCCAGCGCCGCGGCTCGCCCAGCGCCCCGGCCAGCATCGCCTGTTCTTCATCGGAAAGGCGCATTCGCCCTGTTCCGGTCACCGGTCGCCCCCTCCCATTCCCTCCCCCGCCTGCGGGAGAGGGAATGGGTGGGGGCCGAGGCGAGGGGATTCGGGCTCGATCGCGATCTTGCGGGCGATGAGATCCGCGATCTCGGCGTCGCCCAGCCCCGCGTCGCGCAAGATCTCGCCCGTGTGCTCGCCGAGGCGCGGGGCCGGCTGGCGCAACCCGCAATCGGCGGCGCCGAACCGCACCGGCGGGCGCACGGTGCGGATGCGGCCTTCGCTCGGATGCTCCGAGATTGGAAAGAAATCGACGGCGGCGAGCTGCTCGTCCTGCGGCAATTCGGCGAGCGGGTTGACCGGCCCGCACGGGATGTCGGCCGCCTTGAGCCGGGCGAGCCAATCGGCGGTAGTTCCGCGGGCGACGCATTCGGCGACCAGCGCATAGAGTTCGGCGACATGACGGCTGCGGGTCTGGGCGTCGGCAAGGCGCGGGTCGTCGGCGAGTTCGGCCCTTCCGGCGATGCGGAAGAAATCGCGCCAGTGCCGGTTGCTGTACGGCAAAATGCAAATATGGCCGTCGGCGGTGCGGTGCGGCCGGCGGTCGGGCGCCAGCATCCGCGCATAGCCGGGTGGCCCCATCGGCGGCTCGAAGGTCAGCCCGCCCATATGCTCGGCCATTAGGAAAGCGGCCATGGTTTCGAGCATCGGCACCTCGACCGCCTGGCCCTCGCCGGTGCGCTCGCGCTGCAACAATGCCGCCATCACCGCATAGACCATGGTGAGCCCGACGGTCTTGTCGCCGACCAGGGTCGGGACAAAACGCGCCTCGCCGCCGGTCGCCTGCTCGAGCGCGACAAAGCCGCTCGCCCCTTGGATGATGTCGTCGAAGGCCGGCCGGTCGGCGAGCGGGCCGTCCTGGCCATAGCCATGGGCCGAGCAGTAGACCAGCCGCGGGTTGACCGCGCGCAGCTTTTCATAGGCAAAGCCCAGCCGGGCCATCGCCTGCGGGCGCATGTTGTGCATGAACACGTCGCTCTGCCGCACCAGCGCCAGCAATATCTCGGTTGCCTCGGGGCGTTTCAGATCGAGGCACAGCGAGCGCTTGTTGCGATTGAGGTTGAGGAACACATGGCCCATCTCGCGGTGCCGCGCCGGGCCAGCATAGCGCATGATGTCGCCCTCGGGCGCCTCGACCTTGATCACCTCGGCGCCGAGATCGCCCAAAATCTGCGTCGCCAACGGCCCCAGTACCACGGTCGTCAGATCGATGATTTTGAT
>DASYNW010000110.1:0-5066 GCA_036008325.1 Allostellaceae bacterium
GGATCGGGAGGCGCTTGCGGCGAAACGCTTCCAAAAGCTCGCCCGATTGGCTTAAATCGTCTTCCTGCGCCACCGATCGGCCACAAAGAGACCGGCGGCCGCTATGTCAGAGGAGACTGCCATGCCGTTCTATCAAAAGGGCGACATTCGCATTCGGTACGAGGAGGTCGGCTCCGGCTTCCCGCTGCTGGTCACTCCCGGCGGCGGGCTCAATTCGCGCGTCAGCAACTGGCCGACCGCGGTGTTCAACGCGATGGAAGAGTTCAAGAACGACTTCCGCTGCATCACGATGGACCAGCGCAATGCCAATGGCGGTGCGTCGACTGGGCCCGTGCCGGTCGACAGTGCGTGGGACGCGTTCGCCGACGACCAGCTCGGGCTAATGAACCATCTCGGAATCCGCGATTTCTTTTACATGGGCTACTGCATTGGCGGCTGCTTCGCCGGAAAGCTTCTGCAGCGGGCGCCCGAGCGCGTCGTGGCCGCGGTGTTCTGCCAGACCGTCGGCCACCGGCCGGAAGACCCGGACGTGATGCTGAGGCACAGCCACCAGAATTGGCTCGGCGATTTCCGCGTCCGCCGACCCGAGGTGACCATGGACACGATCGAGAAGTATTTCCACAGCTTGTGGCGTGAGATGCCCGATTTCCTGTACAGCGTACCGCGCGAGTTCATCAAGAACTGCCGGACGCCGATCCTCGTCTTGCCGGACGACACGCCGTCGCATCCGCTGCAGACGTCGATCGACGTGGCGTCGCTGGCGCCCAACTCCGAGATCACCGTCTTCCCGTGGCGCGAGCCGCCGGAACTCAAGGCACGTACGATCAACCGCGTGCGCACCTTCCTCAAGGTGCACATACCGATGAGGGCGGCCGCCCAATAAGCCGGGGTGTTCGACAGCGTAGGGCGGAAAACCCACCGGCGCTGTGGGATGCCGTGCAGGCCCGGCTTGCCGAGAACGCGGTCGAGCGCGGGAGCTGCATTATCCTCGGCGGGCGTCAGCCTGCGGGTCTCACCGCGACGATGCTGATCGAGCACCCCCAACCTGCCGCTGAGCTGGTAGCAGCAGCCGGCCGCCCTAGGCTTCGCTTGAGCCAAGACCCAATCACCGTCACGGCCCCGTCGGGCCCGTTCGCGGTGACGCAGCTTGATCTGCGGGTGCTCGCGATCTCGGGCGATGCGCATCCACAGAGTGCCGCAGAGTTCCGCCAGTGCATCAACGCCCGACAGAGAAATTCCGCGGCATCGCTCGCTCTTTCGCCGGCCGGCCGTCTCTCTACCGGCGCAGCCAACCCAGCGGTGCCGCAAAAGGCCCGGAAAACGCGGTGTTTTCTGCCGCGCTTCGCCGGCTCTCTCAGACCACCGAAAGCACTACGATAGGCTGGCTGGGGGACTAGGATTCGAACCTAGACTGGCGGAGTCAGAGTCCGCTGTCCTACCGTTAGACGATCCCCCATCCGCCGCCGCGCGGCGAGGCCCGCGTCGCATCGGCACATACCACATTGGAGCGGTCGTGGGTAGAGGCTCGCGACCGCCGGTGATCGCGCGTCTGCCGGTCGCATCACCGATCACGGGGTCGCAGCGGATCGGGTTTCGGGGACGACCGGCGGTGGCGGCGCCAACTTCCGGCCGCGCCGACGCGCTCGCGGGCGCTCGTCGGAGCGAAGGCGGGCATTCGAGGGGTTTTGATTCAAAGCCAGCCTGCGCTACCATAAATCGTCATAGTCGATGGGATGCCGGCCGTGGAGAAGCCGCTGAGCAGTGCCGGACCGCTCGATGGCGGTGCTGCCGCTTCCGCAGGGGGGCGGTTCGCGCCCGTCGCTGCGTTGCGCCCGGACCCGGCGATGGTCGGCGATATCGCCGCGGCGGGCCGCTTGCCGCGCCCGGCGCCGCGACTTGCCAATATTGCCGCCCTCGACCTCGGCACCAACAATTGCCGGCTGCTGGTGGCGCGTCCGGCCGGCGGCGGGTTTCGCGTGGTCGACGCATTCTCGCGCATCGTCCGGCTCGGCGAGGGGCTGGCGGCGACCGGGTCGCTGTCCGAGAGCGCGATCGCGCGCACCCTCGAGGCGCTCAAGGTCTGCGCCGACAAGATCGCCTATCGGCGCATCGCCAGCGGGCGGTATGTCGCGACCGAAGCCTGCCGGCGGGCGGCGAATTGCGAGGCGTTTCTCGACCGCGTGCGCACCGAAATCGGGATCGAGATCGAGATCATCTCGACCGCCGAGGAGGCGCGGCTGGTGGTTTCCGGCTGCGCCCCGCTGCTCGACCCCCGCATCCCTTACGCGATCGTTTTCGATATCGGCGGCGGCTCGACCGAGATCGTCTGGCTGCGGCTCGCCGACGCGCGGGACCGCCGCCGCCGGCGCCCGCAGATCCTGGGCTCGATCTCGCTGCCGCTGGGCGTCGTCACCTTGACCGACCGCTTTGGCGGGGAGGTCTCGCCCGTCGCCTATCGCACGATGGTCGACGAGACGGCCGTGGCCTTGCGGTCCTTTGAGAAAACCCATCGCATTCTGCGCCACGTCGACCGCCAGCGGGTGCAGATGCTGGGCAGCTCGGGGACGGTGACGACGCTGGCCGGGATTCATCTGGCATTGCCGCGTTACACCCGCGCGCTGGTCGACGGCAGCAGCCTGACCTTCGATCAGATCGCGACGGTCTCGGCGCATCTGGCCGGTCTCGATCTCGCCGGGCGCGCGGCCAGCCCGTGCGTCGGACGCGAACGCGCCGATCTGGTGCTGAGCGGCTGCGCCATCCTCGACGCGATCTGCGAAACCTGGCCGGTCGGCCGGCTGCGGGTCGCCGATCGCGGGGTGCGCGAGGGTATCCTGTCCGACCTGATCCAGGGCTAGGGTGGCCAAGGGTGCCAGCGGCTCCGGCGACCGCCCGCCGGCAGTGCGGCTGCATAAATCGCGTCGCCGCAAGCCGTCCTCGACCGAATGGCTCCAGCGCCAGCTCAACGACCCTTATGTCGCCGCGGCGCGCCGGCAGGGCTACCGCTCGCGCGCCGCCTTCAAGCTGATCGAGCTCGACCTGCGCTTTCATCTGCTGCGGCCGGGACGCCGGGTGGTCGACCTCGGCTGCGCCCCGGGCGGCTGGAGCCAGGTCGCGGTCGAGCGCGTCGGCTCGCGCGGACGGGTTCTGGGCGTCGACCTCGCCGAGACCGCACCGATCCCCGGCGCCCTCCTGCTGCGCGCCGATCTGCGCGACCCGGAGGCGGCGGCCGCGATCAGGGAGGCGCTCGGCGGCGGCGCGGATGTTGTGCTCAGCGACATGGCGCCGGCCGCGACCGGGCACGCCGCGACCGACCATTTGCGCATTGTCGCCCTCGCCGAGGCCGCCTTCGATGTCGCCGAGGAACTTCTCGAACCGGGCGGTGTGTTCGTCGCCAAGGTGTTTCAGGGCGGCGCCGAAGGCGCGTTGCTGGCCCGTCTCAAGCGCTCCTTCACCGAGCTGCGCCATGCCAAGCCGCCGGCGAGCCGCGCCGAATCGGCCGAGACCTACGTCGTCGCCAAAGGCTTCCGCCGGGGCGCGTAACCGCGGCGCAGCGCCTATATCTGAGCCCATGGATATTGACTGCGGCGCGCTTGTGTATAGTGCGCCGTCATCGCTTGAGAGGCTCGCATGGAAATCCGGCAGGCGCTGACCTTTGACGATGTGATGCTGGTCCCGGCCGCCTCCGCGGTGCTGCCCGGCGACACCGATACCCGCACGCGCCTCACCCGCGAGATCGAGCTCGGCATCCCCTTGGTCTCGGCGGCGATGGATACCGTCACCGAAAGCGCCTTGGCGATCGCGCTCGCCCAAGCCGGCGGCATCGGCGTCATTCATCGCAACATGCCGATCGAGCAGCAGGCCGACGAGGTCCGCAAGGTCAAGAAATTCGAGGCCGGGATGGTGGTCAACCCGGTCACCATCCATCCCGACGAGACCTTGGCCGAAGCGTTGCGGCTGATGGCCGATCACCGCATCTCGGGAATCCCGGTGGTCGAGCGGGGCCAATCCGGGGGACTGTCCGGCCGGCTCGCCGGCATACTGACCAATCGCGATGTGCGCTTTGCCAGCGACCCGCGCCAGCGAGTTGCCGAGCTGATGACCAAGGACGGTTTGGTCACGGTGCGCGAGAGTGTCGGGCGCGACGAAGCCAAGCGCCTCTTGCATCAGCACCGCATCGAAAAGCTGGTGGTCGTCGACGAGGCCTATCGTTGCATCGGGCTGATCACGGTCAAGGACATCGAAAAGGCGCAGCGCTTTCCGACCGCGTGCAAGGATGGGCACGGGCGATTGCGCGCCGCCGCCGCGACCGGCACCGGCAAGGACGGGACCGAGCGCGCCGAAGCGCTGTTCGCCGCCGGGCTCGACGTCCTGGTGGTCGACACCGCGCACGGCCACTCGGACCGGGTGATCGCCGCGGTGCGCGAGATCCGCCGACTGTCGAACTACACACAGGTCATCGCCGGCAACGTCGTCACCGCCGAGGGCGCGCGCGCGCTGATCGAGGCTGGCGCCGACGCGGTCAAGGTCGGGGTCGGCCCAGCATCGATCTGTACCACCCGCATGGTCGCCGGGGTCGGCGTGCCGCAATTTACCGCGATCGCCGACACTGTCGCCGAATGCCGCAAGTTCGGGGTGCCGGTGATCGGCGATGGCGGCATCAAGTTTTCCGGCGACCTCGCCAAGGCGATCGCCGCCGGGGCCGATTGCGCAATGCTGGGCTCGCTGTTCGCCGGCACCGACGAGAGCCCAGGCGAGGTGTTCCTCTATCAGGGCCGCAGCTACAAATATTATCGTGGGATGGGCTCGATCGGGGCGATGGCCCGCGGCTCGGCCGACCGCTATTTCCAGCAGGAGGTGACCAGCACCTTGAAGCTGGTGCCCGAGGGAGTCGAGGGTCGGGTCCCGCACAAGGGGCCGGTCGGCAACATCGTCCACCAGCTGATCGGCGGGTTGCGCGCGGCAATGGGCTATACCGGTAACCGCACGATCGGCGACATGCAGAAGAACTGCACCTTTGTCCGGATCACCGGCGCCGGGCTGCGCGAGAGCCACGTCCACGATATTGC
>DASYNW010000111.1:0-8503 GCA_036008325.1 Allostellaceae bacterium
CAAATTGATCTCGGCGTCGAGGCCGAGCCCAGTCCTGACCGCCTGCTCGACGCAAACTCGGTTGATGACCGGCAGCATCCCCGGAAACGCGGCATCGACCGGCGAGACCTGGGTGTTAGGCTCGGCCCCGAACGCGGTCGCCGCCCCGGAAAACAATTTCGCCTTGGAGACGATTTGGGCATGAACTTCGAGCCCGATCACGATTTCCCACGGTCCTGTGCGGCCCTCGATGATGCCATCAGCACCCATCAGCGCCCTCCCGCGATAAAGCCGGGCAGATGGCGGAATTGCGCCGCATCTTCGACGACTGCGGCGGCGCGCAGCACGGTTTCCTCGTCGAAGGGGCGGCCGATGATCTGCAGGCCGAGCGGCAGCCGGTCGGCCGAGAGCCCGGCCGGGACCGAGATCGCCGGCAATCCGGCGAGGCTCGCCGGCACGGTGAACAGATCGTTCAGATACATCGCGACCGGGTCGTCGGTGTTGTCGCCGATGGCGAAGGCGGCCGAGGGTGCGGTCGGCGCCAGGATGCAATCGACCCGCTCGAACGCGGTGGCGAAATCCTGCGCGATCAAGGCGCGCACCCGCTGGGCCTTCAGGTAATAGGCGTCGTAATAGCCGGCCGACAGCACATAGGTGCCGATCAGCACGCGGCGGCGGACCTCGGCGCCAAACCCGGCCGCACGGGTCAATTCGTACATCTCGTCGAGGCTGCTGCCGTCGACCCTGAGGCCAAACCGCACCCCGTCATAGCGCGCGAGGTTCGAGGACGCCTCGGCCGGGGCGATGATGTAATAGGTCGCCAATGCGTATCTGGTGTGCGGCAGGCTGATCTCGACCGGCTCGGCCCCGGCGGCGCGCAGCCAGCCCGCGCCCTCCTCCCACAACGCCTCGATCTCGCCCGGCATGCCGTCGGCGCGGTATTCGCGCGGGATGCCGACCCGCAATCCGCGGATGTCGCCGCTCAAGGCCGCCTCGTAATCCGGCACCGGCAGCGGCGCCGAGGTCGAATCCTTCGGATCGTGGCCGGCCATCGCGTGCAGCATGATTGCGGCGTCGCGCACGGTGCGGGTCATCGGCCCGGGCTGGTCGAGCGACGAGGCGAACGCCACCACCCCCCAGCGCGAACAGCGGCCATAGGAAGGCTTCAGCCCGACGATGCCGCAAAAGCTCGCCGGCTGGCGGATCGAGCCACCGGTGTCGGTGCCGGTCGCGGCCAAGGCCGCGTACGCCGCCACCGCCGCCGCCGAGCCGCCGGACGAGCCGCCCGCCACGAGCGGTTGATTATTGCCGGGCCGGCGCCACGGGTTCTCGACCGGGCCGTAATAGCTCGTGGTGCTCGACGAGCCCATCGCGAACTCGTCGAGGTTGGTCTTGCCGAGCATGACCGCACCGGCCTGCCACAGCTTTTCGGTCACGGTCGATTCGTAGGGCGGGCGAAACCCGTCGAGGATGTGCGAGGCCGCGGTCGTCAGCACCCCCTTGGTGCAATAGAGGTCCTTGACCGCGATTGGGATGCCGTCGAGCGGGCCGGCCTCGCCGCGCGCCAACCGTCGGTCGGCGGCCTCGGCCATGGCCAGCGCCTGCTCGGGCGTCTCCGTGATGAAGGCGTTCAACGGCCGCGCCGCCTCGACCGCGAGGATGTAGCTCTGGGTCAATTCGCGCGCCGAGAATTCGCCGCGGGCGAGACCGTCGCGCGCCTCGGCGAGGCTGAGCCCGGTCAGCCTGCCGCCGTTCACTCAATCACCTTGGGCACGGCAAAGAACCCGCGGGTGGTCGCCGCCGGCGCGGTGCGCGGCGCGTTTTCGAGGATCGCCTCGCGGCAATCGCCGTCACTGACCCGGTCCTCGCGCATCGGCAGGCGCATCGCCGCCACACTCGCCATCGGCGCCACCCCCGAGGTGTCGACTTCGTTCAGCTGCTCGACCCAATCGAGGATCTGCGACAATTCGGCGGCAAGCGGCTCGAGCTCGGCTTCGGCAAGCCTGATCCGCGCCAAGGCGGCGATGTGCGCCACGGTGGCCCTGTCTAACGCCATATTGCTGCCAACGCCATGATCGCCCCATCCGCGCGGAAGCCGCGCCCGTCGCCCGTAAGATCCCGGCGCCCGTTAAAATAAGGTATCCTCGCCCATGATCCTAGCCGACCCCGCGGCATTGCGCGAGGCGGTGCCGCCGGGCGCGCGGCTGATCGGCCTCGATGTCGGCACCAAGACGATCGGCCTCGCCCTCTCCGACACCCGCCTCGTCATCGCCAGCCCGCTCGAAACCATCCGCCGGCGGCGGTTTCGCGAGGACACCGCACGGCTGTTCGCGCTCGTCGACCTGCACGGCGCGGGCGGCCTCGTCGTCGGCCTGCCGCTGACCCTGGCCGGCATCGACGGGCCCCGCACCCAGTCGGTCCGCCAGTTCGTCCGCAACCTCGTGGCGTTGCGCGATCTGCCGGTGGCGCTGTGGGACGAGCGCCTGTCGACCGCGGCCGTCACCCGCGAGATGATCGCCGCCGACCTCAGCCGAAAGCGCCGCGCTCAAATCGTCGACCGCGTCGCCGCCGCCTATATCCTGCAAGGCTTTCTCGATTTACTGGCGCGCCCGTCGCCGGAACGGTCCCCTCCGCGCTCGCAGTAATCGATTGGAGCGGCGCCGCTCGCCCGGAAAAGCGCTTTGCCGCGGAACAAAGCGCGGCGCGCCCGTTTTGGCATTCAGCGGGCCGGCACGAGCCGCCGCGACTCGGATACAGAGCCTTTATCATTCCTCTCCTGCGCCGTCGCCGGCTTGGCGCGCCGGGGTCCGGTCGTTGCCGGCGAGCGGCTTCGGCCGAGCCTTGCCGCCCGGCGGGTCGCTCCTTATACTTGCCCGTGCATGCAAGGGAGCGTTAACGCCGCCGGGTTCGGGCACCGTCACCTGCTCGGCATCGAGGGCCTGTCTCCGGCGGAGATCGACCGGTTTCTTGATCTCGCCGACGGCTATGTCGAATTGAACCGTCAGGCCGAGAAAAAACGCGCATTGCTGCGCGGGCGCACGATCATCAACTGCTTTTTCGAAAACTCGACCCGCACCCGCACCTCGTTCGAGGTCGCCGGCAAGCGGCTCGGCGGCGACGTGATCAACATGGCGGTGGCGGTGAGCTCGATGGTCAAGGGCGAGACCATGATCGACACCGCGATGACCTTGAACGCGATGCACCCCGACGTGCTGGTCGTGCGCCACCCCGAATCGGGCGCGGTGCAGCTGCTGTCGGAAAAGGTCGACTGCGCCGTCATCAACGCCGGCGACGGCAGCCACGAGCACCCGACCCAGGCGCTGCTCGACGCGCTGACGATCCGCCGCCGCAAGGGCCGGCTCGATGGGCTCCTGGTCGCGATCTGCGGCGACGTCCTGCACAGCCGGGTCGCGCGCTCGAACATAGCGCTCCTCAACATCATGGGCGCGCGGGTGCGGGTGGTGGCGCCGCGCACCCTCCTACCGGCGGCGATCGAACGGCTCGGCGTCGAGGTGTTCCACGACATGGGCCGCGGGCTCGCCGGGGTCGACATCGTGATGATGCTGCGCCTGCAGAGCGAGCGGATGCACGGCTCGTTCGTGCCGTCGACGCGCGAATACTTTCATTTTTTCGGCCTCGACTACGAGAAGCTGCGTGCGGCCAAGCCCGACGCGCTAATCATGCATCCCGGCCCGATGAACCGCGGCGTCGAGATCGGCAGCGAGATCGCCGACGACATCGACCGCAGCTTGATCCGCGATCAGGTCGAGATGGGGGTCGCGGTGCGCATGGCCTGCCTCGAGATCCTGACCGGCGATCTCGGCAATCGCCCGCCGCTCTCCTCTCCCGCCGAGCGGGGGAGGGGTAGGGAGCGGGCGTGAGCCGCCTCCTGATCCAGGGCGCCCGGCTGCTCGATCCGGCGAGCGGGCTCGACCGGACCGGCGACCTCCTGATCGAAGCCGGCCGCATCGCCGCGATCGGCGGCGACCTCGCGGGCTGCGCCGAGGATGCCGAGACCGTGGCCGCCGCGGGGCTTTGCCTGGCGCCCGGCCTCGTCGATATGCGCGTGCAATTGCGCGAGCCCGGCGCCGAGCACATGGAATCGATCGAGAGCGGCGGTCGGGCGGCGGCCGCCGGCGGCGTCACGACGATGGTGGCGCTGCCCAACACCGAGCCGCCCGTCGATGACGTCTCGGTCGTCGAGTTCCTGGCCCGGCGGGCGCGCGAGGCGAAGCTCGCCAAGATCCACACCTATGCCGCCGCGACCAAAGGCCTCAAAGGCCGCCGGCTGACCGAGATGGGCCTGCTCGCCGCCAATGGCGCGCTCGGCTTCACCGACGGGGTCAAGGCGGTCGCCGACGCGCTGGTCATGCGCCGCGTGCTGGCCTACGCCCGCAGCTTCGATCTGCTGGTGCTGCAGCACCCGCAAGAGCCGAGCCTCGCCGCGGCCGGCGAGGTCAACGAGGGCGAGATCGCCACCCGGCTCGGGCTGCCGGCGATCCCTGCCGCGGCCGAGATCATAATGATCGAGCGCGACCTGCGGCTGGTCGAATTGACCGGCGCCCGCTATCACGCGGCCCACCTTTCCACCGCCGCCGCGGTCGAAGCGATCCGCCGCGCCAAGGTGCTGGGGCTGCCGGTCACCTGCGATACCGCACCCCCTTATTTTACCCTGAACGAGACCGCGATCGGCGACTACCGCACCTTCGCCAAATTGTCGCCGCCGCTGCGCGGCGAAGCCGACCGCCGCGCGGTGATCGACGGGCTGCGCGACGGCACGATCGACGCGATCGCCAGCGATCATGCGCCGTGGGACCAGGATTCGAAGCGGCTGCCGTTCAGCTCGGCGGCCTCTGGCATCGTCGGGCTCGAAACCTTGCTGCCATTATCGCTCGAGCTCTACCACAACCGCGATCTCGGCCTGCTCGAAGTCATTTCGCGGCTGACCTCGAACCCGGCGCGCATCCTGCGCCTCCCGGTGGCGCGGCTGGCGCCGGGCGCGCCGGCCGATCTGGTGCTGTTCGACCCGGATCATGCCTGGCGGATCTCGACCGACAGGTTCCGCTCGAAATCGAAGAACGCGCCGTTCGACGGCCGCGCGGTCCGGGGCCGCGTCGTGCGCACGATCGTCGACGGCCGCACCATTTTCCGGGGCGAGGATTGAGCGTGGATCCGGACCAACGAGATTGCTTCGCTGTGCTCGCAATGACCAGCCGCGGTGTCATTGCGAGGAGCGGAGCGACGATGCAATCCCGCTGTCGATGACCGCGCTGATCGCCGCCGCGATTTTCGGCTATCTGCTGGGCTCCATCCCGTTCGGGCTGGTGCTGAGCCGTATCGCCGGCCACGGCGACATCCGCCGCATCGGCTCGGGCAGCATCGGCGCCACCAACGTCTTGCGTACCGGCAGCATCGGCTTGGCGGGGCTGACCCTGCTGTTCGATGTCGGCAAGGGGTGCGTCGCGGCGGCGGTCGCCCATCGCTGGGGCGAGGGGGCGGCGCTGGCCGCCGGCCTCTGGGTGATCCTCGGCCATATGTTCCCGGTCTGGCTCGGGTTTCGCGGCGGCAAGGGCGTTGCGACCGCGCTCGGCGTGCTGATCGCGCTGGCCTGGCCGGTGGCGCTGGTCGCCGCCCTGATCTGGCTCGCGGTCGCCGCGTACTCGCGATATTCCTCGCTCGCGGCACTGATCGCCTCGGTCGCCAGCGCCGCCGTGGCGCCGTTCCTTGCCGGCCGGGCGACGGCTCTCCTGATCGCGGCGATCGCGCTCATGATCATCCTGCGCCACCATGCCAACATCCGGCGCCTGATCGCGGGCAGGGAAAGCCGGATCTCGTTCCGGAAAAGCTGAGGGCGCCCTGGCCGCGCGCGCGCTCGAACCCGAGGAGCGGCTCGACTGGCTGCGCCTGATCCGCACCGAATCGATCGGTCCGATCAGCTTTTACGCGATGCTGCGCCGGTTCGGCTCGGCCCGCGCCGCACTCGAAGCGCTGCCGCGCCTGGCCCGCCGCGGCGAGCGCACCGGGACCGTGACCGCGGTCACCCGAGCCGCCGCCGCAGCCGAGCTGACAGCGCTCGATCGCATCGGCGGCCGGTTCGTGTGCTGGGGCGAGCCGCTCTATCCGGGCGCGCTTGGCGCGGTCGAGGATGCGCCGCCGATCCTGAGCGTGCTCGGACGGGCCGAGCTCCTCAACCAGCCGGCGCTGGCGATGGTCGGTGCGCGCAACGCCTCGGCCAATGGGCGGCGCCTCGCCCGCGAGCTGGCCGAGGGGCTCGGCCGCGCCGGGCTCGTCGTCGTCTCGGGCCTCGCCCGCGGCATCGACGCCGCGGCGCATCTGGGGGCGTTCGAGACCGGCACCGTCGCGGTCGTGGCCGGCGGCGTCGACATCGTCTATCCCGAGCAGAATCGCGGGCTCTACGACGCGCTGCGGCGCCAGGGTGCCATTGTCGCCGAATTGCCGCCCGGCAGCGAGCCGCAGGCGCGCCATTTCCCGCGCCGCAACCGGATCATCTCGGGGATGGCGCTGGGCGTCCTCGTGGTGGAGGCGGCGGCGCGCTCGGGCTCGCTGATTACCGCCCGCTTTGCCCTCGAGCAGGGCCGTGAGGTGTTTGCCGTGCCGGGTTCGCCGCTCGACCCGCGCTGCCGCGGCGCCAACGATCTCTTGCGGCGTGGCGCCACCCTGACCGAGTCGGCCGAGGACGTGCTGGCGCAGCTCGGCCCGCTGCTGCGCGGGCCGCTGCCGGCGCTGGCGAGCGAGCCTGGCTGGCCGCCACCTGGAGAGCCTGCCTGGCCCGATGGTGGCGCCGGGGAGCCGGCCGCCGACGAGGACGCGCTCGCGATCATCCTCGAAAGTCTGGGGCCGACCCCGGTCGCGGTTGACGAACTGGTGCGTCAGTGCCAATTGACAGCATCCGCGGTCGCCACTCTGCTGCTCGAGTTGGAGCTGGCCGGGCGGGTCGAGCGTCATCCGGGCAATCTCGTCTCGCTGCGCTGAGCATCGCTGCGCTGTGATCTCTCGCCGCCCGGCTTCACCGAACGGGCCCATGAAAGTCGTCGTCGTCGAATCACCGGCAAAAGCGAAAACCATCAACAAGTATCTGGGCCCCGATTACCGGGTGGTCGCCAGCTACGGTCATGTGCGCGATCTTCCGGCCAAGGACGGCTCGGTCCTGCCCGACGACGATTTCGCGATGTCATGGGCGGTCGACGGCAAATCCGAAAAGCACATGAAGGAAATCGTCCAGGCGATGCGCGGCGCCGACGGCCTGATCTTGGCCACCGACCCCGACCGCGAGGGCGAGGCGATCTCGTGGCACGTCCAGGAGGTGCTGAAGTCGCGCCGGGCATTGACCGGGATCGAGGTCAAGCGGGTCGTCTTCAACGAGGTCACCAAGAACGCCGTGATCGAGGCGTTTCGCCGGCCGCGCGAGATCGACCGCGAGCTGGTCGACGCCTATCTGGCGCGCCGGGCGCTCGATTACCTGGTCGGCTTCACCCTGTCGCCGGTGCTGTGGCGCAAGCTTCCGGGCAGCCGCTCGGCCGGCCGCGTGCAATCGGTGGCGCTGCGCCTGATTTGCGAGCGCGAGGCCGAGGTCGAAGCCTTCAAATCGCGCGAATACTGGACCGTCGAAGTCACGTTTACGACCGAGGCCGGGCACAGCTTCACCGCGCGGCTGACCCACCTCGACGGCAAGCGCCTCGAACGCTTTGATCTCGATACCGAAGCCAAGGCGCGCGCCGCCGCCGATGCGATCCTCAATGCCCCTGGCTTTGCCGTCGCCGAAATCGACAGCCGGCAGGTCCGGCGCAACCCGTTTCCGCCGTTCACCACCTCGACCCTGCAGCAGGAAGCCTCGCGCAAGCTCGGCTTCGGTGCGAGCCGAACGATGCGGGTGGCGCAGCGGCTTTACGAGGGGATCGACCTCGACGGCGATACGGTCGGCCTCATTACCTATATGCGCACCGATGGCGTCGCGATCGCTGCCGAGGCGATCGCCGCCGCGCGCCGGCTGATCGGCGGCGAGTTCGGCCCGCGCTATGTGCCGGGCGAGCCGCGGGTCTATAAGAGCCCGGCCAAGAACGCCCAGGAAGCACACGAGGCGATCCGCCCGACCGATCTTGCCCGCCGGCCCGACGATGTCGCCCGCCATCTCGACAACGACCATCGCCGGCTTTACGAGCTGATCTGGAAGCGCACCGTGGCAAGCCAGATGGCGTCGGCCTTGCTCGACCAGGCCAGCGTCGACATCGCCGATCAGAGCGGCCGCACCCGCCTGCACGCGACCGGTTCGGTCGTGCTGTTCGACGGGTTCTTGAGGCTTTACCAGGAAGACCGCGACGACGAAGCCGATAAGGCGGGCGCAGAGGAAAGCGAAGGCCGCCGCCTGCCGAATATGCGCGAGAAGGAGCGCCTCGCGCGGGGCGCGGTCGACCCGGCGCAGCATTTCACTCAGCCGCCGCCGCGCTATACCGAGGCGAGCCTCGTCAAGAAACTCGAGGAGCTGGGCATCGGCCGCCCCTCGACC
>DASYNW010000112.1:0-13690 GCA_036008325.1 Allostellaceae bacterium
CAATACGGCATCGGCCAGCCGGTCCGGCGCGTCGAGGATCGACGGTTTTTGACCGGCCATGGCAGCTACGTCGACGATCTGGTCCGCCCGCGCCAGGCCTTTGCCCATATGCTGCGCTCGCCGCACGCGCATGCCCGCATCGGCGCGCTCGACACCGCGGCGGCGACCGGGGCGCCGGGGGTGCTGGCGGTGCTGACCGGCGAGGATGTGGCCGGCGATGGGCTCGGCCCGATCCCGTGCCTCAGCACCTTGACCAACCGCGACGGCTCGACCTCGCCCGTCCCGCCGCGCCCGGCGATGGTGCGCGAGCGAGTGCGCCATGTCGGCGATACGGTGGCGATGGTGGTGGCCGAGAGCTTGGCGCAAGCGCGTGATGCGGCCGAATTGATCGAGATCGATTACGAGCCGTTGCCGGCCACGGTCGAGACCGCGCTTGCCCTCGATCCGGGTCAGCCCGCGGTTTGGGACGAGGTGCCCGGCAACCTCGCCTTCGACTGGGGGCTCGGCGACGAGGCCGCGGTCGAGCGGGCGATGGCGGCGGCGCCCCACCGGATCGGCCTCGAGCTCGTCAATAACCGGATCATCGTCAACTCGATGGAGCCGCGGGGTGCTGTCGGCGAATACGATCCGGGCGAGGACGCCTATACCCTGTGGAGTTCGACCCAGGGCTCGCATTTTCTGCGCAACCTCTTGGCCGAGAGCGTTTTCCGGATCCCGGAGAACCGCATCCGAGTGGTGACCCGCGACGTCGGCGGCGGCTTCGGCATGAAATTGTTTCTCTACCCCGAGCACATCCTGGTGCTGTGGGCGGCGAAAAAGCTCGGTCGGCCGGTCAAATGGACGCCCGAGCGCGCCGACGCCTTCATGACCGACACCCAGGGCCGCGACAATGTGACCCGGCTCGAGCTGGCGCTCGACGAGGAGCTGCGGTTTCTCGGGCTGAAGGTCGCCACGATCGCCAATATGGGCGCCTATCTGTCGAATTTCGCGCCGGAGATCCCGACCGCATCGGGCGGGGTCATGTTCAGCGGCGTCTACGCGATCCCGGCGATCCACGTCGCGGTCAAGGGTGCCTTCACTCATACCGTCCCGGTCGACGCCTACCGCGGCGCCGGGCGGCCGGAGGCGGCCTATGCGATCGAGCGGCTGATCGATGTCGCCGCGCGCCGGCTCGGGGTCGCCGCGGAGGAGCTGCGCCGGCGCAATTTCATCCGGCCCGAGGCGATGCCCTACGCCACCCCGCTCGGCCTCGTATATGACAGCGGCGATTTCGCCCGCAACCTCGATCAGGCGCTGGCCGCGGCCGACCTTGCCGGGCTCGCCGGGCGGCGGGCCGAGGCGCGGGCGCGCGGGCGTTATCGCGGGCTCGGCCACTGCGTCTATATCGAGCAGAGCGGCGGCGGGTTCGACGAATTCGCCGAATTGCGCTTCGACCCGAGCGGCACCCTGACCGTCCTGATGGGCACCCAATCCTCGGGCCAGGGGCACCATACCGCGTACGCGCAGCTGGCGGCCGAGCGACTCGGGCTGGCGGCGGAGCGGGTGCGCGTGCTGCAGGGCGACACCGACGCCATCGGCTTTGGCCGCGGCACCGGCGGCTCGCGCTCGCTGCCGGTGGGCGGTGTGGCGCTCGTCAACGCTGCGCAGAAGCTGATCGCCAAGGGCCGCCGGATCGCAGCACACCTGTTGGAAGCGGCCGAGGCCGACCTCGATTTTGCCGACGGCGTCTTTCGGATCGCCGGCACCGACCGAGAGATCGGCATCGAGGCGGTGGCGCGCGCCGCCTTCAACCCGCCGCAGCTGCCGCCCGAAATCGAGCCCGGCTTTGCCGAGAGCGGCCATTTCACCCCGCCGGCCTCGACCTTTCCCAATGGCTGCCATGTCTGCGAGGTCGAGATCGATCCTTTGACGGGGCATGTCGACATTGTGCGCTACGTCGTCGTCGACGATTTCGGCACAGTGATCAATCCGCTGCTGCTGCAGGGCCAGGTGCAGGGCGGTGTGGCGCAAGGAGTGGGTCAGGCAATGCTCGAACGCTGCGTCTACGACCCCCAGACCGGGCAGCTGGTGACCGGCTCGCTGACCGATTACGCGGTGCCGCACGCCGATACGCTGCCCCTGATCGAGTTTGCCTATAACGTCGTGCCGTGCCGCACCAACCCGCTCGGGCTCAAGGGGGCGGGCGAAGCCGGGGCGATCGGCGCGCCGCCGGCGCTGGTCAATGCGATGGTCGACGCGCTCGCCCCGCTCGGCATCGAGCACATCGACATGCCGGCCACGCCCGAGCGGCTGTGGCGGGCGATCCGCGCCGCTGAGATCCGGGCGGGCGAGCGGGGAGTGGCGGCGGCATGAGCGGGTCCCGCGAGACGTTGCTCAGCACCGCGCGGCAGGCGGCGCTGTTGGCCGGCGAGGCGATCATGCGGGTCTATGCGCAGGATTTCGACGTGCGCCAGAAGGCCGACAAGACCCCGGTGACCGAGGCCGACCTCGGCGCCGAGCGGATCATCATCGCGATGCTCGAAAGCGCCTTTCCCGAGATCCCGGTCTTTGCCGAGGAATTGGTCGAGGCCGAAGGCCTGCCGCCCGCGGCGGCGCGCTTCTGGGCGGTCGACCCGCTCGACGGTACCCGCGAGTTCGTCGCCAAGAACGACGAGTTCGCGGTGTGCATCGGGCTCGTCGAGGACGGCCGCCCGGTGCTCGGCGTGCTGCACGGGCCGGCGGTCGGGCTGACCTACGCCGCCTATGGGCCGGGGACCGCGACCCGCCAGCGCCGCGGCGGCGCGATCGAGCCGATCGCCGCGCGACTGCCCGCGCCAGAGGGGCTCGTCGTGGTTCACAGCCGCTCGCACGAAAACAGCCGCCGCCTCGGCGAATTTCTCGCGGACTTTCCGGTGCGCGCCCGCCGCAGCTGCGGCAGCGCGCTCAAATTCGGGCTGATCGCCGCCGGCGAGGCCGATCTTTACCCGCGCTTCGGCGCGACGATGGAGTGGGACACCGCGGCCGGCCAAGCGATCCTCGAAGCCGCCGGCGGCCGGGTCGAAACCTTCGCCGGCGAACCTTTGCGCTACGGCAAGCCCGGCCTCAAGAACGACGGCTTTATCGCCTGGGGCGGCCGCCGGTGAGGCGAGCTAGGCTCTGCGACGCAGCCATCGCTTGAGCGATGCCTTGACCCCGAGTCTCTCCATCGACCTGCGGAGCTGCTTGTCGACCGCCGCGGTGGCGGTGAAAGCGGCGGCGAGAAACGCGTTGCGCGGGCAGTTTTTCAGCAGCAGGAGATTGATCTCGGAGCGCGAGCTGTTGCCGAAGCGCGTCTTATGCTCGCCAATGCCGGTGGAAAAATCGAAAATCTCGGGCCGATTGTGGTCGCCCAGCAGGTCTTTCATCACCTCGATTTGCAGGATCGAGCCGACGCCCCATTTCGACCAGTCCGGATCGTAACCGACATCCATGTAATAGTAGGTCCGGCAATAATGATATCCGAGCATGAACGCGACCGGCTCGCCGCGACAGTAGAGGATGTACGAGCGCAGCCAGCCGTTTCGCGCCGCAAAAACCAGCGTAGCGGTCAACCCGGCCGCGTTTCTCAAGCCGAGCCCGAGCAATCTCCATTGGTAGGTCGCACGCGAGATCTTTTGCGCGTCGGCGACGAACTGCGCCACCTCGGCCATCTCGGTAAACCGAGCGGTGCGAAGCTCGCCGGAAACGTGCTCCACGAGCTTCTTTCTTCCCCAGCGAAGTTTTTTGCGCGAATTGGAGCCGAGTTGCGCCTCATAATCGCGAAAATTTTCGGGAAGCCTGGCGAATTGATGTTCGCAAGCATCGCCGAGGCGGACCGTCAGCAGGGATCTTCCGGACGCCGGAGACGATAGCGCCTGGAACAGGGCGCTGTCGGTGGGAACGCCTTCGAGAAATACCCCCTCGCCGGGACGCAGCCGCCGGCGCATAACATCGAGCAGCTCACGGGTCAGCGCGAGGCGCATCTCCCTGCCGCCGACCGCGACGATGTCGTGCACCAAGGTGAAACTGCGCAATCGATGGCGACGCAGGATGAGTTCGCCGACGGCAAAACGCAGCGCCCGCGAACCCGAAGTGAACGGCGCATAACCGATCAAGAGACCGTTCCGGCGACAGACGTAAAATGCGTTGGCGCTGAGAGCGGGCGCCTCAGGCGTCTCGCCGGCTCCGGCGCCGAGCCAGATCGGATCGTGGTGCAGCAGCAGATCGCCGCTCTGCTCCATCAATTTTCGTATTTCCTGGCATATGCCAGGATCGCGCAGCGCCGCCCCGTCGAGGAGCGCCCAAGCGGCGGACGAATTCCCGGCTTGCGGCGAGCCGTCGCCCTTGCGGCAAAGCGCGGTCCCTACAAAACCTGACATGTGTCGGCGCATCTCCAAGCCGCCGCCGAGCCCAGTCGCCGAGCGTCACGACCGGTGCACCATTCTGCAATCGCGCCGCGAACCGGCGCCGGCGATGCGCCGCGGCCACCGGAGGCAAAATACCACGGCGCCGGCGGCAAACCCATTGCTTTACGATCCATCAACCAATCGGGTGAATTCTTCGGGAATTCCGGCGACCGCGACGCGACGCCGCCAAGTATCGGCGGCCGTTGCGGCGCAGCCTCGACGATCACGCGGATTGATGGTAGACGACTGGGCAAAGTTTGAACCCTGATTTCACGTCCGGCAACGACCTGTGAGCCTCCTCGCCCTTCTGTCTCCCCGCGGTCGCAGGCGGGTGCGGATTGCGCTGCCGGCTGGCGCACGGCATGCGCGGCCCAGCGGCCGGCGATGTGTGCGGCTTGCTGATCGCCGCCGGCCAGAGCCCACGCGCCGCGATGGCTGGCCGCCACCACAAGCTTGCAACGGCAGCGGCCGGCACCGTCCAACTCCTGTTGCAAGCCCAGAGGAGCAACCCGACCGATGCGCGGCCTAGTTCTATTTATCGTCTTCTTCTCCGCGCTCCCTTTCATATTTTTGAATGGCCCGTATTGGGGGATCCTGATCTGGTACTGGATCTCGCTGATGAACCCGCAAGAGGCGGTTTGGGGCGGTATCTTTGGCAGTATTCCATATGCACTGGTCACCGCGGTGGCGACCTTCCTCTCCTGGCTCATGTCAAGAAGCGAGCCGAAATTCCCGCCGCTCAACAAGACGACCTGCCTGCTCGTCAGTCTCGGGCTCTGGGTCTCGGTCACTTCGATATTCGGTACCGGGCCGGCTGACGAGATCTATGAAAAATGGGACCTCGCCGAAAAAATGCTGCTGATGACGATCGTCGCGTTTACCCTGACGACGACCCGCGAACGGCTCGACCAGCTGATCGCCGTGTGTGCGCTGTCGATCGCCTTTTGGGGGGTCAAGGGCGGCTTGGGCTCGCTGTTGCTAACCGGCGGCACGAGCCGGGTTTATGGCCCGCCCTCTTCAATGCTCGGCGACAACAACGATCTGGGGGTGGCGCTGACAATGATTCTGCCGCTGCTGTTCTACATTCGCGAGAGATTTCAGCGCCCGTCGCTCAAATGGCCGTTCCTGGCACTGATCGGCTGCACCTTTTTAGGGGATATTCTAACTTATTCGCGCGGCGCGCTGGTCGCGCTGCTGGCGATGGGCGGGATGCTGTGGTGGCGCTCGCGGCGGAAGATCGCATCGGCGGTGCTTATCGCCTTTGTCGCGCTCGGGGTATGGAACTTCGCCCCGGCGGAATGGCTCGACCGGATGGGGACGATCGAAGACTATAAACAAGATTCATCGGCGGAAACCCGCATCTACCTGTGGCATCTGTCGTGGGACATGGCGATGAAGCGGCCGATCACCGGCGCCGGCTTCCAATGGTCCTTTGCGCCGCATACGGTTAACCGAATTCTCGGGTACACCGGCCTGCCGCCGTTGATGGTGCCGCGCGCGCCGCACAGCATCTGGTTCGAGATGCTCGGCAATCAGGGCTTTGTCGGGCTCGCGATCTTTATTGCCATCCTGGTCAGCAGCGCCGTCGACGCGCGCTGGCTGGTCCGACAGTCGCGGGGAAATCCGGATTTGCGATGGGCGAACACTCTTGGGCGCGTGGTCCAGGCCTCGCTGATCGGCTATTGCGCCGGCGGATCGTTCGCCACGCAAGGGATGTTCGATGGCTTTTATGCCTTGGTGATCATCGTGGCATCGGCGCGGCGCATCGCCGCCGCCCAGCTCGCCAGCCGCGATGCTACAGCGATCATCCAAACAGCCGTCCGCGCCCGCGTGCTCGGGCCGCAGCCCACCGGGTGAACAGAGTCGTCACGTCAGGAGGACAGGTGAATCGCGGTAGCCCGCCCGCACACCACCGGGCGGCTCGCCATTCGTCAGCCGCGGCAGCGAGCCTTCAGTTACGCCATATCTCCGAGTTCTTGGTCCCGCGGATGACGACGGAGCGGCAATAGACGCCGGCAGCGGGCGCCATGCGCAGGACCATATCGTCGATACGGTCGCAGGCTCGGGTCACACGGTTGATCGGGCTCCTGAAGATCGGCCGCGCGATCAGCGCCCCGAGCACAGTGAACATTTCGCTGTAATAATTCTCCAGCTCGAAGTTACGGCTGATCAAGCGCAATTCGGGGCGGCCGAGCGGCAATTCGTCCGGGGTGCGCGCGTGTGGGGTCAGCCACCGCACCAGCCGGCCCACTGGATTATTGCGCAACGGCTCGACAAAAACGATCTTTCCGCCGTTTCGCAGAACCCGGAAAATCTCGCGCATCCCGCGGGCAAATTCGAGATGATGCAATATCGCGGTCCCGAACACCACGTCGAAACTGCCATCCTCAAACTCGAGGTCATGTGCGTCCATATTGCGGAAGTCGCACGCAAAGCCGAGCTTTGCCGCATGTGCCCGTCCGATGGCGAGCTCAGCCTCGGAGATGTTGATGCAGGTGAGCTGTCCCGGTTGGTATCCATTGCGAAAGAGACACCACTCCCATGATTGTGAACCGATCTCAAGGACCCGCATACCTTCGGCATCCCGCATCGCGGCGCGGATCGCGTCGTTTCGCCGCTGCCGACCGATGCCATCGTTCAAATAGGTCAAAGCGTCGTCGAACCGCTCGCGCTGCGATTGATCGTTTTCGTAAAAACCTGCCTCGCTATGCACACGCTCCTTGATGTCCGGTTTCATTCGTTTCCCCGTTCATCTTCGAAAACGCCGTTTGATGAACCACTTGGCAATTCAGCGTATTGAACCCTGCCGATCATCGTGCCGGGACCGAGCGCTTCGCGTCAAGGGCACTTCGGTTTTCCGTACGCGGCGGCAGGCGAAATCTTTCGGCCATACGGGGAAAGGCAAACCCGAGTACCGCAGCCAGCATGGCCAGCCCCATTGCCGCAGCAATCAGGACAACCGTGAGCGCGAGCTTGGGATCCTCGAGAATTTGCGGCCTCATTAGCCGCTGAGGATCATAACCCAATTTTTGCAGGCTGAATGCTGCGGCTCGAGTAACGATGTTCTTATCCCAATTCATGCCGACGGCATAATCGAAGTCAGCGTCCGCCGCCGGCATCTTGCGGATTTTGGTTCCTGCTGCGCTGTGCCTCTGCAAATCGGCGACGTGCTCGATCCCGAGCCGCGTTCCGGCCAGCCCTTTGATGCCGAGGAACCTTCCGTTCGCCGACGGATAATCCACGTCCCAAATGGGATCGACCACCATGCGTCCCGTGTTGCTGCGCGCCTCGACGACTGTATGGATCGGACCACAATGTCGACAGGGATAGATCATCACGAGACCCGATCTGATCCCGATCTCGCGCAGCATTGCCGAAACCAGCCGGGATTTGTCCGCGCAATCGCCACCCGATTCCATTATCTGGATCGGAGTGGCGCCGAGAGCCGGCACGATAAAGTAGCGATGGTTCTTGCCAAAACCTTGATCGTGATAGACCCAGTCGTTGATGGTCCAGATCCGCGCCGAGGCGCTCGTCAGCCCCGCGGTGAGGGCGACAGCCTTGGCTCGAAGGACCGCATTATCATCGATCCGACTGGACCAGACGCCGATCGCGCAAGCCAGCGGGACTGCGGCCAGGATGGCGCCGATCCGCCCGAGCCGCAGGGAGCCGAGTAGCCGGCGCCTGATCATCTGCTGGTGCTTTCCTGCAAATCGCGCGATGTGATTAACAGCCGCGCCGTTATCTACAGCATACTCGGGGGCCAGACATGGGTCAACCAACTCGTGACCGCCGCTAGATCCGTCCGTAACTGTCTTCGAGGCGGATGATGTCGTCTTCGCCGAGATAGCTGCCCGACTGCACTTCGATCAGGTGCAGCGGAATCTTCCCCGGGTTCTCCAGCCGATGCGCCGTGCCGAGCGGGATGTAGGTCGACTGGTCCTCGGTCAGGATCATCTCCTCCTCGCCGCGGCGGATCTTGGCGGTGCCGTGCACGACGATCCAATGCTCGGCGCGATGGTGATGCATCTGCAAGGACAGCCGGCCGCCGGGCTTGACCATGATGTGCTTGACCTGCACCCGGTGGCCATTGTGCAACGATTGGTAGGTGCCCCACGGGCGATGGACGGTCGGCAGCGCCTCGGCCTCCTCGCGGCGTTCTTTGACGAGCCGCGCCACCAGCTGCCTGACCTCCTGGGTGCGGTTGCGCGGGGCCAGCATGACCGCGTCGGCGGTGGCGACGACGACGAGATCCTCGATGCCGATCGCGGCGACGAGCCCGGCCTCGGATCGCAAGTAGCAATTGCGGGTGTCTTCGGCGATGACGTTGCCGGCGATCGAGTTGCCCTGATCATCCTTGACGCTCATCTCCCACAACGCGTCCCACGAGCCGACGTCGCTCCACCCCATGGCGGCCGGGACGACCGCCGCGCAATGGGTGTGCTCCATCACCGCATAGTCGATCGAGTCGGTCGCGCAAGCGGCGAACGCGGCCTTGCCGAGGCGAATGAAATCGGCATCGCGGCTCGCCTCGGCCAGCGCCTGCCGGCAGGCGGCGACGATATCGGGGCGCAGCCGTTCGAGCTCATCCAGAAAGAGCGCCACCGGAAACAGGAAAATCCCGCCGTTCCAGAAATACTCGCCCGAGGCAAGGTAGGCCCGCGCCAGCTCCGGCCCGGGCTTTTCGACGAACTCGGCGACCCGGAAGGCGCCGCCGAGCTGGTCAACGGGCTCGCCGCGCCGCATGTAGCCATAGCCGGTTTCGGGACGCTCGGGGGCGATGCCGAAGCTGACCAGGCTGCCGGCGCGCGCCACGGTCGCGGCCAGGTCGATCGCCGCGGCGAAGGCGGCAACGTCATCGATCATGTGGTCCGAGGGCATCAGCAGCATCAGCGCCTCGGGGTCGCTCTCGGCGAGGACCAGGGCCGCGACGCAAGCCGCGGGCGCGGTGTTGCGGCCGACCGGCTCGAGCAGCAGGGCGCTCGGCGCCGCCTCGATCGCCCGCAGCTGCTCGGCGATGATGAAGCGGTGCTCTTCATTGGCGACCAGCAGCGGCCGGGCAAAGCGGTCGCGGTCGCCGACGCGGCGCACGGTCTGCTGCAGCAGGCTTTCGCCGCCGAGCAGGCTCAGCAGCTGTTTTGGATAAAGCGTGCGCGACATCGGCCACAGCCGGGTCCCCGAGCCGCCGGACAGAATGACTGGGTAGATCATGCCACCTTTCCCCGAGTGCGAGCGGCGCCCGGCCGAAATACACGGTTTTGCCGCGCGCGCCAAATCGTTGCCACTTTGCCCTGGCTACCGCCAAGGACCCGACTTTATTCTGGCCGCTGCCAAGGAAACGTCAAAGCCGCGGAGCAGGCGGGGGGGCGCCAGCGTTGTCGTCATGAATCGGCATGGAGGTTGCGATGGCAAATGCGCGACATCAAGGGCAAGGCGGCGAACCCGATAAATCCGCCATGGTCGAAACCGGCGTGGCGGAAGCTGGCGCGGCCACGTCAGGCACCGAGGCGGCATTGGACGCGACCGAACGGCTCGCCGGGCAGATGCGCGAGAGCGGGCGCCAGGCCGGCGCGGCCGCGGCCTCGGGGGCGGCGGCGGCATTGGACGAGAGCGAACGGCTCGCCCGGCAGATGCGCGAGGGCGGGCGCGAAGCCGGCGCTGCGGCGGCCTCGGGTGCGGCGGCGACGCTGCGCTCGGGCGCCGATGTCGCCCAGGGAGTGCAGGAGCTGACCACCGCCTGGGCGCGATATGCCGAGGAGATCATGCGCCAGACCTCGGAGGCGAGCCGGGCGTTGATGAACTGCCGCAGCTTTGGCGAGATGCTCGAGGTGCAGGCGCAGCTGCTGCGCGGCAATCTACAGACCTTCCTCGACCAGAGCGGCAAAATCGCCGACATCGCCGGGCGCATGGCGGCGCGCCCATTGCGAGCATTGTCCCAGGGCCGCGGACAGCACCGGGGGTGAGCCCGGTCGGCGGCCGGTTCGGCGGGCTGGCGCCGCCCTCCCTTCCCTCCGCCCGCGCCGCGCGCTAGACCGTGCGGCCGAGAGGCGACGGCACGAGCGGGGCGAGGATGATCGATCTCTACACCTGGGCGACGCCGAACGGGCACAAGGCGTCGATCATGCTGGAGGAGCTGGCGCTCGACTACCGTGTCCATCCGATCGACATCGGCAATGACGAGCAGTTCGCGCCCGACTATGTCGCGATCAACCCCAACGCCAAGATCCCGACCATCGTCGATCAGGAGGGGCCCGGCGGCGGCCCGTTCGCGGTCTTCGAATCGGGTGCGATCCTGATCTATCTCGCCGACAAGGCTGGGCGCCTGCTGTCGCCGGAGCCGCGCCGGCGCTCGCAGGCGATCCAATGGCTGATGTTCCAGGTCGGCGGCGTCGGCCCGATGCTCGGCCAGGCGCAGCATTTCCGCCGCTTTGCCCCGCATCCGGTGCCGTATGCGATCGAACGCTATTCGAGCGAGGCGGCGCGGCTCTACGGCGTGCTCGACCGGCGGCTGGGGGAGGCCGAGTTCCTGGCCGATGACGGCTATTCGATCGCCGATATCGCGACCTATCCCTGGGTCGTGCGCCATGAGTGGCAGGGGATTTCGCTTGCCGACCTGCCCAATGTGCGCCGCTGGTTCGAGACGGTGGGCCAACGCCCGGCGGTGCAGCGCGGGATGCAGGTGCCGCGCCTTTAGCTCCTTTAGCCGATCACCGCCGGGGTCAGCCAGACGAGCCAGGTGGCAAGCGCCAAGAAGGGTCCGAAGGGCAGCGCCGATTGCGGGCCGAGGCGGGTTCCGGCGAGCCGCAGGCAGAGGGCCGCGATGAGCCCGGCCAGCGCAGCCAGCAAAATCACCTGCGGCAGCGCGCGCGCGCCGACCCATGCTCCGGCTGCCGCCAAGAGCTTGGCGTCGCCGGCGCCGAGGCCCTCGCGGCCGCGCAGCGCACGATATGCGAGAGCGACCGCGCGCAGGGCGAGATAGCCGAGGGCCGCGCCGAGCGCTCGTCCGCTCAGCCCCGCGGGCTCGAACGCCCAGGCGGCAGCGAGGCCGGCGAAAACCAGGGGCAAGGTCAGCGCATCGGGCAAGAGCCAGCTGCGGGCGTCGATCCAGCCGAGCGCCAGGAGCCACCAGCCGAGCACGCAATCGAGCCAGACCCACACGCCCGTGTCGATTGCGACCGCGACCAGCGCGATCGCGAGTGCAGCGAGCTCGATCGTCGGATAGAACCAGCCGAGCCGGCGACCGCAGCTGCGGCAGCGGCCGGCGGCGGCGAGCCAGCTCAACAGCGGCACCAGGTCGCGGGAAGCCAGTGCGGCGCCGCAGCCCTCGCAATGCGACCGCCCGCGCACGATCGACCGGCCTTCGGGCAGCCGCCGGACGACGACGCCGAGAAAGCTGCCGATCACCGGGGCGGCGAGCACAGCACTCCAGGCGGCGTCGACGCCGCCGCTATGGTCGAGGAGTCCCGCCCCGAACATCCGCTCTCACCCGCCTCGCCAATCGACTATTCTCGTTCCCGGGAAGCCTTTCTCGAGCAGCAACCATTTCTTCAGCAGCGCCGGCGAGGATAGAATGGCGTCATGACGTTCGCACCGGTCGCCTCGCCCACCGCACAGGATGCCGCCGAGGCGCTGGCCCGGCTCGGACCCGCCCTGCTCGACAGCGGCGCCGTCGACCAGCGCACCCTGGAGCGCGCCCGCCGCGTCGCCTCCGAGACCAGCGGCCGGCTCGACCGGGTGCTGACCCAGCTCGGCCTGATCAGCGAGCGCGGGCTCGCCGAAGCCTTGGCCGAGCTCGTCGCGGCCCCGATCGTGCGGCCGGCAGACTATCCCGACACGGCGCTGTTCGTCGACCGGCTCAAGCCCAAATTCCTGCGCAAGGCGCACGCCTTGCCGATCGGCGAGAGCGAGGGAAGCGCGGTGCTGGCGATGGCCGACCCGCTCGATGTGTTTACCAGGAACGCGGTCGCCGCGGCGATCGGTCGGCCGGTGGCGGTCGCGGTCGCGGTGCCGATCGAGCTCGAAGCCGCCTTCGACCGGCTTTATTCCGAATCGGGCGACGGCGACGGCGATGGCGAAACCAGCCTGGACGGCGTGGTGGCCGACGCCGAGCCGGCCGAGGAGGACGCCGAGCGGCTCAAGGACCTGGCGAGCGAAGCGCCGGTCATTCGCCTCGTCAACCAGATGATCGCGCGCGCCGTCGAGACCCACGCCTCGGACATCCATCTCGAGCCGTTTCCAGACCGGCTGCGGGTGCGCTACCGCTACGACGGCGTCCTGCACGAGGTCGAGCCGCCGCCGCCGCGGCTGCAGGCAGCGATCATCTCGCGCATCAAGATCATGGCCCGGCTCGACATCGCCGAGCGCCGGCTGCCGCAGGACGGCCGCATCAAGCTGACCGTGCGCGGCCATGAGATAGATTTTCGGGTGTCGACGATCCCGGCGCTCTACGGCGAGAAAGTGGTGCTGCGCGTGCTCGACCGCACCGCGGTCGAGTTCGACTACGCCAAGCTGGGGCTGCCCGACGAAATCCGGGCCGGGCTCGAGCGCTCGCTCGACCTGCCGAACGGCATGGTGCTGGTCACCGGGCCGACCGGCAGCGGCAAGACGACCACACTTTATACCGGCCTCCTGCGCCTCAACACGGTGGTGCGCAACGTCGTGACCGTCGAGGACCCGATCGAATACCAGCTGACCGGGATCAACCAGATCCAGGTCAAGCCGCAGATCGGGCTCAACTTTGCCAGCCTGTTGCGCTCGATCCTGCGGCAGGACCCCGACGTGATCATGATCGGCGAGATCCGCGACCTTGAAACCGTGCAGATCGCGGTGCAGGCGGCATTGACCGGGCATCTGGTGCTGTCGACCCTGCACACCAATTCGGCCGCGGCGACGATGACCCGGCTGCGCGACATGGGGCTCGAGGATTATCTGATGACCGCCACCCTGAAGGCGGTGCTGGCGCAGCGCCTGGTCCGGCGCCTCTGCCCCTCATGCAAGACCGCCGAGCCGGCGTCGGCCGGGATCATCGAGCGCTTTGGCCTCGACCGGCTGGCGCCGTCGCCGGAGATCATCCTGCATCACCCGCAGGGCTGCGCCGAATGCCGCGGCACCGGCTTTCGCGGCCGCCGCGCGATCGCCGAATTGCTGATCCCGAACCGGGCGATCGACAAGCTGATCTTCGACGGCGCCGACGACAGCGCGATCGAGCGCAGCGCGGTCGAGGGCGGCATGCGCCCGATCTTCGACAGCGGCCTCTTGGCCGTCCTCGAAGGCGACACCACGATCGA
>DASYNW010000113.1:0-17413 GCA_036008325.1 Allostellaceae bacterium
GCCCGCGACGATCTCGAGCGCGAGCGGATTACCCTCCTCGGCGAGCGCATCGGGCTCGAAGGCCGCTCGCGCCTGGTCGAGGATGAGGGTCGGCTGGCGGTGGCGGTGCGGCCGCCCGAGAGCGCCTGGGCCTACGGGGTGCGGATCAACCTCGACGTTTCGGAACTGTTCGCCGGCCCGCAATGGATCGTGGTCGAGTTTCCACCGGTCGCCGAGGCGTTCGGCATCGGCCTCCTTGACCGGGCCGACGATTTTCTCGCCCGCATGCAGGTTCCGGTGTCGGCGGTACCGGTCGAGGCGTGGCTGCACCTGCCCGATCCGGCCGTGGTCGGCGCGCTGATCGTGCAGAACTGGGTCGCCCCGCTTGCCGCCGAAATCGTGCTGCGGCGCGTGTGGAGTGTTCGCGAAAGGCGTGAGGAAATCGTCGAAACCGGTCCCGTGATCTCCGCCGGCGCCGCCCCGGCGCCGATGTCGCACAGCGAGGCCCGCCCATGATCGCCGCCGCAATCGAGAACACTATAGATGCCCTCGGAAATATCGCGAGCGAGTTCCGCACGCTATTGGAGCTGATTCGTTGGGGATTGAAATTTCTAAAAGGGGCGCATTATGAATAATGCTAATTCGAACGATTTAGTTTGGCGAGAATATGATTTGGACTCTTTCGAGCCGTTTGAGCACATTAGTGTCGTCGCAAACTCGAGCTCGATGGTGTTTTCGGGAGAGTCTGAACCTTGGGGATATATTGCGACGGCAGTTCTTCCCAGGCTGCTGCATGAGCCGCGCGTGCTTCGAGTAAAGGCACGGGTAAATATTCGAAAGGGGTCGGTCGGGCTCGGAATCTTGATGCCGGACGAAACAGCCTTCTACAAACAGACCGTAGCGACAGCCACCGGCGCCCAGGTAATCGCGCTTGAGACCGATTGCAGCGTGGGTCCGGGTCCGATCATGCTACGGTACGGCCAAGCGACGGCGGGCGAGACCGAATTCGAGCTGGAATCTTTAGAGGTACAAGTTCCTGCGGGGGAGGCTTTTCCCGACCGCTTGCGTCCCGACGTGCATCCGATCTTTTCCAGGTTTCCGCGCTGGAGTGGCACGGTCTCCGCTGGTTGCGGGGCCAATTGGGTTGGTACAATGACCAACCTCGAATATCGCGGGCGATCGCGTTCGGGATCGGGAGCAACAATCGTCCGGCCGCGCTTGCCGCCTCTGGAAGAGGAATATTTCGAATGGATCGATCTGCTGGAGGCGGTGGCCGAAGCGCGCGATAGTTTTACGATGGTGGAGCTCGGGGCCGGTTGGGGGCGTTGGCTGGTCGACGCGTGGGGCGCCTTGTGCCGGATCGACAAGTCTGATCTTCCGGTACAGCTGATCGGGGTGGAGGCGGAACCGCAACATTTTGCGTGGATGCGGGATCATTTTCGCAACAATGGTCTTGACCCGGACCGACACCGACTCATCGAGGCGGCTGTCATGGCGCGTGATGGAAGCACCGGTTTTCAGATCGGCGCGGCAACCGACTGGTACGGCCAGCAGGCGTTGAACATCGACAATGACCTGGGCGGCTGTCTTCCGGATTATCCCGACGTGTCCTTGCGACGGGTTCCGGCCGTTTCTCTGTCAACCGTCCTCGACGGAATACCATTCGTCGACCTGATCGATATGGACATCCAGGGTAGCGAAGCGGACGTGGTCCTCGCCTCGATCGACCTGCTGCAGGCGCAGGTTCGGCGGGTTCATATCGGCACCCATTGCGAGGCAATCGAAGCATCACTCCGGCAGGCGTTTCGGTCGATGGGGTGGACCTGCCGTTGGGATTTTTCTCTGCAAGGCCATCGCGATACTCCTTACGGGAGAGTTCTCTTTGGCGACGGCGTACAGGGCTGGATCAATCCCCGTCTCTGACAGCTGCTTCCATAGGAGTGGAACCGCGCAATGCTCGATACGGGAATTCAAACGGTTCCGGGATTCGTCTTATTCGGAGGGGCGCGCATCGGCGCGCCGATCCGGACCCGCGTCGTCGCCGGATCGCCCGGCCCGAACGATCCCGGCATAACGATCGTTACCCGTCCCGAGCAATGGTCCTACGCGTTGGAGCTGCCACCCAGCGCGGACATCGCGCGCCTGGAACAGCGCATCGCAGTCTGCGTTGAAATCCACGTTCGCCGCGGCATTGTGGGCGTAGCCGCGCAGAACCTGTCAGGAACAGAGCTGGTCGCGGAATGGTGGGCAAAGCCGACCGATGATCCGGTCCTTGTTGTCCTGCCGATACCGGACCCGCGCGAATTCGGCGGATTGGTGTTTCGGAACGCCGCCGGCGCCCAGACCGCCTCGACCGCTATTGTGGGGTCGATATCCGCCTACGAGCTTGCTATAGACGGCCCCGATGTGTTCGCCGGCCCGCAGGATCATTTATCAAGGTTGACCGAGCAGCGCATTGCCGCCGAGTTCCAACAGGGAGGCTTCCCCATACTCCGGGAGAAATGGGCCGAGATCCCCAACCACGGCGTTTCGCGTATCAGTTCGCGCGAGTTGAACGCGATGCCCGATTCGGAGTTGCTTGGGTTCTACGATAGCGCCCTCGACCGAGCCTTCAAGACGGTCCCGACCGGTGAGCGTCTGATCCAGAATTGGTATTACGCGGTCTACGCCGAGGCGTTCCGGGGCAAGCGGATACTGGATGTGGGAAGCGGCGCCGGGTTCGACGCCCTTTGGTTTGCGGCCCGCGGCGCCGACTGCACCTGTCTCGATATTGCCGAAAGCAACACGGAAAATATCCGTCGAATAGCCGGGCTTCGCCACCTCGCTATAAAGACGCAATATTTGGCGGATTTCGATTCTTTCGATAAGTTGGGTAGCTTTGACGTGATCTGGTGCAACGGCTCGATGATCAACGCGCCGTTTGCCTTTGCTACGAAGGAATCGTCCAAACTTCTCGAGCATCTGCCCATCGGCGGGCGGTGGATCGAACTAGGCTACCCCCGGCAGCGCTGGGAGAGAGAGGGACACCTGCCGTTGCACCGGTGGGGCGAGCGAACCGACGGTATCGGCACTCCGTGGATGGAGTGGTATGACACTCCCAAATTGATGAAGCGTCTTGCCAATGCTCATCTCGATGTCTTCATGGCATTCGACTATGCTGAGGGAACGTTGAATTGGTTCGACTTACAGCGGTGGGCGTAAAATTGCGCCCGGTTAGGAGGAAGACTAGCGAAAGTGTAATGGAAGAAGCGGTATTTTTTAACATCAGGAGGATTTATTTTTAAGATATGCTATATCGATGACAATTATTACGGGGAACTGATATGGCTCTTCTGTTTTCGGTGGTGTCCTGGGGGTGCGCCGCGACCCATTGGTTGGCGCGTGGTCTTAATTCGCATGCCGATATATTCTGTGTGCACGCTGGAAACTACTCCTTGCACCAGTATGGTGGTGCACCCTATTTGGATGGTCCGGAGTATCTGCGGGTAATTGGTGCATTGGGCACTTCCTACGCGGCAGCAGGAGACGTCCACGGCGTCGGTATAGGAACAATAAAGATAGCGCAGGGCACCTTTGGCGATCAGTTCAGGTGCGCTGTGGTGGTTCGCGAGCCGATAGCTCGACTCCACAGCCAGCTTGCGATGTTTAAGTCCAATTTGCAGAGTCGAGCATGGAACGTCGACCATATTCAGCATTTCGTCAATCGGGGTGTCGTGCTACCGGTCGACAACTATGAAACTCGCGTCACGCTCCATGGCATCTGGATGCTGAACATGATAGTTCGCGAGCAGGCAACAGCGAGAGTGTGGCGCTGCGAAGATCTGACAACGAAGGCCGAGGCTCTGGCAGAATTTGCCACTGAAATCACCGGCGGCTCCGTCCGGATAGGCCTGTCATGGGCAAGCGCAGCAGTCGGATCACCACGCGTTGAGCAACATGCCGGCTCTGCCCGGCGGGGGTTGGATCGGCAGCTTGAGGACTGGCAGATCGACGCAATTCGCAAAATCGTAGAGCCAAAGGCTTGGGAGCTTTATTCGGAACTAGGCTACCCGCCGCCGGACTTCTTATAGAGCTATTCGTTAGAGCATCGTCAGAACCTGAGAGAACAATGCCGGACACACCCCTCTTTTCCTTTGTCGCGACGTCGCGCAATGATGATCATGGCGGCGATGTGCTGCGCCGCACCCAGTCGTTCATCCGGCGGCTGGCCGAGCAGGCGTTGCGGCACCAGGTGCCGTGCGAGCTGGTGCTGGTCGACTGGAACCCGCCCGGCGGCCGGGCGCCGCTCGCCGATGTGCTGGCCTGGCCGGCCGGGAACGAGTGGTTTTCCGCGCGGGTGATCACCGTCCCCGCTGCGCTCCACCGCGAGCTCGCGTTTTCGAAGCGGCTGGCGATGTTCCAGATGATCGCCAAGAACGTCGGCATTCGGCGGGCGCGCGGCGCCTATATGATCGCCACCAACATCGACATCATCTTTTCCGACGAGCTGTTCCAATGGCTCAAATCGGGCGAGATGCGCGAGGGCGTGCTGTACCGCTCCGACCGCTGGGACATCCCGAACGAGATCCAGCTGGAGCCCGACCTCGACACCCTGCTGGCGCGGGCGCACGGCGAGCACATCCGCCGCAACCTGTCGAGCGGCACGCATATCCGCCGCGACGGCGAGTTTATCAACACCTATGGCAACCGCTTCGACCACTCGGTCTATTATCCGATGGAGGGGATCCTGATGCGGTTGAAGGCGGCGGTCGCCAAGGCGCCGGGCCTCGGCCGCGACGACCTGGTGCAATCCCTCGACACTATCATCAAGCAGGATCTGCCGCAGCTGCGCCGCGATTTCTTCATTCCGATCCTGCACACCAATGGCTGCGGCGATTTCACGATGATGTCGCGGCGCGACTGGTTCGCGCTGCGCGGCTATCCCGAATGGCAGGTGTTTTCGTGGAACATCGATTCGGTGATCGTCTATCAGGCGCACTATAACGACATCGCCGTCGAGGAGCTCGACGGCAGCCGGGTGCACTACCACATCGAGCACGACAACGGCTCGGGCTGGACCCCCGAAGGGGCGGAGAGCCTGTGGTCACGGCTGGCCGAGCGCGGGCTGCCGCTGATCGACTACCGGCAATTCTACGAGATCATCTATGCGCTGCAGGACAACGCCGAGGAGAAGCGCATCTCGATCTACAACGATCCCGATTGGGGATTTGCCGCCCGCGATATCGAATGCCGGGTTCTGGCCGAGCCGGGCAGCCCGCCGCGCCCACCGGTCGCGGTCAACGAAGGCCGGCTCGACGAGGATTTCCTGAAGGGGCTGGTGGCGGCGAGCCCGGGCCTCCGCTTTGACGCCGGCGAGCGGGCGGCCGACGGCGTCGCGGCGGAGTGGCGCAGCGGCGAGGACGGCGCCGGCGAGATCGCGATCGAAAGCCTGCCGGCGACCTGGTCCTATGCTTATTACTACGATCTGCCGACGCTCGAAGCGCACAGCGGCGAATACTGGGTCAGGATCGAGCTCATCGTCGATCGCGGCAACGTCGTGGTCGGCATCCTGAACCGCGACCAGACGGATTTCCTCAGCCAGGTCACCTGCAAGGGGGCCGGGCCGCGGCTGCAGCAGGTGTTCGCCCATATCCGGGAGATCGGTGCCGCGAGCCGAGTCGTGCTGCGCAACGTCACCGCCGATAACGAGCCGGCGCGGTTCAGGCTGAGGAGCATAGAGCTGCTGCGCGAGGATTACGGCGCGGAGGATGCGGCCATGGATCGGCGGCGGGGCGACGACGACTGGCTGACGGCGGCGAGCTTTGCGCTGCGGCAGCAGGATGACGCGGCAGAGCCGGCAAAGGCGAAGGCGGTCGGCTTGCCGGAATCAGCAGCGCCGGCGGAGCCGGCCGAGCCGGTGGTGGTCGGCTTCGCGCAGATCAGGCCGGAGACGCCCGAAGCGATCGTGCGCGTGCTGCGCAGCCCGAGGGAGCCGACATCCGGGGCGAGCGAGGCGGGCCAGGCAGTGATCATCCTGCCGGCCGCCCGTGCATCAGAAACCGCGCGCGCCGTTCTCGATCTCGGCGCCGCCGGGCCGCTAATGGGCACAGTCGTGGTCGATCTTCACGTGCTCGAAGGCGAGCTGGCGATCGGGTTGCGGGCCGGCGGCTCGGGCGAGCTTCTCGCCCTGCGCCGCGAGCGGGCCGGGGGGCCGCTGACCCGGATCGAGCTCGACCTCGGCACCAACCTCAACGGGGCGACCGGCGCCGGCGTTCTGGTGATCGCCAACGCCTCGCGGTCGGGGCCGGCCAAGCTCTTGCTCCATCGCGTCCTCTGCCGGTGCGACGACGGAGGTCTGCGGCCGCTGCCGTTCGCCGCCTGAGCGCTATGCCCGACCTGCCGCTACGCCGACCAAGCTCTAAGACCGACCCAGCATCGCCAAGGCGAGGGCGGCCAGATGCGTGCCGGTGACGATCTCGCCGCGGCGCATGGCGGCGATCAGCCGGTCTGGCGTCAGCAGCTCGACGATCGCCTCTTCGAGATCGCCCGAAGACGGCGCCTGCTGCGCGACCGCGCCGCTTGCCCGGAACAGGTGCGCGGTGGCGATCCCCTGCGTCGCCGACACGGTGTAGGCGCCGAGCGTTTCCCAGTGCTGGCTGACATAGCCGCTCTCTTCGAGCAGCTCCCGGCGCGCCGCAGCGAGCGGGTCTTCGCCGCCATCGATGCGGCCGGCGACCAGTTCGAGGCTCTGCCGGCGGGGTCCGTGCCGGTATTGCCGCAGGCAGATGATCGCACCCGCTGCGGTCTCGGCAAAGACGACGACGAAATCGGCGAGCTTGATCTGCCAGTAATCGTCGACCCGGCGGCCGTCCGGCAGCTCGACCGATTCGACCGCGACCGAGATCTGCCCCGGCACCGCGAACACCTCGCGGCGCGCGACCACTCGCCACGGGGTAAATTGCGGCTCGTCCCCCTGCTCGCCTCGCGCCATCGCCGCTGAACCCCCCGCCAGAACGGTAGCATGAGACCTTATCCAAAGCAGCACCCCGCCGCCACCGGCCCTGTTCGCAAACTATCCTCGCCGCTTTTGCGCGCCGCCTGCCTGATGCTGGCGCTGGCCGTTTCCGGCGTGCTCGCGACGATCGCGTGCCCGCGCCCGGCCGGGGCCGCCGGATACGCCTTCGATGTCGACGGCAGCGGCGCGCCCGACGCCAATTTGCAGCTCTCGCATTGCCAGAAGAAACCCTCGGCGGTGTGCCTCCAGCTGAAATCGGCAAAATTCGGGGCGAAGGAGTTTTTCCTCACCGACAACACCAAGGCGACCCCGATCCATATCGGGCTGATCGGGCGGCAATTCGCCGATGGCCCGTTGGCGGCGGCGTTCGTCTACTGGCTGACCGGGGCCGACGCCATCGGCGCCACCGGCCCGCTCGTCGCCCTTTCGGTGTTCGACCTGAACGGGGCCGGGCAAAAGGCCTGGGTGGCGCCGCCCAAGGCCAACCGGGCGCAGCATTTCCAGGGATATTCGGTCTACGACACCTACTTCGCTGTGCTGGCCGGGCCGGGCGGCAAGCGCTATCCGTTCCTGGCGCCGGGGCAGCGCTATCTGAATCTGGCGCATTGGGATTTCCTGTGCCTGTTCGACCCGGCCAACATCGCCAAGCCCGATCCTGCCTGCGGCACCGGGTTTCGCCGGGTCAGCGCCACTTTTCCCAATGCCGCCAAGCTTTCGGGCTTCCGCCACAATGGCGGCTGGCTCGAAGACGTCGACGGCGACGGCTGGCAGGACATCAATCTGCCGTTCTTGCGCTACATTCTGGTTATTTCCGGGCATACCGGGGCGCAGCTGGCGCTGCTCCATCCGCAAATCGCCGAGCACGCCCGGCATGGTGCCCCGGTCGATTTCGATTCCGGACGTTTCTACGGCAGCTTCACCCCATTCGCCGCGGCGAGCAGCAAGCATGATGTGCTGATCGCCTCAGCCAACCCGGTCGGCACCTTCAACGACATCTATTGCAACGTGGCGCGCTATTATGCCGTGCTGGAAACCAAGGCGCCCGACGCGCCGCAAACGCGCGATCTGAAATGGGCGAATTATATTTCATTCGTAAAGAATTATTTCAGCGACGCCGATGCCCGCAACATGGTGCGCCGCGGCGACGGCATCGACCACTGCGTGCACCGGGTGTCCGACTCGGTGTTTCACGCGCAGACCAAGACGTTCACCCTCTACAATGAATTCACCACCGACCCGCCGCTCGCCCAGAATACCTGCCTGACCCAGCAAAAGGCCGAATGGCGAGCGCACTTCCAGCCCGACAAAATGAAGGCCTGGACCGCTTGCGCCGACCAGAAATTTGCCCCGGCGACCGGCGATTGGCAGGTCCAGCTGCGTGACCTGGCCGATGGCCATCGCCTCGCCCGATGGCCGAACGGCTATGTCTGGGGGCGGCTCGAGAATTTTGTTCCCGGCTATCCGGAAACCTTTCTGCTCGAGGCGATGGCCGAGCGGGTCCCGTTCGACCAGAAGGGCTACAGCCCCAAGGCCCTTTCGATCGTGGCGGTCAACCCGGATTTCACCTTGCGCCAATTAGGCGCGCTGCCGGTCGCGGTGCGACCGCGCATCCTGGCGCCGGCTCCCGATCCCTTGCCGTATCAAGGGACCGTCGGATCGACCTGGCGCGGCATCTTGGAGGTCGCGAGCCGGCCCGACGCCGACGGGCTCAACGATATCGAGCTGCAGGACGGACGCTGGGTCGGCTATTCGCCGCAAACCAAGGGATTTGTCCTGAAGCCGTAACGCCAGGGGTTGCGAGCCTACCTGAACAGCGAGCCGTCGCCGATCGCCGCGCGCCCGGATTTGAGCCGCCGGCCGCCGCGAGCCGCGGGTTGCGGGGCCGGGGCATTTCCGCTAAAAGCGATTCGAGCCTCAAAGAGTGGGGCCGGCGGGTGTGGAGTTGGCGAGAGTGGGGTTGGGCAAGATGATGTCGTCGGCTACCGACGCGGTGGCGCCCGCGACCGCCAGCGCCGCCGATGTTCGGGCGTATTGGGATCGCCGGCCGTGCAACATCCGCCATTCCCGGCTGCCGGTCGGGACCCGCGAGTACTTCGACCAGGTCGAAGCCCGCAAGTACATGGTCGAGCCGCACATTCCGGGATTTGCCCAGTTCCCCAGATGGTCGGGCAAACGGGTGCTGGAGATCGGCTGCGGGATCGGCACCGACGCGGTCAATTTCGCTCGGGCCGGCGCCCGCTACACCGCGGTCGAATTGTCCGAGGTCAGCCTCGCGCTGACCCGGCAGCGCTTCGCCGCGTTCGGCCTCGACGGCGAATTCTACCGCGCCAACGCCGAACGGCTGACCGAGGTGCTCGGCCGCCGCGGCTTCGACCTCGTCTACTCGTTTGGCGTGATCCATCACACGCCCGACCAGCGCGCCGTCATCGCGCAGGCGCGACAGGTGATCGGCGACGATGGCGAGTTGCGGATCATGCTTTACGCCAGGGACTCCTGGAAGGCGATCATGATCGACGAGGGGCTGGATCAGCCCGAGGCGCAGGCCGGCTGCCCGATCGCAACGCTCTACTCGCGCGACATGATCGAGCGGCTGCTTGCCGGGCTGTTCACGATCGTATCGGTCGAACAGGCGCACATCTTCCCGTATCGGATCGACAAATACCTGCAGTACGAATACGAGTTCGAGCCCTGGTTCGCGGCGATGCCGCCGGCGATGTTTGCCGCCCTCGAACGTCGCCTCGGCTGGCATTATCTGGTCGTGGCCAAGCCCGTCTAGGCGGGCCGGTCCGCACCGGCTCAGGCCCCGCCGCCGAATTGGCTCGATCGCACCCCTTCCTCCGCATCGCGCCCGGCGCGTTCGCCTGTGCACGATCTCGGGCGAAGCCGGTCGTGGCAGGGGGCTAGATGCTGTCGATCATCGTCTACGGGCGGAACGACAGCCACGGCTATAACCTCCACAAGCGGGCGGCGATCAGCCTCAATTGTCTGGCCGAGATGCTGGGCGATGTCGGGGACGAGCTGATCTTTGTCGACTACAACACGCCGGACGACCTGCCGACGTTCCCCGAGGCGATCGCCGATACCCTGACCGCGCGGGCGCGGGCGCGGCTGCGCATCTTGCGGGTGAGGCCGCAGCTTCATCGCCGGTTTCAGCAGCGCACCCATCTGGCGGCGCTGGAGCCGGTGGCCCGCAATGTCGCGGTGCGCGCCTCCAACCCGGCAAACCGCTGGATCCTTTCGACCAACACCGACATCGTTCTGGTGCCGCGCACGGTGCAGCGGCTGGCCGAGGCGGTCGGCGACCTGCCGGCCGGCTTCTATCACACCGCGCGTTTCGAAATCCCCGAAGGCTTGTGGGAGAGTTTCGACCGGGCCGACCCGATCGGCACGATCGCCGCAGTGCGGGCGCTCGGCGTCTCGGCCCGGCTCAACGAGGTGGTCTACGGGTCGGACCCGATCCTCTACGATGGGCCAGGCGATTTCCAGCTGGCCCTACGAACCGATCTGTTCGCGATCGACGGCTTCGACGAGCGGATGATTTTGGGGTGGCACGTCGATTCGAACCTCGCCAAGCGCCTCGCGCTGAAGCGCGGGCCAGTGGCCTCGATGATCGACCATGTGTTCTGCTATCACTGCGACCATACCCGCCAGGCGACGTCGACCCACCGGCGCGACCGGCTGGAAAACGACCCGGTGTTTTTCGTCGACCAGGTCACGCGCCCGGATCTGCCCGGGCAGCGCGAGCATTGGGGCTGCGCCGGCGAGGCTATCGAGGAGGTGCGGCTGCCGGAAGGCGGTTTCGGCTGCTATCGCCGCATGCTGGACGCGGTGGTGGCGCCGCTCGACGCTCCGTTCAGCGAGACCCGCTATACGGCGGCGAGCTACGACGACTACCGCTATGATGCGCGCCATGTGCTGCCGTTCCTCGCCGACCTCTTGAGCTCTTATCCGCGCGGGCTGCGGCTCGGCTGGTGCGGGGTGCGCCGCGACATGTTCGACCTTGCACGGCAGGCGTGGCGCCATCTGGGCTTTTCGGGCCCGATCGTGGTCGAGGCGGCGAGCGCATCCCGTCTCGTCGACGGGGAGCCCGACCCGGAGCAGGTTCGGATCGCCTCGGGGAGCGAGTGGCTCGATCGCGTCGATTTGCTGGTGTTCGAATTCGGCCGGGCGGCCGATGGCGCGCCGGGGCCCGAGCGCGGAGCGCATTCGTCCGGGTTGGCCCCGGCCGATCAGGAAGCCCTCGCGATCGTTGGTTCCGGTTTTCTGTCGGCGGTGATGCACGAGCGCTCCCGGCTGGCTTCAGAGGCGGCCGCCATGCCGCGGCGCTTTGTCGGGATCAATTGCATCCACAATGGCAGCGAACCGCTGTTCGCCGCCCATGTCGCCGCGGCTGCAACACCGTTCAGCTCGCGGCTGCGCCACGGCTTTGTCGCCGCGGCGGCGCCGGAGCTCGACCCGCAAACCGCAGACCGGCTGTTGATCGGGATGCGGCTCGGTCGGGCCGGGCCGATCAGCCGGCGCGAATTCGCGCTCGCCCGCGAGCTCTTTGGCCCGCTGCTCGAAGGTCGTCCGATCGAGCCGCCGCGGCGGCATCGCGCTGCGATTTATGCCGCGATCGGCGAGGCGTTTATCGCGGTGGTCGGGAACCCCGCCCGCTTTGGGCAATTGCCGAAGCAAGCACGATGCGCCCTCGCCCGGCTCGAAGAATTGCGGCCGTCCACCGGGCTCGGCGCCGAGCTTGGCCCGCTTCTCGGGCCGGCGCTCGAGGGCGCAGCCGCGGCAAGGCCGGGCGCCCGCCCGCTCAGCCGGTTTGCCGCCTACGAGGATTGGGACGACCCGGCATGGTCGGCCTTTGGCCTACCCTATGCGACCGATCCGCGCGCCGAGGACGCCTTCGGCCGCCGGGCCGGGAAATGGGAGCAGGTGCACCTGCTCTACGGGCTCGACCGCGCCGGCAAGCTCGCCCCTGCCGCGCGGGTGCTGGTGGTCGCGACGATGCCCGACGCCGGCATTGCCGCGATTAGCTGGCGGGTGGCACACGTCGACCTGCTGCCGATCGGCGAGGGCGGCCGTGGCGACGATCGCGGCAACGGCCCCGAAGTGGGCCGCGGGTTCTGGTGCTCGGGCGCGCCCTATCGACCGGCCGCACTGGAAATCCTCGCGGCCGGGACCGATTTGCGGCGGCTCGATCAGGCGACTTACGATGCCGTCCTATTCCCGCATGGCGCGCTGTTCGCGGCCGGGTTCAACGGCGCGCTGCGGTCTCTGGAATTGGCCCGGCACCTGCTGCGGCCGGACGGGGTGCTGGCGTTCAAGGCCGAAATCGTCGCCGGGGCGGGTCCGCACCCCGATTTTTTCGATCTCGGCCTGGTCGGTGAAGACGGACTGGCGGCCGGGCTCGCCGCCGCGACCGGACTCGTCGCCGATGGCGGTTTCGACCCGCTCCTGTCGCGCGCCACGATCGACCGGATCCGGCCGCGAGATGGGCCGCCCGAAGGGCCGAGCGCGGACGAGGGCTATTTCCTGACCCGCCGCGACGGGCGTGTCCTGATCCCGAGCCTGTGGTTCCTGCGCCGGCACGAAATAGCCGGGCCCCCGCAATGGCAGGGCCTGCGGCGCTGGCTCGGCGAGCGCTGGCTCGGCGAGCAGATCGGGCGTTTGCATGTCGGCATCGCCGGCCGCCGCGACGCCGAGGGCCGGATCGAGACCTGGCCCGGACAAGAAGGCCACGTATTTTATGGGCCCTACCTGACCCTGCCGGATGGCCGCTACCGCGCCACCCTGCAGATCGAGGCGAGCCCCGGGACGCGATCCGAGGTCGCGGCCAGGGTGCTCGTCGAAGTCGCCGCCGGACAGGCGGTCCTCGCCAGCCGGCGGCTCGACCGCGGCGGCATCAAATCCGGCGTGCTGAGTTTGGAGTTCGGGATTTCGCCCGAGCAGGCGGCGCGCGACGCCGCACTTGAAATCAGGCTCTACAGCCCAGCCGATTTTTCTGCCACCTTCTCGAGTGTCGACCTGCGCGAATTGCCGGCGGCTCGGCAGCCCCCGCTCGGCCAGCTCTGGCCCGCCCGCGGCCTGCTTGAGCGGCGGGGGCGCGGCGAAGACCCGGCGGGCGCCGCCGAACCGTGAGAGAACCGCCCGATCGCTTGCCCGATCGCTTGATGGAGACGATCTTGGATCAACCGAGCGACAGCAGACCTGCGGCCCGGTCGCGGCAATGATTGCGATGTCGGCGTTCGAGCCCGACGCCCGCGCGGTTCTGGCAGACCGGCCCGGCGATGATCCGGGTTCCTCGCCCGATTCCTGGAACGAGTGGGGCATGCCGATTGCGCCGCGACTGCCCGCTTCCGGCCGGCCGCTCAGCCGTACTATCGCCTTCGAGGATTGGGAGGACCCGTCGTGGTCGCGCTTTCTCGATCCGCCGCCGGACCCGTTTCCGGCCGCCGAGGGCGATCGCGACGCCGGCCGATGGGAGCGGGCGCATCTGCTCTTCGGGCTCGACCGCCTGGGTAAGCTCTCGCCCGCGGCGCGCCTGCTGGTGATCGCGACCCTGCCGGACGCGACGATCGCCGCGCTCAGCGAGCATGTCGGGCGCGTCGAGATCTTCGATCTTGCCGGCGGCTCCCAGCGCCGCGGCGCCGAGGCGCGGCTCTATTGGTCGCACGGCGCGCTCTATGCCCGCCAACGCCTGTTCGTTCACGAGCCCGGGACCAGCCTCGACCTGCTCGACGAAGAAGCCTACGACGCGGTCATCTTCCCGCACGGCGCGCTGTTTTCGTCCGGCGCGATCGGCATCGGCCGTCAGCTGGCCACGATCGAGCGTCTGGTCCCGCGCGACGGTGCCGTCGTGTTCAAGGCCGAAATCGCCGCCGGGGCGGAGCCGCATCCCTATTTTCTCGATGCTGGCCTGGTCGGCGCGGCCGGCCTCGCCAGCCGGCTCGAAGATGCGACCGCCTTTGCCGTCGAGGGCGGGTTCGATGCGCGGCTGTCGCAGCGCACTGCGCTCAGTATCCGTCCCGAAGATGGGTCGGCGCCGGGCGGGGGCTCTTTGCTGTGGCGCGATCGCGGGCGGGTCGTGGTTCCGAGCCTGTGGTTTCTGCGCAGGCGCGGCAGCACCCGGCAAGGCGGCTGGGACGAGATTGAGCAATGGCTCGCAGCACGCCTGCTCGGCGAGCAGACACAGCACCTGCAGCTCGGGGTTGCCGGGCGCAGGGACGCAGCAGGCCGGATCGCCTCGGCGCCGGGCCGCAAGGGCCGCGTCTTCTTCGGACCCTACCTCGCCTTGCCGCACGGCGATTACGAGGCGCTCGTCGGCGTTGCCGGGCCGCGCAAGCTCAGCCCAAAAAGCCTCTCGATCGATGTCGTCGCCGGCGATCGCAAGCTCGATTATGATCAGTCCCGGCAGGCGGCGGGGGGCGACACACTGGTTCGCGTCAGGTTCAGGGTTCCTCGCGTGGATGTCCTTCAGGATAGCGACCGGGTCGAAATCCGCGCCTGGTCGTCGGGGATCGAGGCCGCTTTCACCCAGATCCGGCTCAGCCGTCTCGACTCCTGACCGGCCGTGCGCGGGACCGGTTCTTTTACTCATCCGAATTGAATGAGGACAATCGATGAAAACGGCATTGGTGTGCGGCGCCGGCGGCTTTATCGGCGGGCACCTGGTCAAGCGGCTGAAGCGAGATGGGTTCTGGGTGCGCGGCGTCGATCTGAAATTTCATGAATATGCCGAGAGCGAGGCCGACGACTTTGCCGTCGGCGATCTGCGCGACGCCTACTTTTGCCGTCAGGTGGTCGATCGGAAATTTGACGAGACCTATCAGCTCGCCGCCGATATGGGCGGGGCCGGCTTTATCTTTACCGGCGAGAACGACGCCGACATCATGCACAACTCGGCGACGATCAACCTCAATCTGCTCGACGCCTGCCACAAGCGGTCGATCAAGCGGGTGTTTTATTCGTCCTCGGCCTGCATGTACCCGGCCTATAACCAGGAAGATCCGGATCGGCCCAATTGCGAGGAAAGCTCGGCCTATCCGGCCGCGCCCGACAGCGAATACGGCTGGGAAAAGCTGTTCAGCGAGCGGCTCTATCTGACCTACGGGCGGTGTTATGGGATGGAGCCGCGGGTCGCCCGCTATCACAACATCTTTGGGCCGGAAGGCACCTGGACCGGCGGCCGCGAGAAGGCGCCGGCGGCGATGTGCCGCAAGATCGCCGCCGCGGATGGCGGCGCCATCGAAATCTGGGGCGACGGCCAGCAGACCCGCTCGTTCCTCTATGTCGCCGAATGCGTCGAAGGGACGGTTCGACTGATGCGATCGGACTTTTCCGGGCCGGTCAACATCGGCTCGGAGGAGATGGTGACGATCGACCAGCTCGCCGATCTGATCATGCGCATCGCCGGCAAAGAACTCGAAAAACGCCACATCCCCGGCCCGCTCGGGGTCCGGGGGCGCAATTCCGACAACCGGCTGATCCGGGAAAAGCTCGGCTGGGCGCCCTCGCAGCGCCTCCATACTGGGCTCGAGCCGACTTACGCCTGGATCGAGCGCCAGATCCATGCCAATCGACCGCACCGCGCGGGATGAGGGCGAGACCGCGCCGGCATCGCTGCGCAACGCCGCCGTCGAGCGCAGCGATGCCGGCGCGGGTCGGGTTGACCGTGGCGGGGGCCATCTGATATCGAAGTTGGGTAGAGGGGATCACGGTAAACGCTGCGGCCCGGACGGCGCACACTCCGCACTCCGCTTACAGCGGGCCGCGCGATCAGGCGATGTGACTGGCTTTGGGGGCAATAATGAACGTATCGGTTGTCGGGTTGGGCAAGCTCGGGGCGCCTCTGGTCGCGGTTCTGGCGTCCAAGGGCCTGTCGGTTTACGGCATCGACGTCAACCCGGACGCGGTCGCCCACATCAATGCCGGGCTGGCGCCGGTGCAAGAGCCGCAATTGCAGGAATTGCTGCACGCCAACAGCGGGCGTATCCGCGCCACCTCGGACTGGGCGACGGCGATCGGCGAGACCGAGGCCACCTATATCATCGTGCCGACGCCGAGCGGCGCCGACGGCGCTTTCAGAAACGATTACGTGCTGTCCGCGATCGAAGAAATCGGCCGGGTTCTGGCCCATAAACCCGGTTATCACCTCGTCGTGGTCAACTCGACGACGATGCCGGGCGCGGTCGGCGGGCCAATTCGCGACCGGCTCGAAGCCATTTCCGGCAAGCGCGTCGGCCACGATATCGGCCTCTGCTACAACCCGGAATTCATCGCCCTCGGCAATGTCATCGAAGGATTGCTGCGGCCCGACTTCGTGCTGATCGGCGAGAGCGACGCCCGCGCCGGCGGCATGCTCGAAGAGATCTGCCGCCGCATCGTCGGCCCGTCGGTCCCGGTGTGCCGGATGAATTTCGTCAATGCCGAGCTGACCAAGATCTCGGTCAACACCTATGTGACCACCAAGATTTCGTTTGCCAACATGCTCGGCGAGATCTGCGACCGGCTTCCGGGGGCGGACGCCGATGTGGTGACCGCGGCGATCGGCCGGGATGCGCGGATCGGGGCCAAGTATCTGCGCGGCGCGACCGGGTATGGCGGCCCGTGCTTTCCCAGAGACACGATCGCGTTCTCGACGATGGCGCAGCGTGTCGGCGTCGAAGCAAGCCTGGCCGCCGCCACCCACGAGATCAACGAGCGCCAGGTCGAGCGGCTGACCGGCATCGTCGCCGAGCATACCGGGTCCGGAGACCGGATCGCGGTCTTGGGCCTTTCCTACAAGCCCGATACCGGGGTCATCGAGCGCTCGCAGGGGATCATGCTGGCGGCGGCTTTGGCCAGGAGCGGGCGCGAGGTCGTCGCCCACGATCCGCTGGCAATCGAGGCGGCGCGCGCCGCGCTCGGCGCCGGGGTATCCCTCGCCGCGTCGCCGCAGCAGGCGGTCGAAATGGCCGACGCCGTGATCGTCATGGTGCCATGGCCCGAATACAAGGAGTTCTTCGCCTCGTGGCCAGGGGACGAGCGCCCCCGTCTGATCATCGATTGCTGGCGGGTGCTGGCCGCCGGCTCCGGCCCGCCCTCGCTTCGGGTGATGCACCCCGGCAACAACGAATCGCTAGCCGCCGCCCCCGGCGCCGCCCCCAACGCTGCGGTCGTGAACGCAGCAGATTGATCTTCGGCTAAGCTGGGTCGGAGCTCGGCGCGGCCCGCTGAAAGTCTGCCGGGCGAATCTTCGCGCCGGGGTGATTGCCGCACGCAATCGGCGCTTGCGGCCGGCGGTGTGTTCGTTATATGTTCCTTAATTCCAGCCCACGACCAGGCGGAGGCCCGGATGCCCGACGATCGCCGAGTGACGCTCTTCCATTCGCCGAACACGCGCTCGACCGGGGCGCTGATCCTGCTCGAAGAACTCGGCGCGCCGTATGATCTGCAAGTGCTCAACATGAA
>DASYNW010000114.1:0-11489 GCA_036008325.1 Allostellaceae bacterium
GGGCGGCGGCGATGACGACGGTCAGCACGAACTGCACGACGACGATGCCGAACCCGCCCAGGGCGCCGACGAACCAGCCGGCGGCGCTGCCGGCATAGGGCGCGGCCTTGCCCGCCAGCTCGGTGACGCCGCTGTCGGCCAGGCGCTGCCACAGCAGGATGATTTGGTCGCCGAACAGCGGAATATCGTTGAGCCATAACGGCGCCGGCGGCAACCGGAACGAGGCGAGCGAATTGCCCCAGCCGACGATCCGCTCAAAATTCTGCGACAACGTCGCGATCGCCAGCCAGAACGGCGCGACAAAGACCAGCAGCAGGGCAATGGTCATGACCACAACGGCGGCCCAGCGCCGGTGCCCCAGCCGCCGCTGGACCCGCAGCATCAACGGCCAGGTCGCGACCACCAAGGTCGTCGCCCAGATGGTCGCCGGCAGAAACGGCCACAGAATCCAGAATGAGGTCGCGATCAGCCCGGTGACGAACAAAATTGCCAGGATGGTGCGGACCAGGTCACGCTGGCCGTCGGCGGCCGGCGGCAGCTCCGCGATGGTTTCGCTCGGCGCGTGCGCCGGCAAGGTCGCCTCGATCCGGCTCAACGCCGGCGGCAGCGGGATTTCGCCGCGCATCAAGGCCGGCGCAGGCAGGCGATCGCGCTCATGTCGAGCCGACGGTCGCGACCCTGGACGCATCGTGGCGCGCCGAGCGGCGGTCGCCGAGCAGTGCGGCAGCCACGGTCAACAGCATGAAGAACGCGCTCGCAACGAAAATCCAATGCGGTGCGCCGCGATCCATGATCCAGCCGAACAGCATCGGTCCGATGGTGCCGCCGACGCTGAAGCCGATGGTGACGACGCCAAAGGCCCGGCCGATCGCACCGGCGGGGGCGGCGGCGCGCACCAGCATGTCGCGGGAGGGCTGGATCAGCCCCGACAGCAAGCCGGCGAGCCCCATTGCCAGGACCAAGAGCGGGGCGCCGAGGCCGACCAGCGCGATCGCCAGCACGATCAGCGCGTTGAGGCCGAAGCCGGCGGCGGCGACCTCGCCGTGGCGGCGCGTCATGTCGGCGACGAACCCGCCGCCAAGCACGCCGAGGGCGGTCGCCGCCAGATAAACGGTCAGGGCCAGGTTGGCCGCGGCGAACGGCAGCCGGTAGCCGCTCATCAGCGCAGGAACGGAAAAATTGGAAATCCCGCTGGTCGACAGGCTGAGCAGGATGAAAAACCCCATCAGCCCGAGGATCGCCGGGGTGAACACAGTGCCGGCCCGTGCGGGTTTCGGCAGGTCCCGGCCGCCGGCCGCCTTTGGCATTCCCAGGATCTCGCCCTCGACCGAAGTCGCGAAGATCAGCGGGATCGCCACCAGCGGGCCGACCAGGCCGGCGATGATCAATGCCGACTTCAAGCCGATCGTGGTGGCCAAGACCAGCATCGTCACCGGCGCCGCCGCATTGCCGAGCATTCCGGCGAAGGTGTGGACCGAAAAGGCGCGGCCAATGCGCACCGGAGTAACCCTCGCCGACAGGATCGCATAATCGGCCGGATGATAGATGGCGTTGGCGATGCCCGACAGCCCGGCCGCGACCAACAGCCAGGCATAGCGGTCGACGATGCCGATCGAAGCGACGGCGCCGCCGCCCAGACACAATGCCGCTATCAACAGCTTGCGCGAGCCGAAGCGGTCGGCCAGATAGCCCATCGGCAATTGCGCCAGCACCGACACGATCGCATAGACGGTCAGCGCCAGGCCGAGCTCGACAAAGCCCACGCCCCAGCGCGCCTTCAAAAACGGAAACAGCGGCGGCAGCACGAACGCGTGAAAATGGGCGACGAAGTGGGCCCCCGATACCAGCCCCACCGCCTTCGCCTCACCGCCGCGGCCGATCCGGGGTGCCGCAACCGACGCCGTCGTCATGTTTTTTGGGCTTCCGTTGCCGGTTTCGTCGTCGCGCCACCATAGCCGCAGCCGGGCGCAGCCGGCAATCGCTGCCTTGATTATCGGCAGACGACTCGGCGATCCGGCGACCGCGCGACCCGGTCGGGCGCGGCGACGGCGAGAGGGCGCTAGGTGTTCATCGCGACGCCGGCATATCGGTCGCCGGCGTCGCCATGCCGAAATCGAACGTCTTCGTCAGCGCTACTCCGCGGCTTGCGGCATCTGCTTCAGGTCGTTCGAATAGCGCAGATGCACCGGGGCGTCGGCCTCGAACGGGTCGGTCAGGCCCAATTCCTTGCCGATCTCGCGCATCGCCGGCATGACTTCTTGGCCGAGCAGGCGGATGCAGGTGCGCGCATCCTCGTTGCTGACGTTGCCGTCATTGCCCCATAGTCCATAGATGCTGGGCCGGGTCTCTTCGAGGATATGGCGCATCTTCGGGATCACCGTCTTCGGCGTGCCGAAGATTACCCGGCCATCGGCGACCTGGGTTTCAAAGGTCGGGCGGCCGCGCGGGCTCTCGGCCCGACCGACCGCGAACTCGACGAACTGGCGGCGCAGCTCCGGCGAGAAATAACCCGACGGGCTCGACCACACCGGGTGGGCAAGGCCGGTGAATTCTCCCTGCATCCACAGGAACTGGCGGGCGTTTTTCTCGGCCTTTTCCTCGCTGTCGGAAACATGGACCTGCTGCAGATAGCCGCGGTTCTGCGGCCCCGCCTCATAGCCAGTCTCCAGGGCGACCTGGTCATAGAGCTTCCAGATGTTCTTGGTCGCCTCGATCGAGGTGTTGAGCGCGATGTAGGGGTAACGCTGCTTGGCCGCCCAGATGATCGTCTCCTTGCTCAACACGCCCGGGATCCACACCCGTGGATAGGGCTTCTGCAGCGGCACCGCCCACGGGTTGACGACCCGGTGCTGGTAGTGCGTGCCTTCCCAGCGGAACGGCCCCTGCCGGGTCCAGGCGGCGACCACCAGATCGTGCGCCTCCTCGAAACGCTCGCGGTTGTAGGCGGGGCTCACCCCGTTGGCGAGCTGCTCTTGGCCGCCACCGCGGACAAAGCCGGAGACGAGCCGGCCCTTCGAGATCATGTCGATCATCGCCAGCTCTTCGGCGAGCCGCACCGGGTTCTCGGCCAGCGGCAGCGGGTTGCCGAGCAGCACGATCTTCGCCTTCTTGGTCACCGCCGCCAGGATCGCGGCAAAGATGTTGCATTTCGACTGCATGCAGAACGGCGCATTGTGATGCTCGTTCAGCATGAAGCCTTCGACGCCCATCTCCTCGGCGTAGATGTACTGCTCAAGGTACTCGTTGTAGAGCCGGCTGCCGGCAACCGGATCGTAATATTTGTTGGAGAACATCAGCGCGGTGGCGCCGAATTCGAGGCCGATATCGGCCGGATAGGCGGACATCGGCTGCTCGGTGAAATACATCACATGCATGGATTCCTCCTGTTCCTGTCGCCCGGCGCCGCGCGGAGACTCCGAGCGTGTGCCTCAATTCTCGGCGATGAAGCTGCCGGCGAGCCGCGCCAGCGTCTCGGGCTGCTCCATGTCGACGCAATGCCCGCTGCCGCGCACGGTCTCGAACCGCGCCCTGGGCAAGGCCGCGGCATAAAGCTCGCCGGCACTCCTCGGCACGATCTTGTCGTCGTCGCCCCACACCACCAGCGCCGGCGCCCGCACCCCGCCCAGGAGATGCGGCAGGGTCTGGCTGTACATGTAGGGCTTCCAGGCGATCCGGAAGCACATCTCGCGGCAGATGTCCCACTCGACCAGCTGGTCGGTCGACACCTCGCCGTAAATGCGGGCGAACGCCGCCTGGTCGTGAAACCCGGCGCGGGCATAGTCGAGATAGCTGACGATCGCCTGGTCGTAGATGTCGCCCTCGGGCGGCTTCAGGCCCATCGCGCCGACCAGCACCAGCCGGTGCAGCGCGCCCGGCGCCATCGTCGCCATCTCGGCGGCGATCCACCCGCCAAAGCCGAGCCCGACCAGCGCCGGCCGCTCGATGCCGAGATCGGACAGCAGCCATTGGTAAATGACGGCGACGTCGCGGACGCTGCGCAGCCATTGCGGGCGTTCGGATTTGCCGTAGCCCGGATGATGCGGGACGATGACGTCGAACCGGCGCGCCAGCGCATCGTAGAATTCGAGTTGTTCAGGGCTGCCGGTATCGTGATGCAGCACCAGCACCGGGCGCCCGCTGCCGGCGCGCGCGAAATGCAGCTTGCCCCCGGCCAGCTCGACCTCGCTCCGGGTCCACCCCGTGCCCGTCGCCATCGCCGCTCCTCTCCCTATGGTCCGTGTTTCAGCCTAGCCCCTCGCCGCCCCGGCCCGCAACCAAGCGATTGGTCATTGCAGGAATGCGTCATAGTAAGCCTATGAGATCATAAGGTCGCTTACAAGCCCGGAACGCGCCGACGTTGCCGACCGGCGAGCCTGCACGTAAAGCCCCTGCGCCTGCACCCCTGAGCCGTGCACGCAAAAGACATGGAGAACCCGATGCTGGTCGTGACCACCGAGAACCTCGCCGGCCACCGCGTGACCGAGATCAAGGGACAATGCTTTGGCGTCGTGGTCAGGAGCCGCGGGCTCGGCGGCAATCTGATGGCCGGGCTGCGTTCGATCGTCGGCGGCGAGATCCATGAGTATACGCTGCTGCTCGAGGAAGCGCGGCGCCACGCGATCGACCGGCTCGTTGAAAACGCCAGCGCGATGGGGGCCAATGCGATCCTGATGATGCGCTTCGACTCGGCCGAGATCGGCCAGACCATGAGCGAGATCGTCGCCTATGGCACGGCCGCGGTCGTCGAACGCCAACCCGGATGAGCCGCCCGCTGATGCGGACCGTCGTCTGCATCATCGGCGCCCTGTTCGCCGCCGGCGCGCTGGCGCTGGCGACTCTACGCTGGTTTCCGGCCGCCGGGATGCTGGCCGGCTGGGCGCTGATCCTGTTGGTCGGGCTTCTGGTCGAGCGCTGGCGCTACAAGCGCCTGGCGGCGAGCCGTCCGGGCCCGGAATGGGTTGCGACCGACGAGCGCTTTGTCGACCCCGAGACCGGCCGGCTGGTTACCGTCTACTACCACCCCGCGACCGGCCAGCGCAGCTACGTCGCCGGCTGATGCGGCTTACCGCCGTGCCAGCGATCGGCGGCCTATCTGACGGTGATGTCCCCGGTCATCCCAGCCCAATCGTGGTCGGGGCAGCGCATGTCGTAACGGCCGGGGCGTTTCGCGATAAAGTAAAGATCCTTTTGCTGGCCGGGCTTGACCACGATCTCGGTGCGGTCGGAGTCCAGCGCCGCCGGGCTGCGCAACCTCACCGTCTTGAAAAATTTGGGCGCGCTCAGCTCGTGCAGCTCCTTGCCGCGATTGACCAGATGCAGCCGATAGGCGACCCCGCGGCGAAACACCAGATGGTTCGGCACAAAGCGATAGTCGAGGGCGAGCACGGTGATGAGCCGGGCCTCGGCCCAGCCGATCCGCGCTGCCTCCGCCGGCGGCGCCAGGGCGCGGGCTAGCGCCCCGATCAACAGCAGAAATCCTAGCCGCCGTCCTCCGGCCCGCATCCTCACTCCTGCCGCGCGCCATAGCGATCGATGTGGTAGGGGGCGCTGGCGAGGCCGGGGCAGTGGCTGCCGACCACCGGTTCGAGCGCCTCGTAGAGGCGCCGGTTGTCGGCGTTGGCGGCGGCGAGCCGATCGCGCGCCGCTTCGACGCGGCGGCGCAGCCGCTCCAGATTGACGCTCACCACGCGCCGGTTGTCGACGACCAGCCGGCCGCCGATCATCACGCTGGCGACCGCGCCGCCGTCTTCGCTGTGAACCAGCTGATTGACCGGGTCGTTCAGCGGCAGCCAGTTCGGGTGGTCGAGATCGAGCATGACGATGTCGGCCTTGTAGCCCGGCATCAGCCGGCCGATGCGGCCCTCGAACCCCAGCGCGCGGGCGCTGCCCTCGGTCGCCGCCAGCGCCGCCTCGCGGGTGGTGAGCCAGCCGCGCCAGTCGGTCCCGCGCACCTTCGAAACGAAAGAAGCGAGCCGCATCGCCTCGTACATGTTCTGATTGTCCGAGCAATTGGCGCCGTCGGTGCCGATGCCGAGATTGACCCCGCGGTCGAGCATCGCCCGGCTGTCGGCGAGGCCGCCGCCCAAACGCATGTTGCTGCCGGGATTGTGCGCGACCGAGGCGCCGTGGCCGCCGAGCCGAACCATGTCGTCATCGTCGAGCCAAACCCCGTGCGCGACCGTAAAGCGCGGCCCGAGCACACCCAGCGCATCGAGATGCGCGGTCTGGGTTCGGCCATAGACCCGGATGCCGGTCACCGCCTGCACCTTGGATTCGGCGACGTGACTGTGCAGCCCGACATCGAGCTCGCGCGCGAGCGCGGCGCAGTCCAGGATGAATTCGTCGGAGCAATGGTGCGGGATCGTCGGCGCCACCGCCGGGCATATCTGCTGGCGATCGAACGGCCAGGCCGCGAAGGCCGCGCGGATCCCTGCCAGAGTCGCTTCAGCCGGCGGCAGCCGCAATTCGGCGACCCGCGTCCGCAGCGCCGGCGGCATCGCCTCGATCAGCCCCGGGATCGCCTCGTAAAAGCTGCGGTCGGCGACCATCGGCGCGATCACCGCGCGCATCCCGACATCGGCGTAGGCCTGAGCGGCCAGCGCCAGCCCCTCGGCAGTCGGCAGCGGCCATTCGAACGAGAGATCGTAGCAGGCGGTGCAGCCCTTCATGACCATCTCGACCGCGCCCAGCTGGGTCGACAGATAGCGGTCATCGAGGCTGCGGTTGCCGGTGATCCAGGGGGCCGCGGTCAGTAGCAATTCCAATGTCCAGCGGTCGCCCATCCCCTTGGCGAGATTGCCGTGGCCGTGGGTATGGGCGTTGACCAGGCCCGGGTGCAGCAACCGCCGTGCCGCCGAGATCTCGATCGCGCCCTCGGGCGCGGCGCAGCCGGGTGGACCGATCTCGCGGATGGTATCGTCTTCGATCAGAATATCGGCGAATTCGGCGGTGCCCGCAGCGATATCGAGCACCCGGCCGCCGCGCAGGATCGTGTGGGCCATGCCATCCTCCAGTCGCAGCCAGAACGCGGCGTGTCGCTTTCAAACGTGAACCCGGCGAAATATAATTGCTAACACCAGTTCGTGGAGGGTGAGGATGAAATTCGGGCTATTCGGCGGGGCGCGGGCCAAGGGCGGGCCGGCCGGCGACAGCTCGGCCTACCACGATTTCGTCAATTACGTCGTCGAGGCCGAGAAGCTCGGCTTTTCCAGCGTCTTTCTGGTCGAGCATCATTTCACCGGGTTTGGCCAGGTCTCGGCGTCGATGAGCATGCTCGCCTACCTGGCGGCGCGCACCGAACGGATTCGGCTCGGCACCGCCGTCGTGGTGTTGCCGTGGCACAACCCGATCCTCATTGCCGAGCAGGCCGCAACGCTCGACCTCCTGTCGAACGGGCGGCTCGATTTCGGCGTCGGCAAGGGCTATCGCGAATACGAATTCCAGGGCTTCTGCATCGCCCCCGACGAGGCGAGCGAACGCTTTGACGAGGCGATCGCCGTGATCCGCAAGGCGTGGACCTCTCCCGGCAGGTTTTCTTGGCACGGCAAGCGCTGGGATTTCGACAACATCGTCGTCGAGCCGAGCCCGATCCAGCAGCCGCACCCGCCGTTCTGGCTCGGCGCCGGCAGCGCCGACTCGATCCGCAGGGCCGCGCGCGAGGGCTACAATCTCTTGCTCGACCAGATCGCACCGACCGATCTGATCATCGACCGGGTCTCGACCTTCCGCCACGAATGCGAGCGGGCCGGCCGGGCCTGGGACCCGATGTCGGTCGGGGTCACCCGCGGCTTGCAGATCGTCCACAACGACGAAGAGCGCCGCCGGGCGATCGTCACCCGTCGGCAGGTGCTGAAAAACATCGGCGACCTCGCCCGCGGCCCGGGCGCCGAACACTACGCCCACATCAAGGACGACGAGGATTCGTTCGTGCTCGACGACGCGCCCTTGCTCGGCACGCCCACAGAAATCATCGCCCAACTGCGCCGGCTCGAGGCGGGCGGGGTCGAGAACGTGCTGTTCGCCGCACCGGGCGCCTCGGTCGCCCATCTGCGCACCTTCGCCGAGGAGATCATGCCGGCCTTCGACCGCGAGCCGATGGCGCTCGCCCAAGTCTAGGTTCACCAATGAGGCGGTGAGGCAGTGAGGAACGGTCTTCGCGCGCTTCGCGCAATGATCCTTCTCATCACCTACCGCCTCATTGTTCATGATCGCGAGGGGAAATCATGGAACAGCGGGTTGCGATCGTCACCGGCGGGTTGCGCGGGCTCGGGCGGGCGATGGCGCTGGGGCTGGCGCGCGAGGGTCATCGGGTGCTCGCGGTCGGCCATATCGCGGCGGATTTGGCCGAGATCGCGCGCGAGACGGCCGAGGCCGGCCTCGCCGAGCGTATTCGCCCGATCGTCGCCGATCTGCGCCGGGCCGAGGAATGCGCTCGGATCGTCGCCGCGGCGCAGGAGCAATTCGGTCCGGTCGACATCCTGGTCAACAATGCCGGGCTGACCTTCACCTATATCGACCCGGCGCGCTATCGCCGGCCCTCGATGCAGAAATTCTGGGAGGTCGGCGACGAGATCATCGACAACGTCATCGCCACCAACTATCTCGCCGCCGACCGGCTGGCGCGCCGGGTGGCGCCGGGCATGGTCGCGCGCGGCTGGGGTCGCATCGTCAATGTGACGACCAAGCTCGACACGATGAACCGGGCCGGCACGCACCCCTACGGCGCGTCGAAAGCCGCACTCGAAATGGCGACCGAAGTGTGGGCCAAGGAGGCGGAAGGGACCGGGCTGACGATCAACATCGTCAATCCCGGCGCCGGCGCCAACACCCCGGGCATGGCCGAGGAGATGCGCGAGATGAGCCGCGAGGGCCGCGCGGCACGCCTGGTCGAGCCCGACGAAATGGTGCCGCCGCTCCTCTACGTCGTGTCGCGCGAGGCGGATCGGGTCAATGGCTGGCGCTTCGACGCCAATCTGTGGGACGCAGCACTGCCGCCGGCCGAAGCAGCGCGCCGTGCCGGCCGCCCCGCCGGCTTTGCAATGCATCCGCCGACGGCATAAGCCGTTCTCTCAGCCTCGCGCGCTACGCTGATTTCGGTGTCCGCGCGGAACCAAAGCCGTTGCCGGAGTGTCCCGCAATCAGCGGCCGCGACCCTATACGCGGTCCGGAAGAGTCCCACGGCTTGGAAGAGGTCTGCGATGGCTACGCACGAAACCCCGGCGCAGAAAAAGACCGTCGAGCGGGTCATGCACGAATACAAGCACGGCGAATTGAAGACGGCGCGCGGCGCGCGAAAGGTCAAAAATCCCAAGCAGGCGATCGCGATCGCCTTGCACGAGGCCGGCGCCTCGAAATTCGAGAGCCCAAAGAAGAACGCGGCCAATCTACGGCGGACCAAGGCAAAAGAGCGTGCCGGCGAGACCTATCGGGACGAGGCGGAGGGGCACCGGGCGACGCGCCGTTCCGCCGGCAAGACCGGCAGCGACGGCAAGACCCGCACCGAGCTCTATGCCGAGGCCAAGCGCCGCAACATCCCGAACCGCTCGAAAATGAGCAAGGCGCAACTCGAACGAGCAGTCGCCGCGCGCTGAGGCCAAGCGAACCGGGCGCCGTGCCCGGCCGGAGCCGCGGCCGCGCCGCCGCCGTCGGGGTTCGGGGCTGGTCAGATGTAATGCGCGGTCTTGGTTTCGTCCGCGCCGCGCCCGACCCGGCTCGCGGCGAATAGCGGGGTCAGCACGATGACCACGATCAAATTCACCGCCAGCGCCGCCAACGCCGCGTAGCACGGGATCGTCCAGCCGGCGAGGTGCAGCGGGTAGATCGGCTTGAACTGCTGCGAGGCGGCCATCGCGGTCCCGGTGACGATGCCGGCGAGCCAGCCGAGCAGCAAGGCGCGGTCGTGAAACCAGCGGGTGTAGAGCCCGAAGATGACCGACGGCAAAGTCTGGATGATCCACACCCCGCCCAACAGCTGCAGGTAGATCGCGAATTTCAGCGGCAACCCCAAAACAAACGCGAGCGCGCCGAACTTGATGACCAGCGAAACCGTCTTGGCCATCTGCGATTCCTGCGCGGCGGTGCAGTCGGGGCGGATGAATTCGCGGTAGATGTTGCGCGTCCATAGGTTCGAGGCCGCGATCGACATGATCGCCGCCGGCACCAGCGCGCCGATCGCGATCGCGGCAAAGGCGACGCCGGCGAACCAGGATGGAAACATCGCCAGGATCAGCCCCGGAACCGCGAAATTGGGGCCGTACTGCTTGAACATCGGGGCGTAGATCGGCGAGGTCGCGACCCCGGCGGCGATCGCCATGAAACCGAGCAGCGCAATCAGCGCCAGCAGGAACGAATAGGCCGGCAGATAGGCGGCGTTACGGCTGATCGCGGCCCGGTTGCTGGCGCTCAGCACACCCGTCACCGAATGCGGATAGAGAAAGAGCGCCATGGCCGAGCCGAACGCCAATGTCGCGTAGGCGCTGTAGAGGCCGAGGCTCTGACCCTTGGGTGCGGCCAGCAGCAGCTTTGCCGGCGGCACCGCGGCAAAGATCCGGGCGTAGCCGCCGAGCTCGATCGGAATGACGACGATCGCGACGATCACCGTGATCCAGATCAGGATGTCCTTGACGATCGCGATCGCCGCCGGCGCCCGCAGCCCGCTCGTATAGGTGAAGGCGGCCAGGATCACAAAGGCGATGACCAGCGGCAGGTCGCCGGCAAGCCCGCGGCCGCCGATCCCGATTGCCGCGATCACCACCTGGATGCCGACCAGCTGCAAGGCGATGTAGGGCATGGTCGCGACAATCCCGGTAACCGCGACGGCGAGCGCCAGCCATCGGTTGCCGTGCCGGCCGCGCACGAAGTCGGCGGCGGTGATATAGCCGTGCTGCCGCGCCACCGACCACAGCCGCGGGAACACCAAAAACACGAACGGATAGACCATGATCGTGTAGGGCACGGCGAAAAAACCGAGCCCGCCCACCCCGAACATCAAAGCCGGGACGGCGATAAAGGTATAGGCGGTATAGAGATCGCCGCCGAGCAGGAACCAGGTGACGAGCGTGCCGAAACGGCCGCCGGCGAGCCCCCATTCGTGCAGCAGGCCGAGATCGCCGCGGCGCCAATGGACGGCGACAAAGCCGAGCACGGTGATCAAGGCGAACAGCAGGACAAAGACGGTCAGCGCCGGCCAGTTGATCGGCATCGTTTTCGCCCTCCAGCACTATCGTCGCGTGGCGAAATAGACGATCAAGGTCAGCGCGGCGCTGAGCGGGATCCACACCAGCTGATACCAGTAATAAAACGGGATGCCGCCCCATTCGGGCTCGATCCGGTTGTAGCTCGGGACCCAGAACATCGCGACGAAGGGCAGCAGCAGCAATAGATACCAAGCGCGCGACGGCCGGCTGCCCGGCGGTTTCGGGTCCATAGGCGAACTCCCAATCACCCCGGCGTTGCCCGCGCGGGGTCTCTAAAGGTTGCCGCAATCTTCC
>DASYNW010000115.1:0-14243 GCA_036008325.1 Allostellaceae bacterium
AGAACAGCCGGTCGACCGTGTCGTGCTGGATCGCGACCGGGAAATGGGCGCGCAAGGCGCGGGTGAATTCGTCGCCGAGATCACGCTCTAGACCGGCGTCCATCTCGTGCGACAGGTCGGCGGTCGCGGTTTTCGCGGCGGCGGGCGGCTCCTCGACCGCGGTCAATTGGGCGACATAGGAGCCGGCCGCGTCGGCGGCGGTGACGACCGCGCCCGGCTTGGCCGCGAACAGCTTGGCGACCAGGGCCGGCGGCACCCCGTCGGCCCCTTGCGACTGCCGCAGGAACGGCGGCGAGGTCGTGGCCTTGAGACCCCTGGCGGCGGCCACGGCCGAAAGCTTGGCACCGGGGCCCACCGCGGCGGCCAGCGCCGTGGCTGCCTTGGCGACGAGGTCACGCCGTTTCTCGGCCTGCCAGCCGCCAATCGCCTGCGCCTTTACCATGGCCAGCGGCCGCACCGAAGGCGGCACGATCTTATCCAGGTCCAGCACAAAAATGGCGCCGTCGGAAGTTTCGGTAACCCGGCTGGTGCGGCCCTCCTCGGTGGCAAAGGCGAGCTTCAGCACCTCGGGTGGGGCGACCGGCAGCGCCACCGGCTTGCCGTCCTCGCCGCGGCCATGCTCGTCGACGGCGGCGACAACCGTCTTTTTCAGCCCGAATTTGGCCGCGGTCGCGCCGATGTCGTCGCCGCCGGCGATCGCGTCGTCGACGTGGTTGGCTATCGCGTAGAGGCGATCGACGGCTTCGCGATGGGCTAGGTCGGCCTGCAATTTGGCTTTGGCCTCGGCAAAGCTTTGGGTCTTCGGCGGCTCGATCTTGACGATCCGCAGGATGTGCCAGCCGAGCGGCGATCTGACCGGCGCGCTCGGCTTGTTGAGCGGCAAGGCGAACGCCACCTGGGCCAGCGCCTGCGGCATCTCCGCCTCACTCATCAGCCCGAGATCGATCGTCGCGGGGTCTTGCCCGGCGATCGTGGCGGCGATCTCCTTCCAATCCTTGCCGGCGGCGAGTGCAGCTTCGGCGGCCTTGGCCTTCGCCTCGGACGGCGCCAGGATCTGCTGCACTTCGCGCCGCTCGGGGAGCACGAACTCGTCCTGACGCTGCTGGTAGGCCTGTTTCAGCCTTGTGTCCGGGATGGTGATCTTGGCGGCGAGATCCGATGGGGTCAGGCTCGCCATCGTGAACCCGCGATATTCCGGGGCGCGGAACTGCTCCCGGTGGGCGTCGTAAAACCGGGTCAGCTGCGCGTCGGTCGGCTGGCCGACATCGCCGGCCCGGGTGATGGGCAGGGCCACGAGATCGGCGATGCGGTTTTCGTGCCGATAGCGATAGATGCGCTCGATAACCGGCGGTGGGGCCCGGACCCCGGCGGTGACCCCGAGCAGCAGATCCTGGCGCGGAATCTGCTGGCGCAGCCGCTCGACATATTGGGGCTCGGTCATCTGATTGGCCGCGAGCAATTCGTTGAATGCGCCGCGGTCGAAGACCCCGTTGGCGCCCTTGAACGCCGGATCGGCCAGGATGGCGGCTCGGACTACGTCGTCCGAGATCGACAACTGCAGGCGCGCCGCTTCCTGATCCAGCAGGCTGCGATCGACCAGTTGATCGAGCACGTCGTCGATCACGCCCATCTGCTTGGCTTGGCGCAGGTCGACACGGCTGCCGAACTGCGTGCTCAGCCGCTCCAGCACCGGCTGCACCGCGGTCTGCAGCGCGGTGGCGTCGATGCTCTCTCCGCCGACCGTGGCGACGACGGTGTCGGGGTTGGCGCGATTGCGAAAAATGTCGCCGATGCCCCAGATCCCGAACGTGACGATCAGGAGCCCGAACAAACCCTTGACGGCGACGGATCCCGCTTTGGAGCGGATCGCCTGCAGCATGGCGGGGGCCGGCCTATCCTATGGCTTCGGGTCGGTCGATCCGCCCGAATGCCAGCGTGATGGTTGGTGCCCGGATCATAGGCATCCATCGGCATGGCCGCAACATCGCCGGGATTTCATCGATGCCGAAACCCCCTGCACCTTCAGCCCGGCCTGCCGGAACCTAGCCGGCAGACCGAGCCGGGACGACAGCCGCGGCGCGGTAACTGCGCCCCGGCCGATGCTACTTCTTCAGCGCGTCGCGGGCGGCGTCCTTGGCCCCACCGATCGCATTCTGAACCTTTCCGGCGTTCTTCTCGGCATTGCCCTCGGCTTGGGTCTTGGCATCCCCGGTAGCCTTGCCGACACCCTCCTTGACTGCCCCTTTGACCTGATGGCCGGCGCCGACGACACGATCCTTGTCCATTGCTGGTCTCCTTTGCTGTGGTCCCTTTGAAGTCAACGCCCGGCCGGCGGTTTCGTCTCAGCCGCCGCCCGCGCAGGGTCCATCCCGGTACCCGGTTCGCCGCTCTTTGCGGCGGCAACGGCGCCGGGATAGGCTGCGACCAGCCAGCCATCGACGGAAGCCCGCAGCTCATGCAGCAGCACCAATTCGGCCGGTTGTGGCCGGTTTCGGCCCTGACCCTGGGCGGCGGCGGGCTCGGCATGGTGTGGGGCGAGACGACGTTCGAGGAGTGCGTCGCCACCGTCGAGATGGCGGTCGAGGCCGGGGTCAACCTCGTCGATCTCGCCCCGCGCTATGGCGACGGCAAGGCGGAGGAGGTGGTCGGCGCGGCGTTTGGCGGCCGATTGCCCGAGGGGGTGCGGGTCACCAGCAAATGCAATCTCGGCGAGCCGGGGGGTGGCGAAATCGAGCCGCTGCTGCGCCGCTCGATCGCGGGCAGCCTGCGCCGGCTGCGCCGCGAGCGGCTCGATTTGTTCTTTCTGCATTCGAATGTCGTACCCGATTCGGACCATATTGCGCAGTGGCCCGGCGCCGCCGAGCGGATGACCACCTATGCGACCTTCGTCGCCCATGTCCGACCGGTCTTCGAGCGGCTGGTGGGCGAGGGCCTGATCGGCGCCTGGGGGCTGACCGGTATCGGCCATCCGGACACGATCATCCGGCTGATTGGCGAAGCGCCGGCGCCGGCGGCGGTGCAGTGCATCGCCAATCTGCTCGACTCGCCGGGCGGCCTCAAATTCTTCGACGGGCCGGCCAAGGCCCGCGCGATCATCGCCGCCGCCCGCGCCGCCGGGGTCGGCGTCATGGGCATTCGCGCGGTGCAGGCCGGCGCCCTGACCGATGCGATCGACCGGCAGTTGCCGCCCGATCATCCCGAAATGCGCGATTACGCCCGCGCCGCCGGGTTTCGCCGGCTCGCCGCAGAGCTCGGCGACAGCCCGGCCGCCTTGGCGCACCGCTACGCGCTGTCGCTCGGCGTCAGCACCCTTGTGCTCGGGGTCAAGAACCGCGCCGAGCTCGCCGAATGCCTCGGCGCGGCCGAGGCCGGGCCGTTGCCGGCCGATCTCGTCGCCCGGATCGACGCCTCGGTTGCGGCGGCGCGAGCTGATCTCGCAGAGCCTTCGCGATGAGGGTAGCCCTCCAGCTGCAGGTGTGCGCCCCGGTTTTGGAGGGCGTCCATGCGCCCGGCGCAACCCTCGCCCGGCAAATCATGTTGGCGCTTATTAAGAGTGGGCTCAGGATGTCGGGCGCAACCGTCACTTCTCCGGAGCAGACCCATGAGCGCCCATCTCAGTCCTGAACAGGTTCGTGCGAAAATCGACCATCCGATCGTCGATGGCGATGGGCATTGGGTCGAATACGATCCGGTGTTCAGCGACAAGATGCGCAAGGTCGGCGGCGACCTGGCCGCGGACGGCTTTCTGAAGGCGATGGGGACGACCCGCGACGCGCTGGCGATGACGCCCTCCGAGCGGCGGACCAAGCGCGTCGGCCAGTCGGCCTTTTGGAGCCGGCAGGCGGAGAACACGCTCGACCGCGCCACGGCGATGATGCCGCGCCTGCTTTACGACCGCCTCGATGAGCTCGGCCTCGATTTCGTCGTCGTCTACCCGACCGCCGGGCTGCGCTTTCCGCGCATCCAGGACGACGCCACCCGCCGCGCCGTGGTCCGCGCCTATAACGTCGTCTCGGCCGATTATTTCGCCAAGCTCAGCGACCGGCTGTCGCCGGCGGCGATCATCCCGATGCACACCCCCGACGAGGCCATCGCCGAATTGGAATTCGTCACCAAGCAATTGGGCTCGAAGGTCGGCATGTTCGGCAGCAACATGGCCCGCAAGGTGCCGGCCGCCGCCGCCAACGACCCCGACAGCGCGCGCTTTGCCGTGTGGTACGACGTGCTCGGGCTCGACAGCGAATACGATTACGACCCAGTCTGGGCGAAGTGCGTCGAATTGGGTATAGCACCCACCTTCCACAGCGCCTCCAGCAACCAGGGCCTGCGCCTGTCGCCGACCAATTTCTGCTACAACCACATCGGCCATTTCGCCGCCGCCGGGCATGCGACCGCCAAGGCGATCTTTTTGGGCGGCGTCACAAGGCGCTTCCCGGAGCTGCGTTTCGCCTTCCTCGAAGGCGGTGTCGGCTGGGCATCGCAGCTGTTCGGCGACCTGATCGAGCATTGGGAACGGCGTAGCGGCAAGGCGCTCGAACGCATGCACCCGGACAAGCTCGACCGCGCAAAATTGCTCGGTCTCGTCGAGAAATACGGCTACTCCGACATCGCCGCGGCGTTGCGCGAGCGCGGCGGCCTGCCCGACCCGGAACAGGCCTATCTGACCGGCGGAGTCGAGAATATCGACGATTTCTCGGCCTGCAAGATCGCCCGCAAGGAAGATTGGGTCGACCTCTACGCCAAACCCTATTATTTCGGCTGCGAGGCCGACGACAGGATGAACGCCACCGCGTTTGGCCGCGGCAACCCGTTCGGGTCGAAGCTCAACGCGATCTTCAGTTCGGATATCGGGCATTTCGACGTGATCGACATGCGCGACCCGTTGCCCGAGGCCTACGAGCTGGTTGAGGACGGTCACATCACCGCGGGCGATTTCCGCGACTTCACCTTTAAGAACGCGGTCAAGCTGTGGGGCACGCAGAACCCCCGCTTCTTTGAGGGCACCCGCGTCGCCAGAGAAGCCGCCGCGGTGCTCGCCGAAGCGCAAACCCCAACCCGCGCCGCGGCCGAATAAGCTCGCACCAACAGACCGGCACACAGCGCCGTTTCACGACGGCGCTGTTTTCTTGTGGCGCCGGAGCCGAACGGGTCCGGCGGATTGCGCGTCCGGAATTGCGCTCGCCCCAGCGCCAGGAACCCGAAGGTCTGTGTCCGGTTCTCAGACAAGGAACCGGCACCGGAGCCGTAATTGACCAGCGAAGACGCAAAATTCGCAGATGGGGGTGCGCGGCAGGTGCCGCACCCCACCAGACCATCGCCCACACCTCGGGGGCTGGGGTCGGTGCTAGCCCGCAACCTCCGCATGATGGAGGAGCGGCGCGGCCGCGAGGAAGCGACAGCGACTTTCGATGAGCGGGTGGCCAACGCGATCACCGGCTTCACCGGCAGCATGCGGTTTGTCTATCTGCACATCGTGCTGTTCGGCGGATAGATCCTCGCCAATCTCGGCGTCGTGCCGGGAGTCCCGAAATTCGACCCATCCTTCGTGTTCCTGGCGATGGCCGCCTCGGTCGAGGTTATTTCCTGTCGACCTTCATCCTGATCACTCAGAACCGGATGACGGCGAGGGCCGAGAAGCGGGCCGAGCTCGATCTGCAAATCAACCTGCTGGCCGAGCATGAGGTGACAAAGCTGGTGGCGCCGTTGTCGGCGGTCGCCGCCCGGCTCGGCGTTGAAAGCGAGGTCGACGCCGAGGTCGGCGAATTGAAGGAGGGCGTCGCCCCCGAAGCCGTCCCCGACGAGATCGACGAGCGCAAGCCCTAGACGACCCCGTCGTCGCGCAAATGCTGCACCTCGTCGGGGTCGAGGCCGCAGAGCTGGCGCAACAGCGCCTCGGTGTGCTCGCCGAGGAGCGGCGGGCGGCCGATTTCGGCCGGCGAGTCCGAGAGCTTTATCGGGCAGCCGACGGTCTGGTAGGCGCCGCGGGTCGGGTAGTCGAGCTCGACGATCATCTCGCGCGCCTTCAGATGCGGGTCGGCCAAGACCTCGCCGGTGTCCTGGCAGGCGCCGCACGGCACGCCGGCCGCGCCCAGGATCCGCATAGCTTCGTGCTTCGAGCGCCCGCGGGTCCACTCCTCGATGATCGCGGCGAGCGCCTCGCGGTTGTCCCAGCGCGCCTCCTCGGTGCCAAACCGCGGGTCGCGGGCGAGCTCGGGCCGGCCGATCGCTTGCGCGAAAGCCGGCCACATCTGCTGCTGGGCGGTGATGAAGACATAGTCGTTGGGGCCGCCCGGGGCGCACGGATAGGTCGTGCTCGGCACCCCACGGCCCATCTGGTTGCCGCGCCGCGGCATCGCCTCGCCAAAGCGCTGGTGGTCGCGCAGGCTGACCCGGATCAAATTGACCACGGCGTCCTGCATCGACACCTCGACATGCTGGCCATGCCCGCAGGCGTGGCGCTGCTGCAAGGCGGCGAGGATGCCGATCGCCATGTGCATGCCGGTACCCGAATCGCCGATCGCCGGCACGACAAAGGTCGGCGGGTTCTCCGGAAACCCGGTGATGCTCATGGCACCCCCCATCGCCTGGGCGATCGGCTCGTAGCTCTTGAAGTCGCGATAGGGGCCATAGGTGCCGAAGCCCTTGATCGTCGCATAGATGAGCCGCGGGTTGAGCTTGGCCAGCACCTCCCAGCCGAGGCCGAGGCGGTCGAGCGCGCCGGGCCCGAAATTTTCGAGCAATACGTCGGACTTGCCGATCAGCTCCTTGAACAATTCCTTGCCGCGCCCGGTCTTCAAATTGAGGGTCAGGCTGCGCTTGTTGGCGTTGAACAGCAGAAAGAACAGGCTGTCGCTGTCCGGCCGGTCGCGCATGTTGCGCCGGGCGATGTCGCCGCCGCTCGGCTCCTCCAACTTGATCACGTCGGCGCCGAGAAACCCCAGGATCTGAGCGCAGGCCGGCCCCGCCTGGTTGTGGGTCATGTCGATGATGCGGATGCCCTCGAGCGCCTGGCTCATGCTTGCTCTCCCCGGTTGGACCGTGCCGACAACTCTATCACCGGCCGAGCGCGGCCGGCCACAACCGGACCAGGAACGGCGCGCCATTGATTGTCGCATCGATTTTCAACATCTAGCGCACATAAAAGCGTCACACGCTATTGCTAGATTGACCTTCGCAATAACGGAGATGGGGGATCGCGTGGCCAAAGCAGCCGGCGGGTTTTTTGGGCCGCGAGTTGCAGAAAACGTCGCGTCCAGCGACCGTCAACTCTGGCGAGCGGGGGCTAAGGCGATGGTCCGGGTGCCGCGAATGCATCGCTATCGCACGATCTGGATCTCGGATGTGCATCTCGGCACCCGCGGCTGCAAAGCCGTATACCTGCTCGAGTTTCTGCGACGCAACGATGCCGAGACAATCTATCTGGTCGGCGACATCATCGACGGCTGGCGCCTCAAGAAATCCTGGTATTGGCCGCAGACCCACAACGACGTTGTCCAAAAGATGCTGCGCATGGTGCGCAAGGGCACAAGGGCGGTCTATGTGCCGGGCAATCACGACGAGTGGCTGCGCGATTATACGCGCCTGCAGTTCGGCGGGGTCGAGGTCGTCGAGGAGGCGATCCATGTCACCGCCGACGGCCGCCGGCTGCTGGTCATGCATGGCGACGCCTATGATGCGGTGGTGACCCATGCGCGCTGGCTGGCCTTGCTTGGCGACGGGGCGTACACGATGGCGCTGTGGCTGAACCGCCATTTCAACACCTGGCGCCGGCGCCTCGGCTATCCGTACTGGTCGCTGTCCGCCTATCTCAAGTATCGGGTCAAGAACGCGGTCCAATACATTGTTTCCTTTGGCGATGCAATCACCGACGAGGCGCGCCGCCGGGGGCTCGACGGGGTCGTCTGCGGCCACATCCATCACGCCGAGATGCGCGATCTGGGTGGCATCCTTTATTGCAACACCGGCGACTGGGTCGAGAGCTGCACCGCGCTCGTCGAGCACTTCGACGGCCGGCTCGAGCTCATACGCTGGAGCGAGCGCGCGGCGCTGGGCGGGTTCTCCCTCGATGATGGCGGCGGCCTGGAGCCGGAGGAAGAGGCGCCTGCCCTAGTCGAGGCCGGGCAATGAGCAACGCAGCGAGCGGGGCGATCGGGGGCAAACCATCCGATCTGCCGATCAGCTTTGTCGTGCCGGCCTACAACGAAGAGGCGCTGATCGCGTCGTGCCTGCGGGCGATCGTCGCCGAGATCGCGCGAAGCCGGTGCGCGGCGGAGATCATCGTCGTCGACAACAACAGCACCGACCGCACCCGCGAGATCGCCGCGTCGATCCCCGGGGTCGCCGTCGTCGGCGAGCCGCAGCGCGGGCTGGTGCCGGCGCGCCGGGCCGGGTGCCTGGCCGCCAGCGGCCGGCTGATCGCCAATATCGATGCCGACACGATGGTGCCGCCGGGCTGGCTCGACACCGTGCTCGCCGAATTCGCCGGCTCGCCCGGCCTAGTGGCGTTGAGCGGGCCGTTTATCCATTACGACGTGTCGAGGCGGGTGCGCATCGTCGTCGCCGTCTTTTACCGATTCGCCTTTGCCAGCTATCTCTTGGTGCGGTTCGTCTTTCGCGCCGGCTCGATGATGCAGGGCGGCAACTTTGTCGTGCTGAAGACGGCACTCGCCGCGGCCGACGCCTTCAACCCCGATTTCAGCTTTTTCGGCGAGGACACCGAGCTCGCCCGCCGGCTGAGCAAGGTCGGCGCGGTCAAGTTTTCGTTTGCGCTCCCGGCGTTCTCCTCGGGCCGGCGGCTGACCGGCCAAGGGCTGTTCCGGGTCGCGCTGCAATACAGCGTGAATTTCCTGTGGACGGTGCTATTCAAGCGCCCGTTCACCCTGTCCTGGCACGATTTCCGCCAACCCAGCGAGGTGGTCGGCAGCGCCACCCTCGCCGCGGCCGCCCCGTCGCCCGGCGAGCCGCACGAGCGCTAGCCGGGCCGCGGCTGCGCCGGCACAAGGGGCTCAGCCGCGGCATCCGATCAGCGACAGCATTTGCTCCAGCATTGGCGCCATTCGTTCCAGTTCTTCGAGATGCACGACTGACAATCCGGCGAGGCACTCCTCGGCGCGGGCGGTCAGGTTAAGGAGGACGCGCCGCTGATCGCCGGGGTCGTGGCGGCGCGATCAGACCGGCCTCGGCCAGGCGATCGACGAGCTCGGCGGCGCTACGGTGCCGAATCCGCAGCCCTTTAGCAGTTCCAACCAGTCGAGCATAAATAGTGTGAGATCGTAAAGTGGAACCGAGCGATGTCAGTTTGATAGTCCGATTAGGGTGAAACCCGTCGTTCCCCATTTGCCCGGCCTGTGATACCCATGCTTTGAAAGCGGTCATTTATTGCCGAAACGAGGAGACCCGATACTGCGCTTATATTCAGCGCTGCCTTGCCTCGGGCGGCCGGATTACCGAGACCAAGATGGACGAGTTTCTGAACCGGGACCAGCCCGCAGAACCTTGCCCCTACGGGCATTGTTGGAGAACCCAGCCGGCCCGAAGGTCGCCGACAACCGGGTCCGCGACCCCCGCGCTCATCCCGATATCGGCGCAATAGCCGTTATTGGCCGCGGGACACAGGCGTCGATTTTGGCTACAACGCCTTGACGGCGGCGCTGCCGTGGCCAGTCACGAGGGAAAGATGGCGCGGGTGCTTTCGGTTAATGTCGGGGTTCCGCGCGATATCCCGTGGCAGGGCAAGACCGTCCATACCGGGATCTGGAAAACGCCGGTGCAAGGCCGGCGGATGGTGCGGCGGCTCAACATCGACGGAGACGGTCAAGGCGATCTGCAAGGGCATGGCGGCGAGCATCGCGCGGTCTTTGTTTATCAGATCGACTCGTACCGCTATTGGCAAGCTCAGCTTGGCCGCAACGACTTCGCCTATGGCCAGTTCGGCGAGAATTTCACGATCGACGGCTTGTCCGACACGGAGGTGTGCATCGGCGACCATTACCGGATCGGAAGTGCGCTGTTCGAAGTGACGCAGCCGCGCGTCACCTGCTACCGGGTCGGCATCCGGATGAACGAGCCGCAAATGGCGGCACTCCTCGTGGCACATCACCGACCGGGCTTTTATTTTCGCGTGCTTGAGGAGGGCGAGATCGAAGCCGGCGACGAGATCGTGCAGGTCTTGGCCGGTCCCGAGCGTCTGACCGTCGCCGAGACCGATGCGCTGCTGTATTTGCCCGGCCACGACAGGAGCGGTCTGGAACGGGCGCTGCGCATCCCGGCGTTGAGCGCCGGCTGGCGCTCCTCGTTCGAAGCATTGCTCGAACGCGAACGCAAAGGCGGTGGGACGGCCGGCAATCCCGGGCTGGCACCCGCGGCTGGGCCGGCGCCGGCATGGGCCGGGTTCCGGCCGCTGCGGGTCGCGGACAAGCGGCGCGAGAGCAGCAACGTGACCTCGCTGGTGCTCGAACCGAGCGATGGCCGGCCGCTCGTTGCGGCAATGCCCGGGCAGTTTATCGTGCTGCGACTGAAGCCTGCGCCCGAGGCGCCAGCTTTGCTGCGCAGCTACTCGCTATCCGGCGAACCCAGCGAGGAAGGCTGGCGCGTCAGCATCAAGCGGGAGCCGAACGGCGCGGCCGGGGCCTATGTTGAGGCCCGGCTCCGGGTCGGCGATGTCATCGACACCAGCGCGCCGCGCGGCAGCTTTACGCTGAGGCCGGGCACCGGCCCTGTGATCCTGTTGAGCGCCGGTATCGGCGCCACTCCGGTGCTCGCCATGCTACAGGCATTGGCCGCCGGCGGCTCGCGGAGAGAGATCTGGTGGGTTCACGGCGCGCGCAACAGCGGCGAGCATGCGTTTGCCGCCGAAGTGCAGGCACTTTTCAAATTATTGCCCGGAGGCCACTGCCACATCCGTTACAGCGCACCCGGCCCCACAGACCGGCCGGCGGTCGATTTCGATGCCGCCGGGCGCTTGAGTGTGAACGTCCTGCAGGAGCTGGGTGCGCCTCGCGAGGCGGATTTTTATCTGTGCGGGCCGGTCGCGTTTATGCGCAACCTCACCGCCGGTCTGGCGAGCTGGGGTGTCTCAGCCGAGCGGCTGCACAGCGAGAATTTCGGCTCTGGTCCGGCGCTGACCCCGGGTGTCGCCGCCGCTCTGCCGCGGCCGCCGCATCTGCCCGATCGGCCCGCCGGCGCCGGGCCGATGGTGTCCTTCGCGAGAAGCAATTTGGCCCTGCGCTGGGATTCGGCGTTTCAGAGCCTCCTCGAACTGGCCGAGGCCTGCGATGTGCCGGTGCGGTGGTCGTGTCGCACCGGCGTCTGCCACAACTGCGAGACCGGGCTGATCGCCGGCGCCGTTGATTATCTCCCCGACCCGGTCGAGCCGCCGGGGGATGGCAATCTGCTGATTTGCTGCAGCCGGCCGCGCGCCGACATTGTACTCGATCTGTGAAGCCGGCGCGGAGGCTGACCTACCGAAGGTCGGGGTGTTTATATCCGAATGTCCGGTTCCGAGCCGACCCGACGATCTGCGGGCGTGGTCAGGATGGCTCTTAAGGCTAAGGGCGGTCGATGATCTGGAACGGCCGCGAATGGCTTCACAGGGTGGATAGCAGCTATTGGGATCGAGCCACAGACCCACATCTCGCGCCATGAACGGACATTGGGGCGCCCTGAAGGCCCGGCGCATTCGTATGCGGCCGAGGAGTGAATGCAGTGAGACAGGATTGCCTGCGGAGGAAACGGGGCTTGAAGAGAGCAGAGTGGCGGTCTCTTATTTCTTGAGCGATCTTGGACCGCTGACGAACGGACTGTCGCGAAGATAAAATCGCAGGAGGCGATTCGCATCCCGCGAAATGCCGATCCTGATGCTCTGCCCGATTTCGCCGGGTCCGTGATCACCGCGTCCGAGCCATAGAGGGCCTTCCCGGCAAAGATCGAGCCCATCGAGCCGACGATCAACCCGCAACGCCGCGGTGAGCCTTCCTGGTCCTCGCGCCAAGTCGCGCAAGCGGTCGGTGCCGCGATTCAGCCGCATGATCGGGATGCCTTCGAGCGGCTCGAGCGCCCTGATCAGGACGCCGGCTCCGATCCCGGGCATCTCGCTCGAGACATTCAGCATGTATGAGCTGCCGTAGGCGAGATAAACATAGGCGTGCCCATGCTCGAGAAACAGCGAACGATTACGCCCGGTCATCCCCCCGTAGGCGTGCCCGGCGGCGTCGCCGACGACATACGCCTCGGTCTCGACAATACGACCGCTGGCGACGCCTTCGGGCAACTCCCGCACCAATACCTTGCCGATGAGATAGCGGGCGAGAGAGACCGTATCGATCGGCAGCTCCGAGCGAGCGAGCGGCAGATGGCCATCCTTACGGCGGCCAGGTTTCAGGGCATCCGCTCGACCCATTGCGCGCGCGAAGGCCCGGGCTCGAACGGATCGCCGAAATACTGGGTCTCGCGCGCGACCCTCCCATCGTGGAACTCCATGATGCTCACGGTGTAGGACGGCCGCTCGTCATAGGTTAGGACATACTCAGTGACCCAGATGTCGCCCGCGCCGATTATCCGCCGCACTGTGAAGCGTTTCCGGTTCGGCTGCGCGGCGCGAGACGACTGAATCTTCGTCCGCCCGCGGATGCGCTCGCCCGATTGCGGATATTCGAGCACCGCGTCCTCTCGGTAAATCTGGTGCTCCGCCTCGAAGTCGTTCGCATCGGAGGCGGCCCAGTGGCGATCCAGAGCCGCTCGAATCTCTCGGTCTTCCATATCAAATCTCCTTGACCATCGCCGTCGATGGCGAGCCGTCGTACCATGCGCCGGCCTGGAACAGGCCTTCCAAATGGGGCAGGAGGGCGCTAGTGCATTATTGGGACACAGATTCCGACACCTTGAGCGAATCATAAACGTGCCAAGCTAGCGGGGAATCCACTGTGCCTCTAAGGGTTGCCCTCGCCAAGGCCGTCATCTGACACCGCCGGAGGGTGGATCACGCGCTCACCGGTTGTCATGGTCGTGACCGCGGTCGCGGTCGTCAATCGGGATGATGGGTAATTATCGCCATCATTGAGGTACTTCGCGGCCGGCGATTGGTTGTCGTCGCGGTCGCTGTCAGGCGCCGCTGCCGGCGCAGTCGGTCCTACCAAACCGCAGTCATTCACTCGGGGCCGCGTGACCGCCGCTCTCCGCCACCGAACGTTTCATAACCAATACCAGAAACGCGACCGCAAACGTCAGCACGGCGATCATCCAAAAGATATCGAAATAGGCAAGCGCAGATGCCTGCTGCTGGCGCAGGTTCTCGAGTTGCTGCCACGCCAGTTGCTGCAACGCGGCCGGATCCGCGGTTTGCTGTAGGAAGAGCGACTGAGCCTGCGCGAGGAAGGATCTGGTGGCCGCGTTTAAGGGGTCGAGATACTCGCCAAGTCGCAGCGTGTGGAATTGATCACGCCGCTCTTGGAAGGTTTGAGACAACGACACCCCGACACTGCCTCCCTCATTGCGCAGAAGGCTCAACAAGCCGACCGCCGCCCCGCGCAATTCCAACGGCGTATAGAGGTAGGCCGCGACGTTTGCAGGCGCAAAACATACCGACAAGCCCAAAACCACGAGAACGCGAGGCCAGACGGCCTGCCCTGGGCTGATGTCCAGGTTCATTTGGGACATCCAATAATTCCCGGTGGTCATGAGCAGCAGGCCCGCGCCGATCAGCCAGCGAGCATCCATTCTCAGGCCGATCAGGCGCCCGACAATAGGCATCGCTATGACCGCAAAGATGCCACTCGGCGACATGACCAGTCCGGTGCTCAGTGCATCGTAACCAAACAGGGATTGCAGCAGACCGAGCAACGACTTGGTGGCCGCAAAGAGCGCAAGGTAAGCGCAAAAGATGATGATGCAGCAGGCCGCGAAGTTGCGTTCGCGCAACGGCCGGAAATTGACCACCGGGTTGCGGTGCCGCAACTCCCAAAAGACCAGCGCCGCCAAACCCGCGATGAAGCAAATGGCGAGCGTCTGGATGCGCCAGAACGGATCGCCCAGCCAGTCCCACTCCTGGCCCTTGCTGAGCATCACTTCCCAGCAGACCATCACGATGACCAGCAGCGACAAACCGACCGAGTCAAAATGGAACGGCTTCTTCTTCAGCTCCAGGCGTTGCGTGATCAGATAGTCTGGCTCCCGAAGCAGAAAATAACATCCGGCGAGCGCCAGCAGACCGACCGGCACGTTGATAAAGAAGATCCAGCGCCACGAGT
>DASYNW010000116.1:0-2681 GCA_036008325.1 Allostellaceae bacterium
CTTGCTCTTTTCCTCTTCCTCGACGCGCCGTATCACCACACGGTCGTGCAGCGGACGAAATTTCATCAAATCCTCCTTGACCCCGATCCGATTTCACAATTAGCACTCTCCGGGCGAGAGTGCTGCCTAGATAGCCGGCGCACCGCGGCTTGTCAAGCAGCCGGCCGGCGCCAATGCGGTCGGTGGAACCGCGGGGGCGGCGGCAATGGCGGCGGTTTTGACAATGGCGCGCGCCAGGCGCACTCTTTGCGGGTTATGATCGGACCGGACGCCACTGAAGAGCTGTTGCGATGCCGCGAAACCTAGATTGGGAAATCCCGGGCGAGATCCAGCCAAAGCCCGGCGAGTGCAGCTTTGACCTCGACCAGGCGCTCGGCGCCGTGCTCGGCGTGCGGGCGCAGATACCGGAGGACGCGTTTACCGCCGGCACGCTCGGCACCGAGCGGGCCGGCAGCGGCGTGTTGATCCGCCGCGATGGGCTGGTGCTGACGATCGGCTATCTGGTCACCGAAGCCGAGACGATCTGGCTGACCACCGCTGCGGGCGGGGCGGTGCCGGGGCATGTTTTGGCCTATGATTCAGAGACCGGCTTCGGTCTGGTCCAGGCGCTCGGCAGCTTGAACACGGCGCCGCTCGAACTGGGCGTCGGCATGCGCGTCGGGGCCGGCGACCGCGCCATCATGGCCGCCGAGGGCGGCCGCCGCCACGCCATCTCGGCGCGGGTCGTCGCCCGCCAGGAATTCGCCGGCTATTGGGAATACGTGCTCGACCATGCGATCTTTACGGCGCCGGCGCACCCGTTTTGGGGCGGGGCGGCGCTGATCGGCGCCGACGGCCGGCTGATCGGCATCGGTTCGCTGCATGTCCAGCATTCGAGCGGCCGCGAATTGCGCCGCGACGTGAATATGGTGGTGCCGATCGACCTGTTGCCGCCGATCCTCGACGACATGCTGACCTACGGCCGCCCGAACCGGCCGGTGCGCCCGTGGCTCGGCCTCTACGCCGCCGAAGTCGAGGACGCGATCGTCGTCGCCGGCATGGCCGAGCAGGGGCCGGCCAACAAAGCCGGGCTGCGGCCCGGCGACCGCATCCTGGCGGTGCGCGAGGACCCGGTGGCGAGCCTCGCCGGTTTCTGGCGCAAGGTGTGGGCCGGCGGCCCGGCCGGCAGCGAGGTCCAGCTGCAAGTGGCGCGCGACGGCGAAACCTTGACGGTTCGCGTGCTGTCCGCCGACCGCACCAGGTTTCTCAAGGCGCCGAAGCTGCATTGACCGCCGGCAGAGCGCCGGAGCCGAAGCGGCGAACCGGGCAGAGCGAACCGGATCGGTCCCGCGGTTTGGGCGACCCGGCCGGCGCAGCGCCTGCCGTCCGGGAAGTTGACAGGGGCCGCACCCGCGGTTAACGGGGATATCCGCCGTCAGCTCCGCGAAAGAAGAGCCCGTGTCCCCTGTTGCCGAACCGTCCCCGCCGCTGCGGCGCAGCGCCGCGCATCTGCGCCGCCTCGAAGCCGAGGCGATCGCGATCATGCGCGAGGTCGCCGCCGAGTTTCGCAAGCCGGTCATGCTCTATTCGATCGGCAAGGATTCGAGTGTGATGCTGCATCTGGCGCGCAAGGCGTTCTTTCCGGGCAAGCCGCCGTTTCCGCTGCTGCACATCGACACCTTGTGGAAGTTCCGCGAGATGATCCTATTTCGCGACGCGACCGCGCGCCGCCTCGGCCTCGAGCTGATCGTCCACACCAACGCCGAGGGGGTGCGGCGCGGCATCGACCCGATCGGCTCGGGATCGGCGCTGCACACCGCGGTGATGAAGACCGCGGCGCTGAAGCAGGCGCTCGACCTTCACGGCTTCGATGCGGCCCTTGGCGGCGCGCGGCGCGACGAGGAAAAGAGCCGGGCCAAGGAACGCGTCTTCTCGCTGCGCGGCGCCAGCCACGATTGGAACCCGAAGAACCAGCGCCCCGAGCTGTGGCGGCTCTACAACACGCGCCTCGGCGAAGGCCAGACGATGCGGGTTTTTCCGCTGTCGAACTGGACCGAGCACGATGTGTGGGAATACATCGCCGCCGAAGCGATCCCGGTGGTGCCGCTCTATTTCGCGGCATCGCGGCCGGTGGTCGCGCGAAGCGGCGCGTGGATCATGGTCGACGATGACCGCCTGCCGCTGAATCCGGGTGAGGAGCCGCAACGGCTCCGCGTGCGGTTTCGCACGCTCGGCTGCTATCCCTTGACCGGGGCGATCGAATCGGCGGCGGCGACGCCCTGCGAAATCCTCGCCGAATTGCGCGACACCCGCCGCTCAGAACGCCAGGGCCGGCTGATCGACGGCGACGAAGAGGCGGCGATGGAGCGCAAAAAGCGCGAGGGCTATTTCTGATGCCGGATTCGGGCGACCTCCCGGCCATGCCGCACGATCGGGATCTGTTGCGCTTTCTGACCTGCGGCTCGGTCGACGATGGCAAGTCGACCCTGATCGGACGGCTGCTGCACGATTGCGCGCTGATCTTCGACGACCAGCTCGAGGCGCTCGAGCGCGAGTCGCGCCGGTTCGGCACCACCGGCGAGGCGATCGACTTTTCCTTGCTGCTCGACGGGCTCGAAGACGAGCGCCAGCAACGGATCACGATCGATGTCGCCTATCGCTTTTTTGCCACCCCCAGGCGGGCCTTTATCGTCGCCGATACC
>DASYNW010000117.1:0-2273 GCA_036008325.1 Allostellaceae bacterium
GTAGTAGCGGTAGAGCGCCTGGAGAACGGTCATGTAGCGGTGCCTTCGGACAGGCAGCGCTCGATGTCGAGCACCCCGTCGACGAGCCGTGCCCGGAAAAACCGCGAGGTATTGCCGTTTGCGAAGTCGATGTCGTGCAGCATCCAACCGAGGTCGCGGTCGCGCTGGTCGGGCGACAACTTGCTCTCGGGGAGCGGCGCGCCCTGGTCGATCAGCGTAAAATCGGCCGGAAACTCGCGGGTGCCGAGGCACGGGCGGTGAAAACACTGGCCACTTGCGGCGCGGCGGTTGAACATGCTGATATGCTTGGCCGGGGTGTCGTCGGAGCCGGCGCGCGCTGTCAGCTCGAAATGCGCTTCAATGATATAGGCGACATCGACCAGCAGGGTCGCGGCGCGTTGCTGGCGATTATCCTCCACCACGAGGCCCAGGCCGGCGGTCGAACCCGCCCGCATGGCCCGTTCGGCGGTGGTGCTGCTGATCTTTGCCCCGACCTCGTTGCGGCGGAACGACTGGAACCGGATCGGCTTCAGCACGTGGATTCGATCGACAACAAAGGCGATCGCCGGCTTCCAGTGGACGGCCTCCAGGATGCCGCGCGCCGCAGAGGGGGTCATCACGTCATAGGAGACGCGCTCGACCTTCATCTCAGGCCGCGTAAAGCAGGCGCGCTCCCCCCATACGTGCAGCTGCACGCCGTAGGCCATCACCTTGTCCTCACCTGCTCAACCTATATTAGAACGAGCGCTGCGGAATTGCAACGAGCGCGGTAGCTTGCTTACGCGATAATGTTCGCCTCTGGCGACCGGAAGCCCGGATCGAGTTGGACGCCGGTTTGCGGATCGTAGTAGTCGAGGTTGTCGAAGCGCAGCAAGGCTTCGCCGAGCGCGGGGTGGACTGGCCGCAGCACGCCGGCGGCGAGCCACGCGTTGCGCGCTCTTGGCGGGATCGGGACCGTGTACTGCTGCAGCTGGCGCAGGTCGCGGGCGAGCGGACGATCCATCGCCGCAATCCGGCTCACCACCGTCTCGGCATCGTGGTCTTCGGCATCGAAGCGCCAAGGGACCACGACTGGCTCCATGATGTCGTCGATCATTCGAAACGCGGCGGCGATGCTTGCGAATGGAAAGCGGGCATCAGGGGCCCGTTCGGCGATCGCGGGGAGAATTCCCGGGCGGCCATCGACGCGGGCCGTGTCAAATGCTGCATCGCCCTTCTGCCAGTAGAGCTCACGAAAATAATCGGATATCGCATCGAGCGTCAGCGGATCGTCATGACGGCGCAGCACCGGACGGGCCGCCTGCCAGAACGCTTCCAGCGCTGCCGGCGGCTTGGCTTCGGCGGGCTCGAACACTACGACGCGGCCGAGCACCAGCCGGCCTTCGCGATTGCACCGGCCGGCAGCTTGGGCGATCGAATCCAGTCCGGCAGCCGCGCGCCAGACCTCGGGAAAATCGATATCTACGCCGGCTTCGATCAGCGACGTCGAAACCAGCCGCACCGGCGCTTTCCGTTTCAGACGCTCGCGCAGTTTCGCCAACTCGATGCGGCGGTGACGCGGACACATCAGCGTCGTCAGATGGGCGGCGCCGTGCAGTTCGCGGATCGCCTCGAACAACGCGAGGGCATGGGCGCGGCTGTTGAGGATGCACAGCATCTGCGGTCGCTCGGCAAAGCGTGCCGCGATAGTCTCGTCGGCGACCGGACCCGGCAGATGCTCGACTTTTACCCGCTTTAGGCGCGCGTAAAGCTCTTTCGGTTCGGGCGCTAGCTCGCGGGTATCGTCGATCGGGAAGCCGTTCTTAAACCCATCCCGCTGCCGCAATGCCGGTTGGGTGGCGGTGCACAAAACGGCGCTGGCGTTGTAGTTGGTCGTCAGTTCCCGGAGCGCCGCCATGCACGGGCGCAGCAGCGCGATCGGCAAGGTCTGCGCCTCGTCGAGGACGATGACGCTGCCGGCCAAATTGTGCAGCTTGCGGCAGCGCGAGGGGCGCGCGGCGAAGAGGCTCTCGAAAAACTGCACCGCGGTGGTGACGACGATCGGCACGTCCCAGTTCTCCGCTGCGCGGCGCAATTTCGCCAGGCCGTCCGGCCCCTCGCCATCGTCCCGCCGCGCCTCGGTGGCGCGCTCCCAGTCAAAACTGGCGTGGTGCTCTAGAACATCGCCGCTGGTGTTCAGCGCCCCCCGAAACACCTCGGCGGTCTGCTCGATGATCGAGGTGAAGGGGATCACGTAAACGACCCGCCGCAGCCCGTGTCGAACCGCATGCTCC
>DASYNW010000118.1:0-16773 GCA_036008325.1 Allostellaceae bacterium
GGCTGAGGCCGCTCTGTTGCGGAGGAGATAGTTGATGCGGCGGCGCAGCGCCAAGATCGTCGCGACTCTCGGCCCGTCGAGCTCGACGCCAGAGCAGATTCGCGCGCTGTTCGAGGCCGGCGTCGATGTCTTCCGGCTCAACTTCAGTCACGGCACGCATCAGGAGCACCTGGCGCGCTTCGAGGCGATCCGGCGGGTCGAGCACGCGAGCGGGCGGCCGATCGCCATTCTCGCCGATCTGCAAGGGCCAAAGCTGCGTCTGGGCACCTTCGAGACCGGCCGGATCGAGCTGGCCGCCGGCGCCCGTCTGCGCCTCGACCTCGATCCGCGCCCCGGCGACCAGGCGCGTGCGCCGCTCCCCCATCCCGAGATCTTCGCGGCCTTGCAGCCGGGCACCGACCTGCTGCTCGACGACGGCAAGGTGCGACTCGAGACCGAGAGCTGCGGCCCCGGTTTTGCCGAGACCCTGTGCCGGGTCGGCGGCCCGCTCTCCGACCGCAAGGGGGTCAACGTGCCCAACGCGGTGTTGCCGTTGTCGGCGATCACCGAGAAGGATCGCGCCGATCTCGCCTTCGCTCTCGATCATGGCGCCGATTGGATCGCCTTCTCCTTTGTTCAGCGCCCCGACGATGTGGCCGAGGGCCGCAAGCTCGTCGCCGGCCGCGCCGGGGTCATGGTCAAGCTCGAAAAACCGGCGGCGATCGAGCGGCTCGCCGAAATCATCGAGCTTGCCGACGGGCTGATGGTGGCACGCGGCGATCTCGGCGTCGAGATGCCGCCGGAGGATGTGCCGAGCGTGCAAAAGCAGGTGGTCCACGCCTGCCGGCTCGCCGGCAAACCGGTCATCGTCGCGACGCAAATGCTCGAATCGATGATTGCCTCGCCGACCCCGACCCGCGCCGAAGCCTCCGACGTGGCCACCGCCGTCTATGAGGGCGCCGATGCGGTCATGCTGTCGGCCGAGACCGCTGCCGGACGATATCCGATCGAATCGGTGGCGATGATGAACCGCATCGCCTGCCGGGTGCAGCGGGACCCGCTCTATTTCCCGATGCTGGAGAGCACCCGGATCGAGCACGAGCATACCGCGCCGGACGCGATCAGCGCCGCCGCCTGCCAGGTCGCCGGCACGGTCGGGGCCGCCGCGATCGTATCCTATACGACCTCGGGGGCGACCGCGCTGCGCGCCGCGCGCGAGCGGCCGGGAGTGCCGATCCTGGTGCTGACCTCGAACCTCGGCACCGCCCGGCGGCTCGCCGTGCTGTGGGGGGCGCATTGCGTTCATACCAGCGACGTCAAGAGCTTTGCCGATATGGTGCAAAAGGCGGTCCGGATAGCCCATCGCGAGGAAATTGCCCAGGCCGGCCAGCGCGTGGTGGTTACCGCCGGGGTTCCGTTCGGCACCCCCGGCGCCACCAATGTGCTGCGCATCGCCTGGGTCGAGCGCTGAGCATCTTCACGGCAGCGAGCCCTGCGCTCCGGCCGGGCCGCCCGATCCGTTCACTGCGGATAGACCTGGACGCTGGCGGCCACCGCATCGGCCACATGCTCCTTGGTGATCAGCCCCAACACATCGCCGGGCCTGGGCGCATGCCGGTGGCGTCCGTCGCGGCGCCCATCGCGGCGGATCACGATCGCCATCACCGCCTTTCTGCGCCACAGCCGCTGGATGATGTCGAAGGCGACGTCATCCTCTCTGACGAGCGTGAAATCGCGCCGCGCGACATCGCCCAGGGTGACCCCGGTTTCGACCGCCGCGGCCAGCCCTTGCCGCAGCCCGGTGTTGATGCGCAGCACGCCGGCAATGCGCTCGCCGCGGGTGATCAGCACATGCAGCATCGCGCCGCCATGGCCGGGCTGGCGCAGAAACGCGCCGAGACCGAGATCAGCGGGCGCGGTCAGGAAATTCCGGTCCATCACCTCGCTCGCCCGCCGCACCAGAAACATATTGGCGTGAAGAGCCTTGGGGATCGGGTGTCCGCGCCGGACCAGCTTGAGCGTGTAAATGTTTTCGCGCGACAACAGCCGGCGGATGCCGAGCGCCGCAGCGACCGCGAGGATCATCGGCAGCACGATGTCGTAGTCGCGCGTCATCTCGAAAATCATCGTCACCGCGGTCATCGCCGCCCCGGTGCCGCTGCCGACCATGGCGCCCATGCCGACCATGGCAAAGGCCGGGAGATTGACCGGGACCCCGGGCAAGAGGATCGAGATCAGCCCGGCAAAGGCCGCACCCAAGGTCGCGCCCATGAACAGGGACGGCGAGAAGATCCCGCCCGAGGAGCCCGAGCCGAGGCTGACCGAGGTCGCCGCCAGCTTGCACAGGAACAGCAGTGCCAGCAGCCCGACCATCGTCAGGTGGCCGGTCAGGATCGCCTGGATCGTCGCGTAGCCAACGCCTTCGACGAAGTAATGCCCAAATGTGCGATAGAGCGCGAAGATCAGCACGCCGACCAGCAGCATGCCGAAGGCGTGGCGCAGGTAGGCGCCAGGGATGCGCTCGAACAGATCCTCGACCAGATGCAGGCTGCGGATAAAGCCGGCGGCGGCCACTCCGCAAGAGAAGCCGAGCAAAATATAGAGCAGCAGGATCACGGCGCCGGCGGCCGGAGCGCCGGGCAATGGCACGATCGTCGGCACATGAAAAGCCGGTTGCGGGCCGAAGAACAGGCGGCCGATGAACGTCGCCGTCCCGGTCGCGACCGCGACCGGCAGGAAGGTGTTGACGCTGACCTCGGGTAGCATCAGCTCGATCGCGAACAAGACCCCGCCGATCGGGGTGTTGAAGGTTGCCGCGATCCCGGCGCCGGCGCCGGCGGCAACGAGGGTGATGCGCTGGCCCGGGCTCATCCGGATCAGCTGGCCCAGGGTCGAGCCGAGGGCGGAGCCGATCTGGATGATCGGCCCCTCGCGCCCGACCGCCGCACCGCTGCCGATCGCCAAGGCCGAGGCGAGCGACTTGGCGACGGCGACGACCGGCCGGATCACCCCGCCCTGGTAATAGATCGCATCCATTACCTCGGGGACGCCATGGCCTTTAGCCTCGGGCGCGAATGTCGAAACGATGAAGGTGACCCCGACGGCGCCGACCACCGGCACGAGTATGACCAGCGCTCCCCACGGGTTGGACGGGGTGAACAGGCTCGAATCGTAGGCGAACGCGAAAGTCTTTAGAAAAAACAGATTGTGCACGAGCCCGATCAGCTCGCGAAAGATGAATGCGCCGAGCCCGGTGACCGCGCCGACAATGAAGGCGAGCAGCGACATCCGGATCAGCCCATAGTGGGAGGCGCCGAAACGCCATCCCAACGGCGGCGGCAGTGCCGGACGCGCCGCTGCAGTTGCGGCGAGGCCCGGCGCCGGCGGCGGGGTGTTGATCTCGTCAGGCACGAACGGTTCTCCCACTACCTCCCGCGGGTGCGATTTGTCGGCGGCTGCGGAACATGCTACATGCGCCGCCCGTTGTGACAGCCAGTCCGCGCTTTTGCGCACCCGGTCGGCACCCGCTCGGCAGCACCCCGCTCGGCAGCACCATCGTCATGGATCTTTCCGTTGTCATCCCCGTACGCAACGAGGCAGAAAACGTCGCACCCCTCGTCGCCGAGATCCGCGCCGCCCTCGACGGGCTGTGCGCTTATGAAATCGTCTATGTCGATGACGGCAGCACCGATGCGACCGCCGCCGAGATCCAGCGACTGATGGTGCAAACGCCGGGGCTGCGCCTGCTGCGCCATCGGCGCAGCTGCGGGCAGAGTGCGGCGGTTCGCACTGGCGTCAAGGCGGCGCGCGCCCTCTGGGTCGCCACCATCGACGGCGACGGCCAGAACGATCCGGCCGATATTCCGGGGCTGTGGGATCTGGCCCGGGCGGCGCCGTCGACCTCGCCGCTTCTGGTCACCGGCCACCGCCGCAGCCGGCAGGACACCTGGTCGAAGCGGGCCGCCTCGCGCATCGCCAACCGGATCCGCCGCCGCCTTCTCGGCGATGACACCCCGGACACCGGCTGCGGGCTGAAGCTGTTTTCGCGCGCGTTGTTTCTCGATCTGCCGGAGTTCGACCACATGCATCGTTTTCTTCCCGCACTGGTCTTGCGCAGCGGCGGCGAGGTGCTTTCGGTGCCGGTCAATCATCGGCCGCGCCAAGGCGGTATCTCCAAGTACGGCGTGCTCGATCGCCTTGGCGTCGGGATCGTCGATCTCGTGGGCGTCATGTGGCTGCAGCGGCGCGCCACGCGTCCGCAGCTCGTGGCCGAGCCGTCCCTCCAATCGGCGCCCCAGACGGCGCCGCAGGCGGCGTGCGCCGCGAATTCGCCCGCAGCACCGGCGCTGCGGTGATTGCCGGGCGCACGCTGCGCGACCTCCCTGCGGCTTGGTTGCGCGGTTCGGCCCGGCTGCTGCTGCTGGCGCTGCTGCTGCTTGGGGCTGCCATCGCCTGGCGCTGGCGCGCCGCGTTCGGGCCGGCCGCGCTTGGCGCTGAGATCGGCCGCTACCCATTGGCGCCGCTGGTGTTTCTCGCCGCCCATATAGCCGGCAGCCTGCTCTTCGTGCCGCGCACCGTGCTGGCGATCGCGGCCGGGCTGCTGTTCGGCGTCGGCTGGGGCATCGTCTGGGCCGCGATCGGCAGCGTCGCCGGCGCAATGGCCGGGTTTCTCGTCGCCCGCTATCTCAATGCCGGGCTCGTCGACCTCTCCCGCCACCCGATGATCCGGCCGATCCTCGATCGGGTCGAGCGGGGTGGCTGGCGCGCCGTCGCCGGGCTGCGGCTGATCCCGGTCATGCCGCACAGCTTGGCCAATTACGGGCTCGGGCTGACCCGGCTGCCGCTCGCCGGCTATGCGTTGGGCTCGCTGCTCGGCCAGTTGCCGATGACCGTCGCCTACGTCGAATTCGGCGCCGCCGGGGAGCAGGTCATGCTTGGCGCTAGCGGATGGCTGGGGCCGACCCTGATCGGTTCGGCGGCACTCGCGCTGTCCTTGCTGATCCCCGCCATTGCCCGGCGGCACCCGCGCTGACCGCGGCGAGCGCCCGCGGTATCGGGCCGCCGGTCGCCCAGTCGAGCAGCTCGACCGTGTGCACGACCGGCGCCGCAGCACCCGGCGCCAGCTGGGTGATGCAGCCGATATTGCCGGTGGCGACGAGATCGGGCCGGGTTCGGGCGATGTTGGCGAGCTTGCGCAGGCGCAGCTTGCCGGCGAGTTCCGGCTGCAGCAGGTTGTAGGTGCCGGCCGAGCCACAGCAGATGTGTCCTTCGGGCACGTCGACCACCTCGAACCCGGCGCCCGCGAGCAACGCCTTCGGCCCGGCGTCGATGCGCTGGCCGTGCTGCATCGAGCAGGCCGAATGATAGGCAACCCGTAGGCGCCTGGCCGCGACCTCGGGCGCCGGCGCGCCCAACCCGAGCGTCTCGATGATTTCGGTGACGTCGCGGGCGAGGCCGGCGATCCGCGCCGCCTTGTCGGCATAGACCGGGTCCTCGCGCAGCATGAAGCCATAATCCTTGATAGTGGTGCCGCAGCCCGAGGCGTTGATCGCAATCGCGTCGAGGCCGCCGGCCGCGCGTTCGCGCTCCCAGGCGTCGATATCGGCGCGGGCAAAGGCGAGCGCCGCCGCCTCCTGCCCCAGGTGATGGGTGAGCGAGCCGCAGCAGCCGCTGCCCGGCGCCACGACGACCTCGCAGCCGTGGCGGGTCAGAAGCCGGATCGTCGCCTCGTTGATCTCGGGGGCGAGCACGCGCTGGGCGCAGCCGGCGAGTAACGCCGCGCGCATCCGCCGCTCGCCTTGCGCCGGGTAGACGCCCGCGCGATCGGCCGGCGATGCGGCCGGGACCGAGGCCGGGGCCATCGTCAGCAACGGCATCAGCCGCGCCGGCAGAAATCGCGCGAACGGCCGGGCGAGAATGGCGAGGCGCAGGGCGATGCGGAACCGCGACGGCCGGGTCACCACCAGGCCCAGCAGCCGGCGCAAGGCCCGCTCGGCCCAGGGCCGGCGGTATTTCTCCTCGATCCAGCGCCGCGCGTGATCGACGAGGTGCATGTAGTTGACCCCCGACGGGCAGGTCGTCATGCAGGCGAGACAGGAGAGGCAGCGGTCGATGTGCTTGACCGTGTCGGCGGCGGGCGGGCCGGCGCCGGCCAGCATGTCCTTGATCAGGTAGATGCGCCCACGCGGCCCGTCGAGTTCGTCGCCGAGCAGCAGATAGGTCGGGCAGGTCGCCGTGCAGAACCCGCAATGGGTGCAGGTGCGCAACACCTTTTCCGATTGCGCCGTATCGGGATCGGCCAGTTGCTCGGGCGAAAAATCGGTGCGCACGGCCTCAGCTCCCCTCGACCATGCGGCCGGGGTTGAGGATATGGCGCGGGTCGAAGCTCTCCTTTACCCGCGCCGAGAGCGCCGCCAATGCCGGGGGCTGCGGCTCGAACACCGGGACCGCGCGGCGCAATGCCGCCGGGGCTTTGATCAATGTGGCGTGGCCGCCGCCATGCCCGTCGCTCCCGCGGATCGCCGCCCGGATCAATCCCGCGCCGCCATCCTCGGCCGGCTCGTTGCTCAAGGCGACCGCCACCCATAGGAGGCCGCCGCCCCAATCGGCAAACCACGCCGCTTCGGCGGCGCGGGCGATCGCCTCGCCGAGTGCCGCGCCGCGAGCCGGCGCCACCGAAATCCGCCATACCACGCGATCGGCGTGTTCGGCGAGCGGCTCGACATCGCGGATCGCCCGCCACAATGTGGTCGAGGCGTCGTCATCGAGCACGGCCCGCTCGCGATCGGCGGCGAGCTCGGCCAGCAGCCGCTCGCGCCGGAAGCCGACCGAGGGCGCCGGCCCTTCGAGGCGAAAGGCGGCGATGCCGGAGACATCGGTCAGCCCGGCCGATCGGATGCTGGCGCCGGCCGGCAGGTAGGCGGCGCCCGAGACCTCGTACGGCGAGTTCAGCGCCCGGCTCATCACCGCCGCCGCAGCCGACGGATTGAGGCCGCACAGCACGACGGTCTCGGTGTGCTCCGGCCGCGGCATTACCTTGACCGTCACTTCCTCGAGCGCGGCGAGCGTCCCATAGGAGCCGGCCAGCAGTTTCGAGAGATCGTAGCCGGTCACGTTCTTGACCACCTTGCCGCCCGATTTGAACACCTCGCCGCGGCCGCTGACGCCGCGAAAGCCGAGGAAATGGTCGCGCGCCGCCCCGGCCTTGATCCGCCGCGGCCCCGACAGATTGCAGGCGAGCGCGCCGCCCAAGGTCGGCTCGCCGTCGCCGCCCAGCAACCTCCGCCAATCGGGCGGCTCAAAGGCCAGCATCTGACGGGCCGGAGCGAGTGTGGCCGCGATCTCGGCGAGCGGGGTCGCCGCCGCGGCGGTCAGCACCAGCTCGGCCGGCTGGTAATCGCGAATTCCGGCGAGCCGCGACAGATCCAGGATGCGCGGTACCTGCAGCGGCCGGCCGAGCCCGCGCTTGCTGCCGCCCCCGACGAGCTCGACCGACTCCCCGGCGGCCAGCGCCTCGCCGATGGCTTCGCTCAATTCATCGAGATTACTCGGAGAAAGCTCAGTCATTCCGCCGCCACGATGTCATCGCGGGCGCAGCGAGGCAATCTCGCGGACCCTACCCGATGCGTCCCGATCGAGATTGCCGCGTCGCCTGCGGCTCCTCGCAATGACAGCTACGCTCGGATTGCCGCCCGCCGGGCAGCACCTCGCAATGACGGGGTGGTCAGAACCGCGGCAGGTCGGGGAACGGCAGCCGGCCGGCATGGATGTGGAGGCGGCCGAGCTCGGCGCAGCGATGCAATTGCGGAAACACCTTGCCAGGGTTCAGCAGACCGTCCGGATCGAACGCGCATTTGACCCGCTGCTGGTGGGCCAGATCGGTTTCGTTGAACATAGTGCCCATCAGATCGCGTTTTTCGACGCCGACCCCGTGCTCGCCGGTCAGGACGCCGCCGACCTCGACGCACAGCCGCAGGATGTCCGAGCCGAACGCCTCGGCGCGCTCGGTCTCGCCCGGCTGGTTGGCGTCGTAGAGGATGAGCGGGTGAAGGTTGCCGTCGCCGGCGTGAAACACGTTGGCGACGCCGAGCCCATGGCGCCGCGAGAGCGCGCCGATGCCGCTCAGCACCTGCGCCAACCGGCCGCGCGGGATGGTGCCGTCCATGCAGAAATAATCGGGCGCGATCCGCCCGACCGCCGGAAACGCAGCCTTGCGGCCCGACCAGAAGGCGAGCCGCTCGGCGTCGTTGCCACTGGTCCGGATCGAGGCGGCGCGGTGATCGCGGGCGATGGCCTCGACCTTGGCGATCAGATGGTCGATTTCCGCCACAGCACCGTCGAGCTCGACGATCAGCAAGGCTTCGACGTCGAGCGGATAGCCGGCCTTGACAAAGGCCTCGGCGGCATGGATCGCCGGCCGGTCCATCATCTCCATCCCGCCCGGAATGATGCCGGCGGCGATCACCGCGGCGACGCAATGGCCGGCATCCTCGATGGTGGCGAACCCGATCAGCAGCGCGCGCGCCGCCAAGGGTTTGGGCAGGATGCGCACGGTCACCTCGGTGACGACGCCCAAGAGCCCCTCGGATCCGGTCACCACGCCCAGGAGATCATAGCCCTCGGCATCGAAATGCCTGCCGCCGAGACGGACGATCTCGCCATCGATCAGCACCAGCTCGACGCCGAGGATGTTGTTGGTGGTGAGCCCGTATTTGAGGCAATGCACGCCGCCCGAATTCTCGGCGACATTGCCGCCGATGGTGCAGGCGATCTGGCTCGACGGGTCGGGCGCGTAATAGAACCCGGCGTCCTCGACCGCGTGGGTCAGCGCCAGGTTGGTGACGCCGGGCTGGGCCACCACACAGCGATTGTCGTAATCGATATCGAGGATGCGGTTGAACTTGGCCATGCCGAGCAATACGCCGTCGGCCAGCGGCAAGGCCCCGCCCGACAGCGAGGTGCCGGCGCCGCGCGGCACGACCTTGACGCCCATTTCCAGGCAATAGCGCAGCACCGCCGCGACCTCTTCGACCCGCGATGGCAACACGACCACCAATGGCAATTGGTGATAGGCGGTCAACCCATCGCTCTCATACGCCCGCCGCTCGGGCTCGGAGACGATGACCCCCTCGCCGGGCACGATCCGGCGCAACGCCTCGACGATCTCGGCCCGGCGCTGCAACACCGCGGCATCGGGCGTCGGCATTTTCATGCGTGTGTCCGCCGGCGGTCGGCGGGGCCGCGCGCGGCCGGGCTTGCCTCAGCCCTGGCGCGCCTTGAAGCGCGGGTTGGTCTTGTTGATCACGTAGACGCGACCCTTGCGCCGCACGATGCGGCAGTTCTTGTCGCGCTTTTTCAGTGATTTCAGCGAGTTGACGATCTTCATCTGCTTTGTCCTAAACGAACCCCGTAAATGGGCGCCGGGGAACCCAAAATCAAACCGGCGTTCGCGCCCGCGACGGTCCTATTCCCGAAAGGATAACCTGCGCGGCTTGGTGCGGTCGAGAAGACTCGAACTTCCACGGAGTTTCCCCCACAGCGACCTCAACGCTGCGCGTCTACCAGTTCCGCCACGACCGCACGGCAGGGGAGGAGCCTCGCATCTCGCCGCGAGGCGGGCTGATTAGCAAATCTGCGCACCCATATCAAGCAGCATGGGCCTGGAGCACGCAACCGGGGGCGACGGGATCGAGTGGCGGGCGAGCGCCGAACCCGTGCCTTACCAGACCGCCGTCGCGGAGATGGAGAGCCGGGTCGCGGCAATCCATGCCGGCACGGTGCCCGAGTTCGTCTGGCTGCTCGAGCACCCGCCGCTCTACACCGCCGGCACCAGTGCCCGCGACGAGGATCTGCTCGAACCGGCGCGGCTGCCGGTGCACCGCACCGGCCGCGGCGGCCGCTATACCTATCACGGGCCGGGGCAGCGCATCGCCTATGTGATGCGCGATCTCGCCCGACGCGGCGAGGATGTCCATTGCTACGTCTATCATCTCGAAGAATGGGCGATCCGGGCGCTGGCCGGCTTTGGCGTCCAGGGCGAGCGGCGTGCGGGCCGGGTCGGGATCTGGGTCGTGAATGGCGCCGGGGAGGCCAAGATCGCTGCGATCGGGGTGCGGGTGCGGCGCTGGGTGACCTATCACGGCATGGCGATCAACATCGACCCCGATCTCGATCATTATCGCGGCATCATCCCGTGCGGCATCGACCCGGTGATTTCCGGGCACGGGGTGACCTCGCTCGCCGCTCTCGGCGTCGCCGCGACGATGGCCGATCTCGACGCGGCGCTGCGCATGTCCTTCGATGCGGCTTTCGGCGAGCCATCGGCATGCGCGCCCGAATTCTCTCGCCCGCGTGCACGCCCAGCCTGCTCTTGATAATCGGACAAATCTGTCCGACATCAAGTGAGTGAAACCGGCCGAGCTTTTGCGGCGCTTGCGGCGGTTCGCGGCGAGGCGCGGCCTGGATTTCGAGATGTCGGAGGGCAAGAACCATACGAAGGTCGTGCTCGGCGGCCGGCGTTCGGTCGTCGGGAGGCATCCGAAAGACCTGAAGACCGGGACTTTGAACGGCATTTTGAAGCAACTCGGGTTGAAACCTGAGGAGATCGCGGAATGATCGCAATGTGCTACGCCTACCCCTACGAGCTGTTGCCGCAGCCCGAGGGAGGCTTCACCGTCACCTTCCCGGACGTGCCTGAGGCGATTACCCAAGGGGATAACGAGGCCGAAGCACGGGCGATGGCCGAGGATGCGCTCGTCACCGCTCTCTCGTTCTACACGGACAATGCCGAACCGGCGCCGCCCCCATCCTCGGCGCACGGTCGCCCACTCGCCTACGTGCCTGCGCTGGTCGCGGCCAAGCTCGCGCTGCACGACGCCATGCTGGCGGCCGGGGTCTCGAACGTCGCCTTGGCGCAGCAGCTGGGCACGGATGAGAAGACGGTGCGTCGGCTTCGCGACCCGCTTCACCAAAGCCGGATCAATCAGCTCGATGCGGCGCTTCGAGTGCTCGGCAAGCGCATCAGCATCGTCATCGAGGCCGCATGAAGCACAGGGCACGGGACCGCTCGGCGCGGAGCGTCGCACTGTGAGGTGCTTGGTTAGGCAATGAGCACGCTATTCGAGAACCAGGCGCCGCGCCCGCTGGCCGACCGGCTGCGGCCGAAGAGCCTCGCCGAGGTGGTCGGGCAGGGTCATCTGCTCGGACCCGAAGGGCCGATCGGGCATATGGTGGCCAGCCGCCAGCTGTCCTCGATGATCCTGTGGGGACCGCCCGGCTGCGGCAAGACCACGATCGCGCGCCTGTTGGCAACCGGCACCGATCTCCATTTCGAGCCGTTGTCGGCGGTGTTCTCCGGGGTGGCCGAGCTGCGCAAGGTGTTCGATGCCGCGCGCAAACGCCGCGAGATGGGCCTCGGCACCCTCTTGTTCGTCGATGAGATCCACCGCTTCAACCGCGCCCAGCAGGACGCCTTTCTGCCGGTGGTCGAGGACGGCACCGTGATCCTGGTCGGGGCCACCACCGAAAACCCGTCCTTCGAGCTGATCGGGGCGTTGCTGTCGCGCGCCCAGGTCTTCGTGCTGCGCCGGCTCGGCGACGACGACCTCGAAACCCTGTTGCGCCGCGCCGAAGATGCGCTCGGGCACAAGCTGCCGCTCTCCGACGACGCCCGCGCCGCATTGCGCGCGATGGCCGACGGCGACGGCCGCTTTCTGCTCAATCTCGTCGAGGAGATCGCGCGGTTGCCTGCCGACGGGACGCTCGGACCGGGCGAGCTCGCGCGCCTGGTGCAGCAGCGCGCCCCGCTCTATGACAAGGCCCAGGAAGGCCATTACAACCTGATCAGCGCGCTGCACAAATCGCTGCGCGGCTCGGATACCGACGCCGCACTCTATTGGCTGGCGCGCATGCTGGCCGGCGGCGAAGACCCGATCTACATCCTGCGACGCCTGACCCGCGCCGCGGTCGAGGATATCGGGCTCGCCGACCCGCAAGCGGTGATCCGGGCGCTTTCCGCCTGGGACGCCTATGACCGGCTGGGCTCGCCCGAGGGCGAGCTGGCGATCGCCCAATGCGTGATTTATCTGGCGACGGCGCCGAAATCGAACGCCGCCTATACCGCTTTCGGCGAGGCCCGGCAGATGGCGCGAGAGACCGGCTCTCTGATGCCGCCGCTGCACATTTTGAACGCGCCGACCCGGCTGATGCGCAACCTCGGCTACGGCAAGGGGTACGTCTACGACCACGCCACCGAGGACGCCTTCTCCGGTCAGAACTACTTCCCGGACGGCATCGAGCGCCGCGCCTTCTACCGACCGGGCGAACGCGGTTTCGAGCGCGAGGTCAAAAAGCGCCTCGATTACTGGGAAAAGCTGCGCGAGCGCGCGGCCGAACCGCAGCCATGATCGGCACCATCGAAACCGTAACCGTCGACGGCGAAGATGGGCCGCTTCGCCTCGATCGCTGGTTCAGGCGCCATTACCCGGCGCTGGCCCATGGCCGGCTCGAAAAGCTGCTGCGCACCGGGCAGATCCGGGTCGACGGCAAGCGCGCCAAGGCCGGCGACCGACTGGCCTCGGGCCAGGCGATCCGCATCCCGCCGCTCGATGCGGCGCCACCCACGGCCCCGATCAAGCCGCGCCGGCTGCTGCCGGCCGACGAGGCGATGCTGCAAGGGGCGGTGCTGCACCGCGACGAGGCAGTCATCGTCCTCAACAAGCCGCCGGAGCTCGCGGTGCAGGGCGGGACCAAGTCCGAGCGCCATCTCGACGGCCTCTTGGACGGCTTGCGCTTTGGCAATGCCGAACGGCCGAAGCTCGTCCATCGCCTCGACAAGGATACCAGCGGGGTGCTGGTCATCGCCCGCAGCGCCGCGGCAGCAGCGGTCCTGACGAGGGCGTTCCGCGACAAGACCACGCGCAAGACCTACTGGGCATTGGTTGTCGGCCTGCCCAAGCCGCCGCAGGGGCGGATCAGCCTGGCGCTCGCCAAAGGGCCGGGCCGCAACGGGTCGGGGAGGGGCCGGGAAAGGGTGCGCGCCGATCCCGACGAGGGCAAGCCCGCAATCACCTATTACCGGGTGGTCGACCATGTCGGCGAGCGGGCGAGTTGGCTCGCTTTGCTGCCGGTGACCGGGCGCACCCACCAGCTGCGCGCACATTGCGCCGCGATCGGCACGCCGATCTTCGGCGACGGCAAATATGGCGGGGCCGCAGCACATCTCGACGGGCCGCCCGGCTCACGGCGGCTGCACCTGCACGCACGCGCGCTCGCGATCCCGCATCCGCAGGGCGGAATATTGCGAGTGACCGCGCCGCTGCCGCCGCATATGCGGCAGAGCTGGGAGTTTTTCGGCTTTCCCGACGATGCCGAAGACCCGTTCGCCGGGCTGGATTTGCCGCAATGAAGCGCTTCTATCGCAAGGTCGACACCATTTCCGCTGCGGCCGGTCACGCGGTCGCCCTTGACGGCAAACCGATCAAGACGCCGGCAAAGCTGGCACTGGTGGTGCCGACCGCAGCGCTGGCGGCGGCGATCGCCGCCGAGTGGGAGGCGCAGCAGGCCGAGATCCGCCCGGCGGACATGCCGCTGACCCGGCTGGCCAGCACCGCGATCGACCGGGTGGCGCCGCAGCGCCGGGAAGTCGTGCGGCAGATCGCCGACTATGCCGCGACCGATCTCGTCTGCTATCGAACGGTGCATCCGCCGGAGCTGGCCGCGCGCCAGCAGGCGGTGTGGCAGCCGCTCATTGATTGGGCGGTGCGGCGCTACGATGCGCCGCTCGAAATCGCCGTCGGTGTGATCCCGGTCGGCCAGCCCGATACGAGCCTGCGCGCCTTTGCCGCCGCGGTCGCCGATCACGATGATTGGACGCTGGCGGCGCTGCACCTCGCCACCGGCGCCTGCGGCTCCCTAGTCATCGCCTTGGCGCTGAGCGAGGATCGCATCGATGCGGCCGCTGCCTTTGCCGCCTCAGAGCTCGATGAGAGCTTTCACATCGACGCCTGGGGCGAGGACGAGGAGCAGGCTCGTCGTCGCCGCGGCCTCTTCGACGACCTCGCGGCAGCAGCGCGGTTCCGATCATTGTTGCGGGTCGCGGCCGGCAGTTAGTTCGTCACCGCGCTTCGAGCAGGTGAAACACCGATCGGCAATGTTCGGTAAAGTCGCGCTTGACGATCGACCAGCCGCTGTCGGCGAGCCGGGCTTCCCAGGCGCGCAGCGAATAGCCCCGGTAGCCGATTTCCCATTGATGCCCGCCCGGCGGCTCGGCGGCAAAGCGCTTGCGCCAGAGCAGCTTCTTCATCGAGAAATGTTGCCGCAACGTGATCCGGTTCAAATAAAGGTCGAGCGCCACCTGAAAGCCCATATAGGGGACAGAGGCGATCAGGTATTTGGCCCCGCTCGCGCGAAACGCCGCGAGAACCGAGCCGACCTGCAGCCAATCGATATGCTCGAGGGTCTCGCAACAAATGATCGCGTCGTAGCCGGCGATCTCCTCGCTGCGCAGCTTGCAGATGTCGCGTTCGAGATGCGGGACATCGGGATAGGCGAAGGCCCGCGGCGCCCGGTCCAAGGTGTGCACCTCGTAGCCGATATTGACCAGGAGGCTCGTCACCAACCCCATGGCCGGCCCGACCTCGAGCACCTTCTGGCAATCGATCGTGCCGAGAAAATGAACTTGCAGCCATTGCTGCACGATCCGCTTGCGGGTGTAGTAGGCGCTCCACTCCTGCCGGGTGAATGCATTCGGCGCCGCGACGTTCTGCTGACGAAGCTTGCCCGCCTTTGTGCTGCTCGTCATCACCGGGCTCGCGCGACTACTCATAGTTGGTCCACATACAAGTTTCCGGATATTCGAAATATTCGTTCCCCCTAAAGCCGTCATGGCCGGATTTGTTCCGGCCATCAACGTGCCCCGGTCGAGGTCGAAGAGAGGCGTGGATCACCGGGACGAGCCCGGTGACGACGACTGAGAGCAGAGGCGTTGCGCTGCACTCCGCCCGGATTCGCGGAACCGGACAGCCGTGGAACAAGTCCGGCCATGACGCGGCGATTTGTTGGCCGAGCCGCTCAAGCTGTCGTCGTCTTCTCGGCCGCCTTTTCGGCGCGGAATTGGGCAAAGACCTTGCTCGCGAGCATCATCGATTCGCGGATGATCGGCACCCCGACATAGCCCGACAAGTGCAACAGCGCCTCGGTCAGCTCTTCTTCGGTCCAACCCTGGCGCAAGGCCATGCGCAGATGGAGACCGAGCTCGGGCTCGCGCCCGGTGGCCGCGTCGGAAATGACGCAGATCAAGGCCCGGGTCTTCAGATCGAGGCCGGGCCGCGTCCACAACGCGCCGAACACGGTTTCGGTGGCGACGTCGATAAACTTCTTCATGACCGGGTCGCTGTAGATCTCCCGAGCCGAGCGCTCGACCGCCGCCTCGCCCATCAGCCGGCGCCGCATCGCCGCCCCCTTCTGGTATAGCTCGCTCTGCGCCATTGCCTCGTCCTTCTTGGGTCGGCGGATCGCCATCGCCGAGATTGTGCCCTCGATCCTCGCTGCCGGACAAGGCCGGCGGAACAGAAAGCGCCGCGGCTCTGGCCTCGCGGCCTCGGTTGATGCTATCTCGCGGGGCAAGGTCGCGAGGCGAGATGGACAATATTCTCGAACGCTTGGAGGCAAAGCGAGCTGCGGCGCGGGCCGGCGGCGGCGCCCGACGCATCGAGGCGCAACACCATCGCGGCAAGCTGACCGCGCGCGAGCGGCTCGAAATTCTGCTCGACCCCGGTTCCTTCGAGGAATGGGACATGTTCGTCGAGCATCGGAGCCACGATTTCGGCATCGACCAGCTCAAGGTTCCGGGCGATGGGGTTGTCACCGGCTACGGCACGGTCAACGGCCGCCTGATCTTTGTCTTCAGCCAGGACTTTACCGTGTTCGGCGGCTCATTGAGCGAGGCGCACGCCGAAAAGATCTGCAAGATCATGGACCAGGCAATGAATGTCGGCGCGCCGGTGATCGGCCTCAACGATTCGGGGGGTGCCCGCATCCAGGACGGGGTCGCCTCGCTTGCCGGCTATGCCGAGGTGTTCGAGCGCAACGTCTTGGCCTCGGGTGTGGTGCCGCAGGTCTCGATGATCATGGGCCCGTGTGCGGGAGGTGCGGTCTACTCCCCGGCGATGACCGATTTCATCTTCATGGTCAAGGACACCTCATATCTGTTCGTGACCGGGCCGGAGGTGGTGCGCACCGTCACCCACGAGACTGTGAGCCAGGAGGAATTGGGTGGTGCCGTCACCCATACGACGCGCTCGGGGGTGGCCGACCTCGCCTTTGACAACGATGTGGAAGCGCTCATAGAGCTGCGCCGGTTTATCGATTTCCTGCCAGAATCGAACCGCGCGCCGCCGCCCAGGCGGCCTTGCGCCGACCCGCGCGACCGGGTCGAGCCCTCGCTCGATACGCTCGTCCCGGCCAACCCGACCAGGCCCTACGACATCAAGGAATTGATCCTCAAGACCGTCGACGACGGCGATTTCTTTGAATTGCAGCCGAGTTTCGCCGGCAACATCATTATCGGTTTCGCGCGAATCGAAGGCTCGACGATCGGCATCGTCGCCAACCAGCCGATGGTGCTGGCCGGCTGCCTCGACATCGACAGCGCCCGCAAGGCGGCGCGCTTCGTGCGGTTTTGCGACTGCTTCAATATCCCGATCGTAACCTTGGTCGACGTGCCGGGATTTCTGCCGGGAGTGGCCCAGGAACACGGCGGCATCATCAAGCACGGGGCGAAGCTGTTGTTCGCAT
>DASYNW010000119.1:0-1691 GCA_036008325.1 Allostellaceae bacterium
GCGATCGCGATCGAGGGCACCTTCGACGATTGCCAGGATTTGGTCAAAGCGCTGTTCGCCGACGCCGAATTGCGGCGCACGCTCAATCTCGCCGCGGTCAACTCGATCAACTGGGCGAGAATCGCCGCGCAGACGGTCTACTATTTTGCCGCGGCCGCGGCACTCGGCGCGCCGGCGCGGCCGGTGTCGTTCAGCGTGCCGACCGGCAATTTCGGCAACGTCTATGCCGGGCACGTCGCCCGCCGGATCGGATTGCCGATCGCGCGCCTCGTCATCGGCACCAACCGCAACGACATCCTCGCCCGCTATATCGCCGGCGGCGACATGACGATTTCCGGCGTCGAGCCGAGCCTCAGCCCGAGCATGGACATCCAGGTGTCGAGCAATTTCGAGCGGCTGCTGTTCGAATTGAAAGGCCGCAACGGCGCCGCAATCGCCGAAGCGATGCGGTTATTTCGCAGCGGCGGCAGCCTGCCGGCCGACACGCAGGCATGGCGCGCGGCGCGCGGCTTGTTTTCCGCCCACAAAGTCGACGACACTCTGACGATGCAGACGATCGCCGATACTTACGCCTGCTCGGGAACCCTGATCGACCCGCATACAGCGGTGGCGCTCGCCGCCGCCCGGGCCGAGCTCGAAGTGCGGCCGGACGCGGCGCCGATGGTGGCGCTCGCCACCGCGCACCCGGCCAAATTCCCCGACGCGGTCCTGCGCGCGACCGGCATTCGCCCGCCGCCGCCGCCGGCGTTGGCCGAGCTCTTCGACAAGCCCGAGCGCATGACGGTGCTGGCGAACGATCGCGACCAGGTAAAACAATTCATTCGCGCCCGTGCACGGCGCGCGGGAGCAGCAATATGACAGTGCGGGTTTCCACTCTGGCCAACGGTCTGCACATCGCCACCGACCGGATCGACACTGTCGACACGGTCTCGCTCGGCATCTGGGTCGATGTCGGGACCCGGCACGAGCCGCCGGCGATCAACGGTGTGGCACACTTTCTCGAGCACATGGCGTTCAAGGGGACCGAGCGGCGCTCGGCTCTCGCCATCGCCGAGGAGATCGAGGCGGTCGGCGGCCACCTCAACGCCTACACCTCGCGCGAAAGCACCGCGTTCTACGCCAAAGTGCTGAAGGAGGATGTGCCGCTGGCGCTCGACATCCTCGCCGACATCCTGCAGCACTCGACCTTCGAGGCCGAGGAGATGGAGCGCGAGCGCACCGTGATCCTGCAGGAGATCGGCCAGGCCAACGACACCCCGGACGACATCATCTTCGATCATTTCCAGGAATGCGCCTATCCCGACCAGGCGATGGGCCGGCCGGTGCTGGGCCGGCCGGAAATCATCCGCCGGCTCGGGCGCGAGGACGTCACCGCCTATCTGCGCGACCATTACGGCGCCCGGCGGATGGTATTGGCGGCGGCCGGCAATCTCGACCACGACCGGTTCGCGGCGCTGGCGGAAAAGCTGCTGGGCGGGATGCCCGCCGACCGCCCGGCCGCCACCGAGCCGGCGCGCTATGCCGGCGGCGACCGGCGCGAACAGCGCGATCTGGAGCAGCTGCACCTGGTGCTGGGGTTTCCCGGGCTGACCCTCGCCGACCCCGACTTCTACGCCGCCTCGGTATTGTCGACCGCGTTCGGCGGCGGCATGTCGTCACGGCTGTTTCAGGAGATCCGCGAAAAGCGGGGG
>DASYNW010000120.1:0-3340 GCA_036008325.1 Allostellaceae bacterium
GGTCGAGCCGGTGAATGTCAATTTGCGCACGATCGGGTTCGAGGTCATCTCGCCGCCGATCTCAACGGCCCCGCCGGTGACGCAGGAAAAGACCCCCTTCGGGACCCCGGCGCGCTCGGCCAATTCGCAAAGGGCCAAGGCCGAGTAGGGGGTGGCCGAGGCCGGCTTCAGCACCATCGTGCAGCCGGCGGCGAGCGCGGGGCCGCATTTCCGGGTGATCATCGCCGCCGGGAAATTCCAGGGCGTGATCGCGGCGGTGACGCCGATCGGCTCCTTGGTGACGACGATGCGCTTGTCGGCCATATGCGCCGGGATCGTGTCGCCGTATATGCGCTTGCCTTCCTCGCCGAACCATTCGATGAACGCCGCGGCATAGGCGATCTCGCCCTTCGACTCGGCCAACGGCTTGCCCTGCTCGGCCGTCATCAGCGCGGCCAGGTCGTCCTGGTTCGCCATCATCAGATCATACCAGCGGCGCAGGATGTGGGCGCGCTCCTTGGCGGTCTTGGCGCGCCACGCGGGGAGCGCCCGGTCGGCCGCCTCGATCGCCCCGCGCGTCTCCTCGGCGCCCATCCGCGGCACGGTGCCCAGGGTTTCGCCGGTCGCCGGGTCGGTGACCGGGATCGTGCCGCGGTTCAAGGCGTCGACCCATTCGCCATCGACATAGCATTGCTGGCGGAACAGCTTCTGGTCCTGGAGCTTCATCGCCGACCTCCCTTGGGCGACGGCGCCGAGCCGCGCCCTCCCGAGATAGGTACGGTCCGCCTGCCGGTTTAGCAAGGCAAAGGCAGGGGCAAGGCGCCCGTAGGCGGAATGGTGGGAGGTGCGCGCCGCGCGCATATTCCTTGCTTCTCACAACTGTCATCAAAGCGTGATATTCGCGGTGCCGCGGTCGCCTTGCTGCGTGTTCGGACGGCCGCGGTCATCCGGGGGCGACAATGACCATTCCCAGGCGAAGTCGGCGCAGCTTTCTCAAAGCGGCCGCGAGTGCCGGCGGTGCTGCCTATCTTGCCGCGCACTTTCCGATGCCGGTGCGGGCGGCGCCGCCCACCGGGCCGGACCTAGAGGGGCTGCGCGACAAGATCGACCACATCATCGTGATCTATCAGGAGAACCGCAGCTTCGATCACTATTTCGGGGCCTATCAGCCGCCGGGTGGGGCCGCGCTCGCAAATCTGCTGGACGCCGAGGGGCAAATCGACGCGCGCTTCACCGGTCTGCAAAAGAACTCCGCCGGGGTTCCTTACGGTGCGCTGCCGCTGCCCTATCAGCTGCCGGGCTTTGCCGAGGCGCAGCTCGACAACCGGCCGTTTCAGCTGACCCGGTACATCCCGCCCGACGCCAACGTGCCTTGGGACCCCTCGCACCATTTCTTCCGCATGTCGGCGCAGATCGATCACGGCAAGATGGACCGCTTTGTGGCGTTGGCGCTTCCCGGCAAGCACCCGTTCTTCGACAGGGCGCCGGACAACGACCCGGTCGCGATAATGCTGGCCCAATCGACCCCGTCGGGTGCTGTGCTCGGGTTTTACACGCGTCAGGATCTGCCCTTCTACCACCATCTGGCCGACGAATACGTGTTGTTCGACCATTTCTTCCAGGCAATGACCGGCGGCTCGACCGGCAATGCGCTCTATCTGGCGGCGGCGCGCTCGGCGGTATGGTCCAAACCGCCCGCGGCCAGGATCGGCAGCCTGACGCCGCCGGTGTTCGATCGGCCCTACGATAGGAACGGCATCCTGATCAACGACGTGGCGCCGCTGAACGGCCCGACCGAGACCTATATGGGACCGCTCGATCTGGCGCCGCCGCCCGATGAGCAAACCTACCCGAATATCGGCGACCGGCTCGATGCCGCTTCGCTCGGCTGGGCCTGGTACAATGAGGGTTGGAACGTGGTCAAGCCCTGGGCGTTAAAGACCGCCTTTGGCCCCGGCGACGGTTCGGTCGTCGTCGACACACCGGCGCTTTATGTGTCGCACCACAACCCGTTCCAATATTACCCGAGCTGGTTCGCCAATGTGAAAGCCGGCCACGTGCGCGACAGCGCCGATTTTTTTGAGGATCTGAAAAGCGGCCGTCTGCCGCATGTCTCGTTTATCAAGGCGACCGGCGCGCATGACGAGCACCCGGCGGATTCAGCGCCGCGCTGGGGCGAGGCGTGGGTCATGAGATTGCTGAAGGCGCTCGGCGACAGCCCGCTTTGGCCCAAGACCGCCGTCGTCATCGCCTATGACGAAGGCGGTGGGTTCTGGGATCATGTGGCGCCGCCCACCCCCGACGCCTATGGCTGCGGCACCCGCATCCCAGCCTTGTTGATCAGCCCATGGGCGCGGAAGGGCTATATCGACCACCGCATCGCCGACACCACCTCCGTGCTGGCGCTGATCGAGGCGCGATTTGGCTTGAAGCCGCTGCAGCAGCGCGACGCGCGGGCGTACAATCTGCTCGACGGCTTCGATTTTATCCAAAAGGCGCGCGCCCCCGCCTTCGGCTGACCGCGCCTCTGCCGCCGCTCCGGCCAGGGGGGCTGCCCGCGTTCGTCCTCGCCCTCGTCGCCGCGCGGTAGCATACTCGCATTGACGAATGGCGGCGGAGGGTCGGGGTTGCTGCACGATCGGCGCATTCTGTTGATCATCTCGGGTGGGATCGCGGCTTATAAGAGCCTTGATCTCATTCGCCGGCTGCGCGAGCGGGGTGCGGCGGTGCGCGCGATCATGACCGCGGCGGCAACGCATTTCGTGACCCCGCTGTCGGTCGCTTCGTTGTGTGAGGACAAGGTCTACACCGATCTGTGGTCGCTGACCGACGAGAGCGAGATGGGCCATATCCGCCTGTCGCGCGAGGCCGACTTGGTGGTCGTGGCCCCGGCCAGCGCCGATCTGATCGCGCGCATGGCCGCGGGGCTCGCCGACGATCTGGCGACGACGGCATTGCTCGCATCGGACAAGCCGGTACTGCTGGCACCGACGATGAATTTGCTGATGTGGGCGCATCCGGCGACCCGGGCCAATCTGGCGACCTTGGACGCGCGCGGGGTGGTGCGGGTCGGGCCGGGTTCGGGCGAATTGGCCTGCGGCGAGGTCGGCTCGGGCCGCATGGCCGAGCCGCTGGAGATCGTCGCCGCCATCGAGGCGCTCTTCCTCGAGGGCGCCCGGCTCAAGGGCCGCCGCGCGCTGGTCACCAGCGGGCCTACGCACGAGCCGATCGATCCCGTGCGCTACATCGCCAACCGCTCCTCGGGCAAGCAGGGTCACGCGATCGCGGCGGCGCTCGCGAGCCAGGGCGCCGAGACCGTCCTGGTCGCGGGCCCGACTCGCGAGCCCGATCCGCCCGGCGT
>DASYNW010000121.1:0-31683 GCA_036008325.1 Allostellaceae bacterium
CTCGGCCCATCGGTCCACAAGGCCTTCGCGATGGCGATCGGACCGGGCAGAATGTAGACCGCAATGCCCTCGATCCGGACCACCGCCTCCCACAGCGCGAGCACCACCGCGCCGACGATCAGCGGGGCGGCGATCCGCCACCAGCGGTCGGGGCGTCGCCCTCTCATCGTGCATTCTCGGCGGCCATCGCCTCGGCGAGATGGCGCGACGCGGCGGCGCAGATCGCGGCATAGGCGGGCGCGGTGCGCAACGCACGCTCGCGCGGATGCGGCAAATCCACCGCCAATTCGGCGGCGATCCGCCCCGGCCGCGCCGTCATCACCGCGATCCGGGTCGACAGATAGACCGATTCGAAGACGCTGTGGGTGACGAACACGACGGTCGGCCGCCGGCTCTCCCACAGCCGCATCAGATCGTCGTTCAACGCCATCCGGGTGATCTCGTCGAGGGCGGCGAAGGGCTCGTCGAGCAGCAGGAGGTCGGGGTCTGTGACCAGTGCCCTGGCGATCGAGACGCGCATGCGCATGCCCCCCGAGAGCTGGCGCGGATAGGCGCGCTCGAAGCCGGCGAGCCCGACCGCGCGGATCTCGGCGGCGGCGCGCGCGCGCTCGGCCTGGCCGATTCGCCCGACCAGGCGGAACGGCAGCAGCACGTTGCCGGTGACCGTGCTCCACGGCATCAACGTCGGGTCCTGAAAGACAAAGCCGATTTGCCCGGCTGGCCGCTCGCTGCCGCGGCCCAGATCGAGGCGGCGCTCACCGGCGCTCGGCCGGCTCAACCCGGCGATGATCCGCAACAAGGTGGTCTTGCCGCAGCCGGAAGGGCCGAGGAGGCTCAGGAACTCGCCGCGGGCGATGTCGAGGTCGATCGGGTCGAGTGCCCTCACCCCGCCGGCGAAATGCTTGGCGATGCCGCGCAACTCGACGATCGGCGAAGCGGCCGCGGCCGGGCTCTCGAACACTCGGACGCTCAGGGCTTCGTCCCGAACTTCTTGTCGACGAATTCGAGGGTGTAGGCGGTTTTGTAGTCCATGTCCTTGGGATACACCCCGGCGCCGGCCATCGTGTCGAAGAAGTCGCGCCAGCGCGCTTGGGTCATCGCCCCGATCCCATATTTCTTGGCGTCGCCGCTGTCGACGATGCCGTATTCCTTGATCTTGGCGATGCCGTAGGCCAGGAGCGCGTCGGTCATCTCCGGATTGTCGCGCTTGATCAGCGCGTTCGCCGGGGCGGGATTGCCATAGAGATAATCGTGCCAGCCGGCGATGCTGGCATCGACAAAGCGCTGCACCAGACGGGGGTGGTCGCGGACCAGCTTTTGCGAGGTCTCGATCAGCGAGCTGTAGCTCGAATAGCCGGCATCGGCGAGCAGCAGCACGACCGGCTTGACCCCATGCTGCTCGATCGTAAACGGCTCGCTCGACAGATAGCCCTGCTGGATCGCCCGGGGGTTGGCGAGGAACGGCGCCACGCTGAACGCATACGGCCGGATCTGGGCGTCGGAATAGCCGAATGTGCGTTTCAGAAAGATCCAGCTGCCGACCCTTGTGTCCGAGCCGATCATGATCGGCTTGCCCTTGAGCGCGGCGAAGCTGTCGTCGCCCTCGTTCGGATGCGCGATCAGCACCGAAGGGTCCTTTTGAAACATCGCCGCGACCGCGACCATCGGGATATTCTCGCGCACGTAGTTGAGCGGCACGAACGAATTCGTCGCGATGTTGAAGTCGAGCCGGCCGGCGGCCAGCAGCTGGGCGTGGTTGACCTGCGGCCCGCCCTGCCGCAATTCGACATCGAGCCCATAGCGCCGGTAGATGCCGGTGGCGATCGCCTCGTAGTATCCGCCATGCTCGGCCTGGGCCTTCCAGTCGGTGCCGAACCTGACCGTCTGCAGCTGCGCCGCGCGCCCCGGCGCCGCAGCGAGCAGCATGGCGCCTAGCAATATCGCCAACCCCCTACCGGTCATTGCCGCCTCTCCCCCCTCCGGCCGCGGCGAATTTAGACGAGGCTAATGGATTCGTCGACGGCGCCCTGACCGGCGCGCCGCGGACGTTTTCCACGGCCCAGCTAGGAGTTCCATGCGTTACACGCATACCAAGACCGCAGGTTTGAGGTGGATCGATTATTTGTTACAAACTGTTGGATTTCTGTCATATGTGAGGCGGCAGCTTGAGCAAATTGAGCGATTCGGCCCCGCCGGTTACAGAGTGCGACACAATGTGCCAGAACGCCAGACGAGCTCTACAGGTTCATGCGCCAAACCGCGGCTACGCAGGGTTTACACCCAGAGCCAAGGCTGCGGATCCGGTCGCGGCCCGAATCGCGGCTTTCCTCGACGGGGAGTCGGACGGCAGCGAGCTGTTGCACGCGCTTTACGATCATGTCCTCAACGAGCCGATTCCGGAATCGATGCGCGCGCTGCTCGAGCCCTAAGATTGGTGATTGTCCGGGCGCCGGCAACTAGGCCGAGCATGACGTGTGCGGGTAAGCCGACGCCATCTGATGCGTGAGAGTGCTAGAAGCCGCCGCTGAGGCGGCCGGCGCCGGGACGGCGGCCCGACGCGCCGGTTCGTGCGCCCCGCTTCCGTAATATCGCCAATCAGGCTATTTTCCTCCCGATCGGCAGCCGGTTCGTGCCGCTTTGACGACGTCGGCGGCGGTCTCTAACCGCCACCCGCACCCGCATGAAGGGAAGGAGATCATGGCCAACGTCTCGACGGCGCGGCGCGGCCTGACAGGCGGCATGACCGGCGAGGAGCGGACCGTCATCTTTGCATCCTCGCTCGGAACCGTTTTCGAATGGTACGATTTCTATCTTTACGGTTCGCTGGCGGCGACCATCGGCGCGGTGTTCTTTTCCGAAGTCAACCCGGCGGCGAGCTATATTTTCGCGCTCTTGGCGTTTGCCGCGGGATTTGCGGTGCGGCCGTTCGGCGCCCTCGTCTTCGGCCGGATCGGCGACCTGGTCGGCCGCAAATACACGTTTTTGATCACCATCACGATCATGGGCTTGTCGACCTTTCTGGTCGGCCTGTTGCCCGGCTATGCCTCGATCGGCCTCGCCGCCCCGGTGATCCTGATCCTGCTGCGCCTGCTGCAGGGCTTGGCCTTGGGCGGCGAATACGGCGGTGCGGCCGTCTATGTCGCCGAGCATGCGCCGCACGGCAAGCGCGGGCTCTACACCTCATGGATTCAAACGACGGCAACCCTCGGCCTGTTTCTGTCGTTGCTGGTGATCCTCGGCTGTCGCCAGTGGATCGACGCCAAGAGCTTCGAGGCCTGGGGCTGGCGCATCCCGTTTCTGCTGTCGATCGTGCTGCTGGCGATTTCGGTCTATATCCGGCTGCGTCTCAACGAATCGCCGCTGTTCCAGCAGATGAAGGCCGAGGGCCGCGGGTCGTCGGCGCCGCTGACCGAATCCTTCGCCGAGAAGCACAACCTCAAGCTCGTGCTGCTCGCGCTGTTCGGCGGGACCGCGGGGCAGGCGGTGGTGTGGTATTGCGGCCAGTTCTACGCGCTGTTCTTTCTGACCCAGACGCTCAAGGTCGCGCCGACCACGGCCATCCTGATGATCGCAGCGGCGCTGGCGATCGGGACCCCAGGCTTCATCCTGTTCGGCTGGCTGTCTGACCGGATCGGCCGCAAGCCGATCATCATGCTGGGTTGCCTGCTCGCGGTCACCACCTACCTGCCTCTGTTCAAGGGGATCACCCACTACGCCAATCCGGCGCTCGAAGCCGCCATCGGTACCGCGCCGGTGGTGGTCGAGGCCGACCCCGGCCGATGCTCGCTGCAATTCAACCCGGTCGGCACCTCCAAATTCACCAGCTCGTGCGACGTCGCCAAAACCGCGCTGGTCAGCCGCGGCATCCCCTATAGCAACCAGGCCACGCCACCGGGCAGCACCGCGCAAATCAAGGTCGGGAACACCGCGATCGCGAGCTACGACGCAACCGCGCCCGATGCCGCGGCGAAGAGCGCCGCCTTCGCCAAATCACTGGGCGGCGCGCTGAAGAGCGCGGGCTATCCCGCTAATGCCGACCCGGCGCGGATCAACCACCCGATGGTCATCCTGCTTCTCGTCGTTTTGGTGATCTATGTGACCCTGGTCTATGGGCCGATCGCGGCGCTGCTGGTCGAGCTGTTTCCGACCCGCATCCGCTACACCTCGGTCTCGCTCCCCTATCATATCGGCAATGGCTGGTTCGGCGGCTTTCTGCCGGCGATCGCCTTTGCCATCGTGGCGGCGACCGGCAATATCTATGACGGGCTGTGGTATCCGATCGCGATCGCGGCGATGACCCTGGTGATCGGGGTGTTGTTTCTGCGCGAGACCAAGGACGTCGATATCCGGGCCGAGTGACCGGTCGCGTCGACTTTCCAAAGCGGCGCCGCGATACTATGCCTGGGACCGGAGGACAACGATGTCGGCGCTGCCCAAGCTCACCCTGTCGCGGATGACGGTCGAGGAGTTCCTCGACTGGCCCGGCGACGGCACCGGGCGAACGCACCAGCTCGTCGACGGCGAACCGCAGGCGATGGCGCCGGCGAGCGGCACCCACGCCAGAATTCAAGCGACCCTGGCGCGCCTGTTGGGGAACCATCTTGCCGGGAGCGAGTGTTCGGTATTGGTTGCGCCCGGGGTGGTTCCGCGGGTTCGGTCGGCAGCCAACATGCGGGTTCCCGATCTCGCCGTCACCTGCGAGGCGGACGATCCCGGGGTTCACGCGATGGTCGAGCCGGTCGTGCTCGTCGAAATCCTGTCGCCGAGCAACGAAGCCGAGACCCGCGCCAACGTGTGGACCTACACGACGATCCCCTCGGTGTGCGAGATCCTGCTCATTCGCTCGACCCACATCGCCGCCGGACTGATCCGCCGCGAGCCGGACGGCGGGTGGCCGGCAAATTCCGTTGCGATCGCCGCCGACGCGCCGCTCGTTCTGGACAGCCTCGACTTCTCCTGTCCGCTGGCCGCGGTTTACGAGGGCACGCGCTTCGTGCCCTCTCCCTCCGGCTGATCAGCGCCTCAGCAGCATACTGCCGAGGTCGCGCCCGCCGAACAGGTGCACGTGGAAATGCGGCACCTCCTGGTGGCCGTCGCGGCCGCTATTGGCGATGATGCGATGGCCGGTTTCAGCGACACCCTGCTGCTTGGCGATCTGCCCGAGCGCGCGGAACATCGCCGAGTGCTCGGCCGCGGAAGCCTTCGCGGAAAAATCGTCGAGCGAGACATATTCCCCTTTGGGGATGACCAAGATATGCGTCGGGGTCAGCGGGTTGATGTCGTGAAAGGCGAGGACATGCACGTCCTCGTAGACTTTGTTGCAAGGGATCTCGCCGCGCAGAATGCGGGCGAAAACATTGTTGCGATCGTAGGGCATCGGATCTCCGCTCAGAACCGGTGAAGGAACGCAAATTCAAGCCGCCAAATAACGTCGTCACCGCGCAAAGGTCAGGTTCTCTTCCTGATCATGGGATTGCCGTTCGGTCTCGACCAGCCTGAAACCCCGGCCCTCGAGAAAGGCCGTAACCGTCGCCTTGTCAGCAGCACCTCGATAGAGCTGCCGAGCGGTCGTCGCAACTTCAAGCTTGATGCTTCGGATGTTGTCGAGACGCCTGCCGGCAGAGCGCACGACGCTGAAATCCGCCCCCTGGGCATCCACCTTAAGGAATTCGACCTCGGCGATGCCCAGCTCGTCCATAAACGTTTCGAGTCGAATTGTGGGGACGGTGATTTCGCGCTCCTCGATGAGCAAATGACCATCGATCCAGGCCGAGCATACCTCTTCGTCGAGCGGCAAGAGGGAACTCGCCGCTGTGAACGCATTGATCCGGAAAGAAGCTGTCCCGTCGCGGTCGCATACGGCCATGGCGTGGACGCGATAATTCTCCGGCCCCCGGTTCAATTCCTCGAACAGCGCGGGCACCGGCTCGAAGGCATGGACCACGAGCGACGGGTCGTCGAGCGCCGCCGGCCGGCTGGCCTCGCCGCGATAGGCGCCGACATCGATCCACACGCGGCCCGGCCGGGGTGCCAGCGCGAGCGGGCGAGCATTGCGATGCCGGATCGGCAGCAGCGCAGAGAGGGTCGGCAAGCGCAACGGATATTTCGAGCCGACAAAGACGGCGCGTAGATTCCCGGTATGGTCGATCAACCCCCAATCTGTCGCGAAGTCGGGAAAATCGGGTTGATCGAGGGCTGCGTAGGCGTGGCCGAAATGCCGCCGCAGCGCGGACATGACCCACGGACGGGTCGGCCGGGTCCCGATGCCCCGAATACCCTGATTGGCGGACAACGGCTCGACGACGCGGTGCAGCTCCGGATAATTCCCCGGCACGACCAGGGTCTCGACCAGGATCTGACCCGTACACGTCGCGGCGAGCCGCGCCAGGGCGCCATCCGGATCCTGCAAATGGTAAAGCGTCCCGTAACAATAGACGATTTCGAAGCTGCCGAGATCGGCGAGGGCAATCGGGCGATCGAGATCGAGCAAGCCAATTTTCCGCTGTGGATAACGCCGCAGCATCTCGGCGACATTGAGCGGGTTTGCGTCGGTGCTGACCACATCGCAACCGCACTCTTCGAAAAATTCTGTGTGCAGGCCAATGCCGGCGCCGACTTCGAGCACCCGCTTGGCTTCAAGATCCAGCCCGAGAGCGGCGAGATGCGTTTGTCGCGCATGGTTAATGCGCAGCGCCTCCGGCTCCAGAAACATCGAAAAATCCGCGGGCATTTGGCGCTCCCGCTAAGGCGGCTTCAGCAAAGCGGCGTCGTTTGACAGCAGGTGGCCGCCCGGTCCAGATCCATCATTGCGCACGATGTACGAGGAAATCGAACCAATTAAAATCGTTGTCATGCCATTCGCAGCCAAAGACCAGCTCAATCTCCGCTGGAGAGAAGAAGTAGAGCATCTTCTCCCAGTCGTGATATTCCATCCACGGCGTCCCTGCGCCGTCGGTCGCCTCACCCCATTCGGAGAATGGCGGCATTCCTTCGCGCAGCCAGCGCGATTTGGGATAGGCAAGGTGTAGCCAACGTCCGCCAGATTTGAGGTGCGGAAGCAAGCATTGAACCTCGGCCCGGGTCACCTCTTTGGGTGCATTGAGCAGCGAGCCCAGCGCCAGCACGATATCGAAATCAGAGGGCAATCCGTCGAAAGACCGTTCGTCCCGAATATACAGGAAATCGGCCGCGATCCTTTTGATGCGGCAGAGGCGCTCTACCACCCGAACATTGTCTTCAACGATATCGGCGAAAGTCATGCGCGCACCGTGTTCGGCAAAATGGATCGAAGAGATTGCCAGACCGCAGCCGAGGTCGAGGACTTTGCGGCCTTTCAGCTTGTCCCGGTAAAGATCGTGATACCAGCCGCGGATGCCATAGAAAGATCCGGTCGACGTGCCATGATAGGCTCGATCCCAAACCGCGAGGAGGTCCTGGTCCGAGATCGTCAGAAGTTCGCGGGACTCGATGCGGGTCACCGCGTCGAACGGCACCGTCCCCCATTTCTTTCGAAGCACCTCGTAGGGAGCAGGCCATTGTTCGCCACCGCCGCCCGACGGGCTGCCCATTTCAGAGGCCGCATTCGTGATCGCCGATTCTGATGCGGCAACGGTGGTAGGCTGATCCGGCGGGACCGGATTATCGCCCGGTGACCCGCGCAAAGACGTGATCACAGCTTGGCGCGGCCGCGCTTTTCGGCGAGGCCGGAGGCGCCCTCGCGGCGCACCAGCTCGGCGGCGACGTCGGCCGGGGATACGCCGGTGTCGGCCCACAGCACCAGCAGGTGATAGAGTAGGTCGGCGCTCTCGCCGACGAGCTTGGGCGCATCGCCCCTCACCCCCTCGATGACCGCTTCGACCGCCTCCTCGCCGAGCTTCTGGGCGATCTTGGCGCGGCCGCGGGCGAAGAGCCGCGCGGTGTAGGAGGTTTCCGGGTCGGCGCCGCGGCGCGACCCGATCACCTGCCACAGCCGGTCGAGGGCGGCGCCCAATTCCTCAGCCACAGCTCAGCCCCGCACCGGGATGCCGCAGGCGGCGAGCCGGGCCTTGGCCTCGCCGATGCGAAACGTGCCGAAGTGAAAGATCGAGGCGGCCAGCACCGCGGTCGCATGGCCGTCGCGGATGCCTTCGACCAGATGGTCGAGCAGGCCCACCCCGCCGGAGGCGATGACCGGCACCCTGACCGCGTCGGCGACGGCGCGGACGAGCGCGATGTCGAACCCCGATTTGGTGCCGTCCCGGTCCATCGAGGTCAACAGGATCTCGCCGGCGCCGTAATCGACCAGCCGGCAGGCCCATTCGAGCGCGTCGATGCCGGTCGGCCGCCGCCCACCATGGGTGAACACCTCCCACCGGTCCGCTGCGGCTCCCTCGGGCGCCGACGCCTTGGCGTCGATCGCGGCGACGATGCACTGGCTGCCGAATTTCTGCGCCGCCTCGCGCACGAATTCCGGGTGGGCCACGGCGGCAGTGTTGACCGAGACCTTGTCGGCGCCGGCGAGCAACAGGCGACGGATGTCCTCGACGGTGCGCACCCCGCCGCCGACGGTCAGCGGCATAAAACATTGCTCGGCGGTGCGGCGGACGACGTCGTAGAGCGTGTCGCGCCCCTCGTGGCTGGCGGTGATGTCGAGAAAGCATAATTCGTCGGCGCCTTCGCGATCATAGAACCGGGCCTGCGCCACCGGGTCGCCGGCGTCGATCAGATCGACGAAGTTGACGCCCTTGACGACCCGCCCGTCCTTGACGTCGAGGCAAGGGATGACGCGCATCTTCAGCATGCCGGCTCCCCAGCCATCAGGCGTAATGCCGCCCGCGCGTCAATGCGCCCGTCATAGAGGGCGCGCCCGCAGATGACCCCGGCGATGCCGCAGCACTGATGCGCTTTGAGGGCGGCGAGATCGGTGAGCGAGGCAACCCCGCCCGAGGCGATGACAGGAATGCTGATTTGACGCGCCAGATCGGCGGTCGCCACGGCGTCGACCCCGCCCAAAGCGCCGTCGCGAGCGATGTCGGTGTGGATGATCGCCGCCACGCCGCAATCCTCGAAGCGCCGGGCGAGCTCCACGACCCCGATCTCGGTCTCCTCGGCCCAGCCCGCGACCGCGACCCGCCCGGCCCGCGCATCGATGCCGACCGCGATCGCGCCCGGATGATCGGCCGCCGCCTGCCGCACCAGCTCGGGGTCGCGCAACGCGGCGGTGCCGAGCACGACCCGGTCGATGCCGAGCCCGAGCCACTTCTCGATCGCCTTCCGGTCGCGGATGCCCCCGCCCAATTGGAGGCGCAGGCCGACCGCATCGCGGATCGCGGCCACCGCAGCGCCATTGACCGAACGGCCGGCAAAGGCGCCGTTGAGGTCGACGACGTGCAGCCATTCGAAACCGTCGTCCGCGAACTGCCGGGCCTGTGCCGCCGGATCGCGGTTGAACACGGTGGCGCTGGCCATCTCGCCGCGCACCAGGCGGACGCAGGCGCCATCCTTAAGGTCGATCGCCGGGTAGAGGATCACGGCGGCGCTGGCTCGTCGGCGAGCAGCTTATAGTAATAGTGGCCGGGCACGATCCGGCCGTCGACCCGCGCATAGACCGGGTGGGTGCCCCAGCGGCGATAGCCGAGGCCTTCATAAAGCGCAATCGCCGCGCGCTGGGTGTCGCGCAGATCGAGGTTGAGCACCGCCAGCCCCAATTCGCGGGCAAGACGCTCGATCTCGATGACGATGCCGCGGCCGAGGCCGTGGCCGCGCGCCCAGGGCGCGACGAAGGCGCTGGTGAGAACCCCGGCGAAGGCCTGCGCCTCGTTGTTGCGCGGCGCCCGGCTCAATTGCGCCGAGCCGGCGACGACCCCGTCGAGACGGCCGACCACGAGCCGGCGCTCGGGCACCAAGAGCACGCCCTTCCAGTAATTCTCCAGCACCTGGCGCGGCGGCGGCTTGAGCCAGCCGAACCCGCCGCCCTCGATGATGGCGCTCTCGGTCGCCTCGCACAGATCGTCGAGCTCATTGCCCGAATAGCGCGTCAGCCGCTCGACCGAGATCGGCGCATCGGCACCCTGCCCGCCGCTCACGGGCGCCACCCGAGAAAATTGCCGATCATGCGCAGCCCGGCCTCTTGGCTTTTCTCGGGATGAAACTGGGTCCCGGCGAGGTTGTCATGCCCGACCACCGCGGCGAGCGGCCCGCCGTAATCGGTGATGGCAAGCAGATCGCGGTGATTGGCCAGGCGAAAATGATAGCTGTGCACAAAATACGCATGGGCGTTTCCCCCGAGCCCGGTGAGCAGCGGATGCAACGCCCGCAATTCGAGCTCGTTCCACCCCATATGCGGGATCTTCAGCGCCGGGTCGGCGGGTTCGATCGCCACCACCTCGCCGCCGATCCAGCCGAGCCCGTCGACGGCCTCGAACTCGCGGCCGCGTTCGGCCATCAGCTGCATGCCGACGCAAATCCCGAGAAACGGGCGGCCGCGTACCATCACCGCCTCGCCGAGCGCGTCTTCGAGACCAGGTACGGCGGCCAAGCCGCGCCGGCAATCGGCAAAGGCGCCGACCCCGGGGAGGACGACCCGATCGGCGCCGGCGACGATTTCGGGGCGGCTCGTCACCACAATCTCAGCGGCAATGCCGCTATCGGCCGCGGCGCGCTCGAAGGCCTTCGCCGCGGAGCGCAGATTGCCTGAACCGTAATCGACGATGGCGACGCGCATCATGACTCGGGCGTCACAGGGCCGGGCATCAGAGGGTGCCGCCGAGCACGCCCTTGGTCGACGGCACCGCGCCGCCGCGCCGCGGATCGATCTCGACCGCCTGGCGCAAGGCCCGGGCCAGCCCCTTGAAGCAGGATTCGACGATGTGGTGGTTGTTCTCGCCGTAGATGTTCTCGATGTGGAGGGTGATCCCCGCCGATTGGGCAAAGGCCTGAAACCATTCCTTGAACAGCTCGGTGTCCATCTCGCCGAGCTTGGGCCGGGTGAAGACGACCTTCCACACCAGGTAGGGCCGGTTCGAGGCGTCGAGGCTGACCCGGGTCAGGGTCTCGTCCATCGGGATCACCGCATGGCCGTAGCGCGCGATGCCGGCGCGGTCGCCCAATGCCTTCGACACCGCCTCGCCGACGACATAGCCGGTGTCCTCGGTGGTGTGGTGAAAATCGATGTGCAGATCACCGGCGGCGCGCAGCTTGACGTCGATCAGGCTGTGCTTGGCCAGCTGCTCGAGCATGTGATCGAGAAAGCCGATGCCGGTCGCGATCTCGGCCGCACCGCTGCCGTCGAGATCAACCTGGCCGCAGATCCGGGTTTCCTTGGTGTTGCGTTCGACCCTCGCCACCCGCACGATGCTCTCCTCCGCCGCCATTCGGCCGCGACCCGTCTATTTAGCGGTTCCGCGGCCGGCTCGCTACTGTCCGCGCCTCAGATCAGCGAGGGTCACGCGTACCGCCCTCCATCCGCTCTGCGACGCGAACGAGCAGCGCCAGCATCGCTGCCATGCGCTCCTCCTGAGCGCCAAAGCGCGATTCCTGAACGCTGAAGCGCGATTCAAGCGCCCCAAAACGCGATTCCATGGCGCTGAAGCGCTGTTCGAGCGCGCCGACTCGCAGTTGCAGGTCGCGCAGTTCGGCGGTCATTGTCAGCATCCGTGAGCCGAGCAGCTCGAGACTTATTTTTTCGTCACTCAACCGTTTTTTCCAAAGTTGCAGAAACCATCATAGCACCACAGCTGCCAGCCGCGATACTCGCAATGGTAATGGTCCGCACCTCCCGGATCGCTGTCGCCGCCTGCCGTCGCGCTTGATCGCGCATCGGGCAAGCTTACATCTCAACGGGTCGCGCGGCACCGCGGTCCCGAACAGGCGCATGGATCATTCCGACAATAATATCTGGCACGGCACGACGATCCTGTGCGTGCGCAAGGGCGGCCAAGTCGTGGTCGCCGGCGACGGCCAGGTGACGATGGGCCAGACCGTGATGAAGTCGAACGCGCGCAAGCTGCGGCGCCTCGCCGGTGGCGCTGTGATCGCCGGCTTTGCCGGGGCCACCGCCGATGCGATCGCCTTGTTCGAGCGGCTCGAAGCCAAGCTCGAGCAATATGCCGGGCAATTGCCGCGCGCCTGCGTCGAGCTCGCCAAGGATTGGCGCACCGATCGCCTTCTGCGGCGGCTCGAGGCGATGATGGCGGTGGCCGACCGGAACGTGTCCCTGATCCTGTCCGGCACCGGCGACGTGCTCGAACCCGAGGACGGCATCATCGGCATCGGCTCGGGCGGCGGCTATGCGCTGGCCGCAGCGCGGGCGCTGATCGCCAGCGACGGGCTCGACGCCGAGGCGATCGCCCGCCGGGCGATGGCCATCGCCGCCGGGATCTGCATCTATACCAACGACAAGATCACCTTAGAGAAACTCGATAGCTGAGGCCCGATGCCCTCGTTCAGCCCGCGCGAGATCGTCTCCGAGCTCGACCGCTTTATCGTCGGCCAGCACGACGCCAAGCGCGCCGTCGCGATAGCACTCAGAAACCGCTGGCGCCGCCAGCAGCTGACCCCCGAGCTGCGCGAGGAGGTGTTGCCGAAGAACATCCTGATGATCGGGCCCACCGGTTGCGGCAAGACCGAGATCGCCCGCCGCCTCGCTCGCCTCGCGCAGGCGCCCTTCGTCAAGGTCGAGGCGACCAAATTCACCGAGGTCGGCTATGTCGGCCGCGATGTCGAGCAGATCGTGCGCGACCTGGTCGAGATTGCGATCGCGATGACCCGCGAGCGGCTGCGCAAGGAGGTCGCGCCCAAGGCCGAGCTCGCCGCCGAGGAGCGGGTGCTGGAAGCGCTGGTCGGCGGCTCCGCCAGCGCCGACACCCGCCAGAAATTTAGGAAGCAATTGCGCGAAGGGTCGCTCGACGACCGCGAGATCGAGATCGCGGTGCAGGAAAGTGCCGCCTCGAGCCTGCCGACCTTCGAGATCCCCGGCATGCCCGGGGCGCAGATGGGCATGCTCAACCTCGGCGACATTTTCGGCAAGACCTTCGGCACCCGTTCCAAGCCGAAAAAGATGACGGTCGGCGACAGCCACCGGGTGCTGATCGCCGAGGAGAGCGACAAGCTCTTGGACCAGGACACGGTGGTGCGCGAGGCGATCGGCGCGGTCGAAGAGAACGGCATCGTGTTTATCGACGAGATCGACAAGATTTCCGGCCGCGGCGAGCGCGCCGGCGGCGGCCAGGGCGGACCCGACGTCAGCCGCGAGGGGGTGCAGCGCGATCTATTGCCGCTGATCGAAGGTACCACGGTCGCGACCAAGCACGGGGCGGTCAAGACCGACCACGTGCTGTTCATCGCGTCCGGCGCCTTTCACCAGTCGAAGCCCTCCGATCTCTTGCCCGAATTGCAGGGGCGGCTGCCCATCCGGGTCGAATTGAAGGCGCTCGACCGCGGCGATTTCCGCCGCATCCTGGTCGAGCCCGAGGCGAGCCTGATCAAGCAATACAAGGCGCTGCTGGCGACCGAGGGGGTCACCCTCGATTTCGAGGAGGCGGCGATCGACGAATTGGCGCTATTGGCCGAGGAGATCAACACCGCGGTCGAGAACATCGGCGCGCGCCGCCTGCACACGATCCTCGAACGATTGCTCGAGGAGATCAGCTTCACCGCCTCCGACCGCCCCGAGGGAACCCAGGTCACGATCGACCGCGCCTATGTCCGAGACCAGGTCGGCGCGCTGGCGCAAAACGCCGACCTGTCGAAGTTCATCCTTTGAGCGTTCCCGGCGAGGCGGAAAGGCCGCGGTTACATATCGGCGCGCGAAAACTCCCCGGCCGCATACGCCCGACGTGGAATGTAGGGCGGATGCAGGTGGTCATAAAGAGAATCGAGAGGCTACGGATCCCTGGGCGCTTGCTGCGATAGGGGATGACGGCGCAGTTGACGCGTGCCCTGCACCCGATCGCGGGGTAGGCTTGGCCGGGCAGCGGCGGGGGACCTCGGGGCTGCGCCAGAAGGTCCGGGTGTTCCGCGAGCCCGGCTATGTCGAGGCTTTTGTCCAGTCATTGTTCGAGGCGCTGTCCGAGGCAGCGGAGCGGGCGCGCTGTGCCGATTCCAAGGGTAACCGCTCGAACGCCAACGTGAAGCTGCTGGCGGCCCTGCGAAGCTGATCCTGGAGGTGATACCGGCTGATCCGGCCCACCCGGAATACCGCCAGGGCAACACCCTCGGCCCGGATTATCGCCACTGGCTCCGCGCCAAGTTCTTCGGCCGCTTCCGCCTGTTCTGTCGGTACGACAGCCGGTCGCAACTGATTGTCTATGCCTGGGTCAACGCCGAACGCAGCTTGCGCCAGCGCAGCGCGCGGAGCGATCCTTATGAGGTCTTCCGGCGAATGCTCGAATCCGGAAATCCCCCCAACGATTGGGCGGCGCTGGTGCAGCAGGCCGGCAAGCAGTCTGACGATGCGCTTTCTGCCATGGCGACAGCCGCGGCGGAGAACAAGAACAGCTGCTGACGTTTTCAGCGCCTCGCCTGCGACACGTCGAGGCGGATTGCTACGGCGGCGCCGGGGATCGCCGCAATGTCCGGTCTCGCACCTTCCGATCCGCGGGGCTAAAGCGCGCGCATAAACGCGACCAGGTCCTGCTTTTCCTGCGGCGCCAGTTTGGTGCCGAGGATCAGGTTGAAGAACTCGACGGTGTCGTCCAAGGTCAGCAGACGCTCGTCGTGCAGATAGGGCGGGTTGTCTTTGACGCCGCGCAGCGGGAAGGTTTTGATCGGCCCGTCGCCGATCGCCATCATGTTGTCGATCATCACCGGCTTGAAAAAGCGCTCGGTCTGGAGGTCGTGCATCAAATTGTCGGTGTAGAACGGCGGCTGATGGCAGCTGGCGCACTGGCCCTTGCCGAAGAACACCGCCTGACCCCGCATCTCGGCCGGGGTCGCCTTGGCGGGATCGAGCTTGCCGAAGACGTCGAGCTTGGGTGCCGGCGGAAAATTCAGCATCTCTTCAAAATCGGCCATGTCGTCGACCTGGCTGCCGCGCTCGAGCGGGTTCACCCCTTTCTTGGTGGCCTCGACGATATCGCCGTCGAAATAGGCGGTGCGCTGCTCGAATTCGGTGAAATCCTCGACCGTCTTCAGCGCGCGTTGCGAGCCGAAAAGCCGCTGCACGTCCAACCCCCGCAGCGATACCGTCTTGATGCGATGGCGAAACCACTCGGGGCGGGTGTCGGGGGCGAGATGGGTGGCGCCATTCTGGTGGCCATTGGAATGGCAGTCGAAACAGGCGGCGCCGGTGCTGGGAATTACGGTGCGGCGATCCTCGGTGGCGTTGAACTGCTGCTGCGGAAAGGGCGTCAGCAACAGGCGCAATCCTTCGAGCTGCCGCGGCGTCAGCAGGCCGTTGAACAGTTGATAATAATTGGTCAGGGACACTAGCTTGCCCTGCGAGACGTCGCCGAGATCAGGGCGCGGCGTCAGGTACATCGCCGGGGGAAACTCGGCGAGGAATCGATCGGGCAGGTCGAAATCGATGTCGAACCGGGTCAGCTCCCGCCCGTCCTGCCGCTTGATCGCGTCGATCACGAAATGCGGAAAGACAAAGCCGCCCTCCTGATGCTTGGGATGCGGCAACGGGTAGAACCCTTTCGGAAAGAGGTTCTGGTCGCGGATCTGGTCCGGGCTCATCGCCGCCAGCTTCTCCCAGGTCATCCCGGCGGGCAATTTGACGCGCACCCCCTCCTGCACCGGCTTGGTCCGGTCCATGAAGACACCCGGGGCGGGGCGATCGCTCAAATCGTACCGCTCCTGGAGGAGCGCCATGTGCTCGGCCTCGACCCGGGCTTTCTCCCCGGATAGTCGGGCCATCAGCGCCGCAAAGCTTTCGGTGATCGCCACCGGCATATAGCTGGTGAGCCCGCGCGGTCCCTTATAGAAACCCTCGGTTCCCATCAGGTACGGGTTCGGGGCGGGCGGAGCCTGGGACGGGGTCTGGGGCGATTGCTGGGCATCGGCGTCGGCGAAAGCGAGGAAAACTCCGGAAAATAAGAGGCCGGCAAATAAGAGGACAGTCCAGCGCGCCCTGGGTGGTCGGATCATCGTGCTGCTCCTCTCTGTTATCCGATCCTCGCGACGCTGCCGCGTGCGCTCAACCCTTTTGCTGCGGCAGGTCCATTCGCACGGCGATGGCGGCGCTGGCGATGACCGCGATGTCGCCGGTGTCGTGATCGGGCACGTCGAGGCCGCCTTTGACCACCTTGACCGTAACCTCGCCATGCGGCAATGCGGCCTTGACCGCCGCGGCGTCCACCTTCTGCGGCTGCTGCACCCCGATCGTGACCTCGACCTGCATCTTGCGCGCGTCGAGCCCGAAGCTGCGGATCAACGGCAAGGAGCTGTGGTGGAGCGCGTCGGCGACGGCGCGCACCGCTGCCTTGGTATAGTCGCCGCCATGCAGATCGTTGCCGCTGCCCATCTCCAGGATTACGCGTTTTGCGTTCATCGCCCCGTCCTCAGCCGATGTCGAGCCGCACCAGTGCGGCGGCATTGGCGATCACCGTCACATTGGCGCCCGAATCATTGGCTATTTCGAGACCGCCCTCAACCACCTCGACCGTGCCCGTGCCATGCGGCAGCGCCGCCAGAACCGTCGCCTTGTCGACCTCTTCGGGGTGGGGCACGCCGATCGTGACCTCGACCCGCATCGCATCGACCGGCAGGCCGACCGCATCGGCGACGCCGAGCGAATTGTGCCACAACGCGTCGCGCAAGGCGCGCACCGCGGCCTTGGTGTAATCCGCCCCGCGGATATCGGTGCCCATGCCGATCTGAAGCACCATGCGCTGCCACGCCATGTCTGCGCCTCCAAAGGCTGCCCGGATGTCTGCGCCTCCAAAGGCTGCCCGGCTGAGGGCAGTCTATCGATTGCGGCGGGCGCCGTCATCCCGCGGCGTGGCGCGGTCTGCGCCGGGCAGCGAGCGATATTGCCGAGGAGCATAGGGGCCATGATCCGCGCGGTGCCGCCGATCGCCGTCGTTCCGGCGGCGGCAAGCAAAGGAAGAGCTCGATGATCACCCGTCCGCGAAGGCGAACCCGCATCAAGGCGGCGGCGAGCGCGCTGGCTGCTGTCGGCGTGCTGCTGTGGGTGATCGCCGCGACGCTGCACGTCACCGCGGCCGATGCGCGCGACGTCGCCGTGGGTCATATCGGCGACCGCACGCTCGGCATCGTCGCCGGCGGGGCGGCGATCGCCGGCAGCATCGCCTTGCTGGCGGCCGCGAGCTGAGCCCGTCGGCGACAGCCGGTTTTCCGCGTCATCTCCCCGTCGCCGGCCCGGGTCCGAACCTCCCCCCTCGCCCGAGCGTTTTCTCCTTTTACGCGAACCCCCGCTGCTGCTAGCATCGGCGCATCATAACGGGCCCTTTTTCAGACGGCCCGCACGCACGGGAGGAAATGCGATGACGGCAAGCGACATTGCTGCGCAGCCGCTGACGGAGCACGAACACCGTCGGCAATTGCGGCGCGCGGTCATCGCCAGCACAATCGGCACGACGATCGAGTGGTACGATTTCTTCATCTACGGCACCGTGACCGGGCTGGTGTTCGCCAAGCTCTACTTTCCGCAATCCGATCCGCTGACCGGGACATTGCAGGCCTTCGGTATCTACGCCGTTGGCTTTGTCGCCCGCCCGGTCGGCGCCGCCATCTTCGGCCATTACGGCGACCGCATCGGGCGCAAGGCGGCGCTGATCGCGACCTTGTTGCTGATGGGCATCGCAACCTTTCTCGTGGCCTTCGTCCCGGGCTATGCGCGGATCGGCATCTGGGGTGCGGTGATCCTGACAGTGCTGCGCGCCTTGCAGGGAATCGGGGTCGGCGGCGAATGGGGCGGCTCGGTCTTGATGTCGATGGAATGGGCGCGCACCAACGGCCATCGCGGCTTTATCGCGTCGTGGCCGCAATTCGGCGTGCCGTCCGGGCTGTTTCTGGCGAACCTGGCGGTGCTGGCGTTCAGCGCCATCGCCGGCCCGCACTTTATCACCTGGGGCTGGCGCATCCCGTTCATCCTCAGCATCGTGCTGGTCGGGATCGGCCTCTACATCCGGCTCGGCATCCTTGAAACCCCGGTGTTCTCCCGGCTCGTGGCTGAAGACCGCGTCGAACAGGCGCCGGTGCTCGAAGTCATCAAGCGCCAGCCGCGCGAGATCATCCTGACCGCACTGGTGCGGATGGGCGAGCAGGCGCCGTTTTACATTTTCACCGCCTTTGTTTTCACCTATGGCACGACGATCCTGCACAGCTCGCGCGATCTGCTGCTGGTCGCAGTGCTGGTCGCCTCGCTGGTGTCGTTCTTTACGATCCCCTATTCCGGCTACATGTCGGACCGGATCGGGCGCAAGCTGATGTATATGATCGGCGCCGCGACCATCGGCGTGTTCGGCTTTGTTTATTTTGCGCTGCTCGACACCTTGGTCCCGGGGTGGATCTTTCTCGCCATCGTCTTGTCGCTGATCCCGCACGACATGATGTACGGCCCGCAAGCGGCATTGATCGCCGAATGCTTTACCGGCCGCTTGCGCTACAGCGGCGCTTCGCTCGGCTATCAGCTCGCCTCGGTCATTGCCGGCGGCCCGGCGCCGCTGATCGCAACTGCATTATTCGCCTCGTACAAATCGGGCTATGCCATCGCAGTCTACATTCTGGTCTGCGCAATCATCAGCCTGATCTCGGCGGCGCTGTTGCCGGACTATACCAACCGGGACATTTCAGCCGAATACGACCGCGTCTAGCCTGGCGCCGCGGCTTGGCGCTGCGTCAATGCGCTGTGTGCTTGGCAGGCGCGGCCGCGGCTGCTAGCCTATTGATATAGAAAAATCTCTGGCGCCACGCGCGCTCGGGACATCGAAAAACGATAAACGAGCGCGCTCAAGCGCCCGGCAGATCAGGAGGAAACCCAATGACCGCAATCGACGCCGCCGCCGGTCCGCTTTCCGAAGCCGAGCACCGCGCGCAGCTGCGCCGCGCCATGATCGCCAGCACGGTCGGCACCACGATCGAATGGTACGATTTCCTGCTGTACGGCACGGTGACCGGGCTGGTTTTCGGCAAGCTCTATTTTCCCCACTCAGCTCCCTTGGTCGGCGTGCTCGAAGCGTTCGCGGTTTTCTTCGTCGGGTTTGTCGGGCGGCCGATCGGCGCGGCGATATTCGGCCATTACGGCGATCGCATCGGCCGCAAGGCGACCTTGATCGCGACCTTGCTGGTGACGGGCGTCGCAACCTTTGCTGTGGGTCTGGTTCCGACCTACGCCAGCATCGGCATCTGGGGTGCGGTGCTGCTGACCGTCATCCGCTTGATCCAAGGGATCGGGGTCGGCGGCGAATGGGGCGGTTCGGTGCTGCTGGCGATGGAATGGGCGCAAACCAACAAGCATCGCGGCTTCATCTCGTCCTGGCCGCAATTTGGCGCGCCGGCCGGGCTGTTTCTCGCCAATCTGGCGGTGCTGGTGTTCAGCTGGCTGTCCGGCGACCAGTTCCTGACCTGGGGCTGGCGCATCCCGTTCTTCATCAGCATCATCATGGTCGGGGTCGGGTTGTGGATCCGGCTCGGCATTTTTGAAACCCCGGTGTTCCAGAAAATCCTCGACGAAGACCGCATCGAACGCGTGCCGGTGTGGGAGGTGCTCAAGCGCCAGCCCAAGCAGGTCGCGCTGACCGCATTGCTGCGCATGCCGGAGCAGGCGCCGGGCTATATCGTCGGCGCTTTCATCTTCACCTACGGCACCGCGGTTCTCGGGGCGTCGCGCAACTTCTTGCTGATCGCCATCCTGGTCCAAACCGTGCTCGGCTTTTTGTGGGTCACGGTCGCCGGGCATTTGTCCGATCGCATCGGCCGCAAAAACATGTTCATCGTCGGCTGCGTATTCATGGGGATCTTCGGCTTCGTCTACTTCGCGATGCTCGACACCCGAATCCCTTGGGTCATGTTTCTCGCGGTTTCGCTGTCCTTGCTGCCGGTCATGACGATGTACGGCCCCGAGGCGGCGCTGATCGCTGAATCCTTTTCCCCGCGGCTGCGCTACAGCGGCTCGTCGCTCGGCTACCAGCTGGCCTCGATCATCGCCGGCGGCCCATCGCCGTTCATCGCGACGGCATTGTTCGCCGCTTATCATTCGAGCTTGCCGATCGCGATTTACATCGCGGGCTGCGCCGTCATCGGCATCGTCTCGACGGCGTTGCTGACCGATTACACCAACAAGGACATCTCGGCCGAGTATCGCGGAGTGTGAGCGATATCGCCGAAAGCGACCCGTGAAACCCGGAAGGCGAAGCCTCGCAGCTACGCCTCGGTCGCGGTGGTCGGGTCGATCATGCGGCGGATTTCGGTGACCTTGTTGGCCGGAAAGCCGCTCAGCCTGGCGTGCTCGTGGATGATCGCCTCGTCCCTGGCGAGGTAGACGCAAAAGGTCTTGTCGCCGGCGACGTAGCTCTCGACCCATTGGATGTCGGGGCCGAGCTCCTTCAAGGTCGCATTCGATTTCTGCGCCGCCTCGCGCAGCACCTGGCGCCCGGCGCTGCCGATCGCCGGCAATTCGCGCTCGATGATGAATTTGCGCATGGCCTCCTCCCTTTTTGTCCCGAGAATCTTGGCAGATCGGACGGAATCGGTAAAGCGCGGCATCACCTCGCGGGTAAACACCCGCATCGACGGCAGCGGATATGGCCAAAGCCGAGCCGGTCGGCCTCTTCAGCGAGGATAAGCGCCTCGCGGAAGTAGCCGCCGATCTCTGCTCGGGGCGGAGATCGGGAAAAAACTGGACCCCGAACTGCATGCACGGCTTTGCCCTCGCGATGTCGCACCGGTTTCGGCGAAGGTCACGGCGCGGGCGCGCGCCGGTTCAGCGCCGGCGCAGCCGGCTCCAGGCTGGCGATGGCGCGGCCGCGCGTCTCAGGCAGTAGCAGCAGCATGACGATCATCAGCAGATGGGCCATCGAGGAGAACAGCGCGATCGCGGTACCGAGCGGCATGATCACCGTGGCAAAGCCGATCGCGGTCATAAACACCGACCCGATCGCCCGGCCGGCGTTGTAGCAGAAACCCTGGCCAGTGCCGCGGAGGCTGGTCGGGTAGAGTTCGGTCATAAACGGGCCCATCGGCGCGAACTTCATCAGGATCGCGGCGTTGAGCGGGATCCCGAGGAACAGTAGACCGGTGTTGCCGACCGGCACATAGAGGTAGACCAGAACCATCGCGATCGAGGCGACCGCCGAGATCATGAAGGTCGCTTTCCGCCCGATCGCGTCGGCGAGATAGGCGCCGCACACGAAACCGATCAGCGATCCCACCGCCAGCACCGCGACATAGAGCCCGGTGTGGGAGTTGGTCAGATGGCGCACGGTGCGCAGATAGGTCGGCATCCAGAACCCGACGGCCCAGACCCCGCCTTGCGCGCCCATGGCCATCAACGAGACCTTGATGGTCAGCCACAGATAGGGCCCGCGAAACGCCGAGAGGAGATGAGCGATCCCCGGTCGCGGGCCGCTGTCACGCTGTCCTTCGAACGCTTCCGATTCGGGAATGCTGCGGCGGATCCAAAGCACGAAAAGGCCCGGCAGGATGCCGACCCAGAACAGCGCCCGCCAGGCGATCGTGGCGGGCAGAACCGCAAAGAGGCCAGCATAGACGAGTGCCGCCAGGCCGGGCCCGAAGGCGGCGCCGGTCTGCACAAAGCCGACGCCGCGACCACGATATTTGTCGCGGATGACCTCGCCCATCAACACCGCTCCGGTGGCCCACTCGCCGCCGAAGCCGAGCCCGTGCAGGCCGCGCAGGATGAACAGCTGCTCGAAATTCTGCGCGAAGCCGCAGAGGAAAGTGAACACCGAATACCACAGGATCGCGAATTGCAGCATGCGCACCCGACCGAAACGGTCGGCGAGCGCCCCGGCGAACCAGCCGCCGAACGACGAGGTCACGACAGTAACGGTGCCGATTGTGCCGGCCGCACCGGTCGAAATGCTCCAGACGGCGATGACCGTCGGCACGATATAGCTGTACAGCCCCTGGTCGAACCCGTCCAAGGTCCACCCGCCCCAGCAGGCGACCATCGTGCGGCGCTCGCGCGGGTTCAGATCACGCAGCCAGGCGAGCATAGTGGGTTCCCCCATCACCGGAGTGTGCCGTCCCGCCGGCGATGCTCCGGGCAGCCGCCGGCCGGCCGGTGTCGCGAAGGTTTATTGCGCCGCCCCCGGCAGTCGGACCGGCTCGGGTTCGAGGCTCGCCAGGCTGCGGCCGCGGGTTTCGGGGAGCAGCATCAGCATCACGATCATGAAGCCGAAGGCAAAGACGCTGAACACCGCGATCGACACGCCGAGCGACAGGGTCTGGCTCAGAAATCCGACCAGCGTCGGCAGCAACGAGCCGATCGCCCGACTGGCGTTGTAGCAGAAGCCCTGCGCCGTGCCGCGCACCGCGGTCGGGAACAGCTCGGTCATGAACGGTCCCATCGGCGGGAACTTCATCAACAAGAGGATATTCAACGGGATGCCGAGAAAGAACAGCGCCTCGTTGTTCATCGGGACCAACATGAAGATCGGGACCATGATCAACGAGCCGATCGACGACCAGAAAAAGGTCCATTTGCGGCCGATGGCGTCGGATAGGTAAGAGCCGAGCAAAAAGCCGATCAGCGCGCCGAGAATCTGAGTCAGCAAAAACCCGCCGGTGCTGGTCGCGGATAAATGTCGCACCGTGCGCAGATAGGTCGGCATCCATATGCCGAGGGCATAGCCGCCGCCATGCGCGCCGGCGACCATCAGCGTGACTTTGACCGTCGTCCACAGATAGGGTCGGCGAAAAGCGGCAAACAAATGCCCGGCGCCGACGGGCGAGTGATCGCGGCGCCTCTGGCGGAAAACCTCCGACTCGTCGATATGCCGCCGGATCCAGATAACAAAGACCGCCGGAATCAGGCCGACGGCGAACAGCGCGCGCCAGGCGATCGCCTCAGGCAGAAACGCATAGAGAGCCGTATAGACGAGTGCGGAGACGCCCCAGCCGACGGCCCACCCGGTCTGCACCAGGCCGACGGCGCGGCCGCGATACTTGTCGCGGATGACCTCGCCCATCAGCACGGCGCCGGCGGCCCATTCGCCGCCAAAGCCGAACCCGTGCAGCGCGCGCAGGATGAACAGCTGCTCGAAATTCTGAGCGAACGCGCACAGGAAGGTGAATACGGAGTACCATAAAACGGTGATTTGCAGCATCCGTACCCGGCCGAACCGGTCGGCCAAGGTGCCGGAGAACCACCCGCCCAACGACGAGATCAGCAGGGTCACGGTGCCGATCAGCCCGGCTTCGCCGCGCGACAGCCCCCACAGCGCGATCACCGTCGGGATGATGAAGCTGTACATCTGCACGTCGAACGCATCGAGCGCCCAGCCGCCGAAGCAGGCGCCCATCGTACGGCGTTCGGTGGTGTTCAATTCGCCGAACCAGGCGAGCATGGCGTTTCTCCCTAACCGATTTTTTCGTCGCCGGTCCGGCGGTTCAGCCGGGACCCGATGCCGATCTTAGCCGGTTTCACCGGCCGGGCCAGCCCTCGCGGCCGGAATGCGCCAAGGACAATTGCCGCGGCACGGCCGCACCGCGGCGATCGGAGATCCGCGCAGTGGATCGCGCGAAGGCGCTCAGCCGGCCGTGGAATAGCGTTCGTTCGGGTGGTGGAGCAGCAGCGGATACGGCGGCAGGGACGCGGCGCGGACGAGCTGCAGCCAGACGCCGGCCGCGCCAGGCGGTCTCAATCGGGCGTTTTCGCCGCAGGTTCGGGCGGCGGGTTGGTCAGCGCCGTTGCGGCGAGCTCACTTCTTCGTCGCACCGCAAAGAGTGCCGTTGAGCTGGCATTGCGGCTTGATCCCGATCGCCTGCTGGCCCCTGTTCAGCTCGGTGATCTCGGCCTGGGTCGCGGCGTCGATGTCCCGTCCCGGCTCGTCGCAGCCGCACGCTTGGCTCGCGCCGCAGCTGACCCGGTCGATCTGTTCGAGAGCCAGAATCTCGCGCAGCCCGCCGAGCTCGGAGAGGCCGCCGCAGGCGTTCTGCAGCAGGCTCGCCTTGCGCAGCGGATCGCGCGCCGGTGCGCTGGTTTGACCGATGCCGATCGTGGTGCACAGCGCGGCGTCGCAGGTGTAGGCGATCTGCACCCCGCGCCCGCCCGAACGGGGCCGGCTCTGGCTCACGCCGGTGCGGTACGCCTCGCACACCCAGCGGCACAGCGGGCTGCCTTTGGTCAGCGGATAATCGGTCTGCGAGGAATAGAGCGGGCAACCTTTGCCGTCCGGCGCGTCCGGCAGGCAGCCGCTCGCCGGCGGATCGATCGAGGGGTGGTTGAGCGCCGGATTGTGCGCCGCCGACCACACATAGACCGGCGGCGCTCGATCCGGTTTGGCCCGCGGCGCCCGCGGCGTCAGCTTGTTGGCGTCGCAGGAGACGCCGGCCTGAGATATCTCGAACGGGCCGTCATGGACCGGACACTGGCATTGCACCAGTGGGTTGCCGGCGCTGTCGCGCTTGCCGGCGTAATGGCAGGGTGCGGTCATGCAGGCGGCATATTTGCCGGTCGGGCAGGAGGTCGAGTTGGGCGACGCCCCGGTCGCGTAATCGCTGCTCTTGACCGTCGAAAACACCGAGATCAGGTCGGTCCCCGGGATCACCCGGCCCATGTTGGCGGCGCGGCACACCGGCGCGTCGTTCCACCGGCTGTAGCTGCGCAGCTGGCGCGGGCTGCAGTTCTCGCCGTCATGGCCGCAGGCATAGGCGGTGCGCAGGTAGAGATCGAGATTGAGGATCGCATTGATGTCGACGAAATAGGGGATGTAGGGCGGATACTCGTCGGTGGTCAGGGCGTAGCACGTGCAATCGGCAGACTTGCCGTCGGCCGATAATGTGCACGGCAATGGCGGATTGACCGCGTTCGCCCCCTTGCCCGGCACTGGGGTCCCGACCGCCGGGCCTGAATAGAGGCAGAGCGCATAAGTGAACGGGCGGCCGAGCGGCGGCTTGCAGGCGAGGAAGTTCGACTGGCGCAGCCAGATGTCGGCATCGGCCGGGCCAAAGCGCGTGGTCATCAGATCGTTGAAGCGAAACCGGCCGAGCCCGAGCGGGTCCCCCTCGCCCGGGTCGGGCTGCCGAACTGAATTCGATGCGGCGGACAGGTCGGGCCAAAGCCCTTGCGGACCTCCGGCCGGCTGCGACCGCGCGCCGGCGAGGCCGGTGCATAGCGAGGCCGCGAAGAGGAGGCAGCGGAGCAGAACTCGCGCTGATGGCGCGCGCGGCGCGCGGCCCGGTCTGTCGGCAGGCATGCGGATGGGTCCTCGATCGGCTTGCCCGCCGATCGTTGTCCGCATTGCCTTGCAGATTGGTTAACGCTGTAGCTCTGTCACCGCGGCCGGCCAGAGTGCGGCTGCGCCGATCGGGGTGCGCCCGATCAACCCTCCGCCCGCACCCTGACGTATGAGCCGGGGGCGTCTTCGATCGGTGTGAGCTGGCCGTCGCCGGGCTGGCGCGCCGGCACCGCGCCACCGGCATATTTGGCGATCCAGCGCTGCCAGGCGGGCCACCAGGAACCGGGGTGCTGGGCAGCGCCTTCGAGCCATTCCTCGGGCGTCGGCGGGTTGTTGTCGTTCTCCCAATGGCCGTATTTGCCGCCGGGCGGGCTGACAACGCCGGCGATATGGCCAGACGCCGACAACACGAACTTGACCGGCCCCTTGTAGATCCGGGTCGCGGCATAGGTCGAACGCCACGGTGCGATGTGATCTTCGCGGGTCGACAGCAGGAACGCCGGGGTTTTGACCTTGCCGAGATCGATCGGCACGCCGTCGAGGCTGATGCCGCCCGGTTCGATCAGGCGGTTCTCCTGATACATATTGCGCAGGTAAAAGCTGTGCATCGCCGCCGGCATGCGCGTCGAATCGGCATTCCAGTACAACAGGTCGAACGGGAATGGCGACTTGCCGAGCAGATAGTTGTTGACCACGAACGACCAGATCAGATCGTTGGCGCGCAGCATGTTGAAGGACTGCGCCATATCGTGGGCTTCGAGATAGCCCTTGGCGTTCATCCGGGCTTCGAGCGAGGCGATCTGTTCCTCGTCGATGAACACCGAAAGCTCGCCCGCTTCGGCAAAATCGACCATCGTCACCAGAAAGGTGGCGCTCTTGATCCGCTTGTCGCGCTTGACCGCCATATAGGCGAGCGTGGCCGCGAGGAGGGTCCCGCCCAGGCAATAGCCGATCACATTGGCCTCGCGCTCGCCAGTTGCGTCGTAAATCGCATCGAGCGCGGCGAGCGGGCCTTCGCGCAGGTAGTCGGCAAAGGTCTTGGCGGCCAGCCGCGCATCGGGGTTGACCCAGGAAATCACAAAGACGGTGTGGCCCTGTGCCACCGCCCAGCGGATGAACGAATTCTCCGGCTGCAGATCGAGCACGTAGTACTTGTTGATCCAGGGCGGCATGATCAGCAGCGGCCGGCGATTGACCGTTTCGGTAGTCGGCGCGTACTGAATCAATTGGATCAAGTCGTTCTGATAGACGACCTTGCCCGGGGTCACCGCGATGTTCTCGCCGATCCGGAACGCCGCCAGGTCGGTCATCCGGATCGCCAGCCGCCCCTTGCCCCGCTCGAGATCGTCGAGCAGGTTTTTGAGCCCGTTGAGCAGATTTTCGCCGCGGCTCTCGACGGTCGCGCGCAACGCCTCGGGATTGGTCATCAGGAAGTTCGACGGCGCCAGCGCATCGACGAATTGGCGGGTATAGAAATCAACCTTGTGCGCGGTGCGCTCGTCGATGCCTTCGACGTCGCGCACGGTCCCTTGCAGCCAGCGTGCCGTCAACAAATAGCTTTGCTTGATAAAGTCGAAGAGCGTGTTGTCGCGCCAGGCGGCGTCGCGGAAGCGGCGGTCGCCTTGCGGCGGCTCGATCATCGGTTCGGTGCTGCCGCCGAGAAAGCGCTGCGCGGTGCGCTGCCACAACGTCATGTAGTCGTTCCACAGCGACAGCTGCGCCTGGACCAGCTTGGACGGGTCGGCCATCATCCGCGCCGTCATTTCGAAAAAAGCGGCGCCGATGGCGAGCGGGCTCGCCATCCCCAGCCCCTCCTCGGGCGATTGCCGCTTGAGGAAATCGGCGACGAGATGCTGGCTCTTCTCGGCCACCGCCCTGATCTGCCGCGCCAGCTCAGCGCGGTCGGCGAAATCCCCACTCGCCTGCCCGTCGCCGGGCGCCGTGGCTCCCTCCGCCGGCATCGCTGCTTCGCCGTCGTTCATCCTGCTACCTCGCCAATCCCCGATAAATGCGAACCCCCCAACCCCGGCGCCGTTCGGGCAGCGGCCGGATTTTCGTCGACGGACGCACCTGCGCGCGATCAAATGTGGTGACGCAGCGGCTCGGATCTAATAGACCAGCGCGCATCGAATCATCGGCAGCGGCCGGGGATATGCCGCCTGGGGATATGCCGCCGGGGCACCCCAGCCCGTTCGACAGGTAGCCCGTTCGGCAGGTATGTGGTGATGGTGCTGGGCAAACCCCGTTGTTGCGGCCGCGATGGCAGGACAAAAGCGCGGCGGCGGGCATGGCGGGCGGCGGTGGTGGCGATGCTGCTCGGGCTCGGCGCCTGCAACCCGATCGAGACCTATCGCAACCTGACCGGCGCCAGCAAGAACGATCCCAACCCGGCGACGACGCCCAATACCAAAAATTTGGCGGCAGGGGAGCAATCGCCCTATCCAAACCTCGCGACGGTGCCCCCGCCGCCGACCCGCGAGATGACCATGGCCGAGGTCGACAAGCTGACCCAAAGTCTGATCGCCGACCGCAGAAACGCCAAATACACCACCGAGCAGCTGCAGGCCGGGTTCAATGTCGGCGCCGGGCCGGCCCCGCCACCGCCGCCCGCTGCTCCGGCCACCGCGCCGAAGCCGACGCCGGCACCGGCGGTCGCCGCGCCCGCCGCTGCCCCGGGCCAGGCCGCAAGCACGACACCGGCAGCAACCAAGGTCACGAACGCGACACCAGCAGCGACAGGGCCACGCAAGCCCGGCGAGCCGCCGGCGCCCGGACCGATGGAATCTAGCCTGCAAACGCCGCAGATCCCGTCCTTGCCGCAGCCACAGCAGAACGAGCCGGCGCCGCCGCCGCCCCTGCTGCACGCCCCGGCCGCCGCGTCCGCCCCCCATCGGCCGGGGCCGCCAGCGCCGGCGCCGATGCCGGCCGCACTCGCCTCGGCCCAGTTCGAGCCGCCGCCGCCGCCGGTTCTGCCGCCCGCGTCGGCCGGCCAGACCGCCAGCCGGGCCGCCTCGGTCGCCGCCCCCGGCAAAGCCAAAGCGTCCGCGTCGGCGCCGCCGGTCGACACGCCGGTCGCGCAAATCGATTTCGCCGCCAACTCGACCACCCTCAGCGCCGCCGACCGGCAGAGCCTCGGCAGCATCGTGCCGCTCTACCGCAGCCACCCCGGCAAGGTGCGGGTGGTCGGCTATTCCGGGGTCGGCAGCAGCGCCGACCAGCAGCTGAACGGGTTCCAAGCGGCACTCGACCGCGCCCAGACGGTGGCCGACGCGCTGGCCAAGGCGGGAATCCCGGCCGACAAGATCCTGGTCGAAGCCGCACCCACCGGAAGCGATTCGGGGCAGAGCCGCGCCGAAGTGCTGCTCGAACACTGAGCGCGGGGGTGGCGGCCGCGCCGCGGCGCAGCGGCCGATGCCAGCCCGGTTGAAAATCATCGAAACTCGGGGCCGCGCACGCTAAAACAAGGTTGGGGCGCCCAAGCTGGCGCCGGCCAGATCTGCCCGGGCATTGTTGCGGCAGTCTCATCGGGGTTGCCGGGATCGTGAAGCCGCCCTTGAAGATTGCCGTCGCGGGTCTCGGCACGGTCGGGGCCGGCATCCTCAAATTGCTGCAAGACCAGGCCGAGCCCCTGGCCGAACGCGGCGGTCGCCCGATCATCGTCGCCGCGGTGTCGGCGCGCGACCGCCGCCGCGACCGCGGAGTCGATCTATCGGCGGTGCGCTGGTACGAGGATGCGGCGGCGATGGCCGCCGATCCCGAAATCGACGTCGTCGTCGAATTGATCGGCGGCGCCGACGGGATCGCCCGCCAGGTCGTCGATGCCGCGCTCGACCACGGCAAGCATGTCGTCACCGCCAACAAGGCGCTGATGGCGCATGACGGTACGAGGCTCGCGGCGCGGGCCGAGGCGCTGGGGCTGGCGCTGTCGTTCGAGGCTTCGGTCGCCGGCGGCATCCCGGTGATCAAGGCATTGCGCGAGGGGCTCGCCGGCAACCGGCTCGAACGCGTCTACGGCATCCTGAACGGCACGTCGAACTACATCCTGACGACGATGCGCGAGAGCGGGCGCGAATTCGCCGAGGTGCTGGCCGAGGCGCAGAAGCTCGGCTACGCCGAGGCCGATCCGAGCTTCGATATCGACGGCGTCGACGCCGCGCACAAGCTGGCGATCCTGGCTGCCGTCGGCTTTGGCCGCCCGCTCGATCTCGACGGGGTCTATGCCGAGGGCATCCGCCACGTCTCGCGCCTCGACATCGATTTTGCCGAAGAGCTCGGCTACCGCATCAAGCTGCTCGGCATCGCCCGGCTGACCGAAGACGGCCTGGAGCAGCGCGTCCACCCGTGCATGGTGCCGCGGGCGACCCCGATCGCGGCGGTCGAGGGCGTCTACAACGCGGTCGTCGCCGAGGGCGATTTCGTCGGCCGGGTGGTGCTGCAAGGGCGCGGCGCCGGCGCCTTCCCCACCGCCTCGGCGGTCGCCGCCGATCTCGTCGATATCGCGGCCGGGCGCCGAATCTATCCGCTCGGCATGCCTGCCGGCCTGCTGCGGGCGCTGCCCGGCGTGCCGATCGAGCGGCACCAGAGCGCCTATTACATCCGGCTGATGGTGCTCGACCGGCCGGGGGTCATCGCCGATGTCGCCGCCGCCCTGCGCGACGAAGAGGTGTCGATGGAATCGATGATCCAGCGCGGCCGGGCACCGGGCGAGGCGGTGCCGGTGGTGCTGACCACCCATGTCACGGTCGAGGCGGCGATGCGCCGGGCATTGGCGAGGATCGAAGCGCTCGACACCGTGCTCGAGCCGCCGCGGATGATCCGCATCGAGGATTTCTGAAAAGCAATCGCCGGTCAACAGCGCTAGGAGGAACGCCATGCCCGAAACCTCGAAGATGGATCGCAACCTGGCACTGGAGGCGGTGCGTGTCACCGAAGCGGCGGCCCTCTCGGCCTCGCGCCTGATGGGGCGCGGCGACGAGAAAGCCGCCGACCAGGCCGCGGTCGATGCGATGCGCGAGGCGCTGAACAGCCTGGCGATCGACGGCACCGTCGTGATCGGCGAGGGCGAGCGCGACGAGGCGCCGATGCTCTTTATCGGCGAAAAGGTCGGCACCGGCAGCGGCCCGCCGATCGACATCGCGCTCGACCCGCTGGAAGGCACGACGATCACCGCCAAAGGCGGCGCCAACGCGCTCGCGGTGATCGCGATGGCCGATGCCGGGCATTTTCTCTACGCGCCCGACGTCTACATGGACAAGATCGCGGTCGGCGGCGGCCTGCCCGACGATCTCGTTGATCTCGACGAAGCACCGGCGGTCAATCTCAAGAATCTGGCGCGGGCGAAAAAATTCGAGGTCGCCGATCTGGTGGTCTGCATCCTCGACCGGCCGCGCCACGCCGAGCTGATCGCCAAGGTGCGCGAGGCCGGCGCCCGCATCGCGCTGATCTCGGACGGCGATGTCAGCGGGGTCATCGCCACCTCGAGCCCGGAGACCGGGATCGACATGTATGTGGGTTCCGGCGGCGCCCCCGAAGGGGTGCTGGCGGCGGCGGCGCTGCGCTGCATCGGCGGCCAGATGCAATGCCGCCTCGTCATCGACACCGACGAGAAGCGCGAACGCGCCGCCAAGATGGGCATCAAGGACCCGCGCAAGAAATATTTGATCGAGGACATGGTGCGGGGCGATTGCCTGTTCGCGGCCACCGGCGTCACCGACGGCCGCATGCTGCGCGGCGTTCGGTTCGGTCACGGCATCATCGAGACCGAGACCGTGGTGATGCGCTCGGCCAGCGGCACCGTGCGGCGCATCGTGGCGGAGCACAGGAAGCTGGATAAGTTCGAGTAGGACTTGGGCCTGTCATCATCCGCGAAAGCGGATGATCCAGTAATCGCCCCGGATCAAATTCGTTCTGCAGTGTTTACTGGATGCTCCGCTTTCGCGGAGCATGACAGTGTTATGGTCCCGCCAATGGCTGAGAACCGCCTCTTCCTCGGCGTCGAAAATTCGGCGACCGACCGTGCCTGGCGCGACCGGCTCGACGAGCGCGGCGCGGCGCGGGCGCTGGCGATCGCGCAGCGCCACGAAATCCCCGAATTGCTGGCGCGCATCCTCGCCGGCCGCAATGTCGAGGCCGACGCGGTCGACGCCTTTCTCGATCCGACCATCAAGCGTGCGATGCCCGATCCGAATGTGCTCACCGCCATGCCGGAAGCGGCCGCGCGCATCGCCGATGCCATGGCGCGCGGCGAGAGCGTTGCGATCTTCGGCGACTACGATGTGGATGGCGCGACATCCGCCGCCGTGCTGGCGCGTTTCCTGCGGCAGGGCGGTGTCGAGCCGATCATCCACATTCCCGACCGGCTGTTCGAAGGCTACGG
>DASYNW010000122.1:0-28740 GCA_036008325.1 Allostellaceae bacterium
TCGGGATCGCCGCCTTCCTGCGCGACACGACCGCCCGGTTCGAGGAGCTGCGGGCATTGCGCCGCGAGCTTGCGGCGCTGAAGGCGCAACCCGATCGCGGGTGAGGTCGTCTCTGCTTCCGCCGATCGGCGATTGCCCCCATTCAAAGGGATGGAAGGACAGCGCTTGCCGGAGATTTCCCCCCAAATCTCGACCGAATGGCGGCGCTTCGCGCAGCTGTCGGCCACCGAGCTTTATGATGTGCTGCGGTTTCGCCAGCAGGTCTTCGTCGTCGAGCAAGGCTCGCCCTATCCCGACCTCGACGGCGTCGACCAGACCGCGCGGCACCTGCTGCTGCACGACGCCGGCGCGCTCGGCGGCTATCTGCGGCTGGCGCCGAGGCCCGGGCCGCCGCCGCTTAGGTTCGGGCGGGCGGTCGGCATCGGCCGGGTGGCGCTCGCCCCGCAATTGCGCGGCCGGGGGCTCGGACGCATGCTCATGGACTTGGCCCTGCGCCGGTGCCGCGAGGAGTACCCGGACCGGCCCGTGGCATTGCGGGCGCAAATCCACCTGGCGCCGTTCTACCAGAGCTTGGGCTTTGCCGTGACCTCGGAGCCATTCGATGATTTCGGCGTCACCCATGTCGAGATGGCTCGGCGGCCTGTGGGCTAGGCAGCGAGCTCTTCGGCTAGCGGCACCCGCGCGACCTTGTGCGCCTGTAACGCCGGCAGCACCTCGCGGGCGAAGCGGCGGATCTGCTCGATGAACATCTCGTGCGGCAAGACCCCGCGGTTGAGGCTCACCTGTACATTGTCGGCGCCGGCGCCGTCGGCGGCCTCGATGATCCGCCGGGCGACTTCGTCGGCCGTGCCCCACGGCATCTCCTCGGCCTGGCGCTCAACGTCCGCCATCGTCAGATTGCGGAAATCCTCGCGGGCAAACTCGGCGGCTCGCCGGTTTTCCGGCCGCACGTAGTCGGTCGACGCGGCACTCGAATAGCCGGTTTCGCGCTGGCGGCTGGTCTCGGTGAAGTTGCCGTGGCTGAACAGGGTGCGGTTGAAATAGAGGTGATAGGGGCCCATTTCGCGCACCGCCTCAGCCTTGCTCGGCGCCACATAGGCGCTGATCCCGAGCGAGAGATGATCCGGGGTGATGCGGTGCCCAGCCTGTTCGAGGCAGCGGGCGTAATAACGGATGATGTCGTCGCGAAGCCCGCGCGAGCGGCCGAGGCCGGGGGTGATCGGCAGATCGTGCTTGGCGGCGAACTCGATCGACTCCTTGCTGCCGACGATCGGCATCCAGATCGGCGGGCGCGGCTGCTGCAACGGCCGCGGCCACAACGCCGCATCGCGGTAGCTCCAATAGCGTCCCTCATATGAAAACACCTCCTCGCTCCAGGCGCGGGTGATGATGTCGAACGCCTCGTCGAAGCGGTCGCGCGATTGGGCGAGCGGCACGTTGTGGACCTGGTATTCGCGCGGGATGCCGCGGGCAAAGCCGGCGATCAGCCGGCCATTCGACATGCAATCGAGCATCGCCAGCTCTTCGGCCAGCCGCAACGGCTCGTGCAATGGCAGGAGGTTGCCGTAGATCAGCAGCTTGAGGTTCTTGGTGCGCTGCGCCGCCGCCGCCGCCAGCAGATTCGGCGAGTTCATCAGCCCGTAGGGCGAGCAATGATGCTCGTTGAACCCGACCCCGTCATAGCCGAGCCGGTCGAGCTCCTCCCAGGCGTCGAGATGCTCGGCATAGGTCCGCGCCGCGATTTCGGGCTTGAAATGCCGTTTGGGCAGCGGATAGGGCAGCTCGTTGCCGATCTTCAGATGATCGAGCTGCTCGCCATAGGCCAGGAGATCAAAGACAAAGACTTTCATGCGCTCACCTCTGCGATGCAGAGCCTATGGGCCGCACCAAGCCGGTTCAACCGAAATCCGGTCTGCTCTATCGTGACGCTGGGATTTCTGGAAGGAGTGACCAGCGATGGATGGCATAGCCCCGAATTGTCTCGAAGGCGTCCGCGTTCTCGACCTGACCCAGTTCGAGGCCGGGCCGTCCTGCACCGAGACGCTCGCCTGGCTCGGCGCCGAGGTGGTCAAGGTCGAAAACCCGAAGGCCGGCGAGCCCGGCCGCACCCTCGGCAGCGGCCCGTCGCCGGGCGCCGACTCATATTATTTCATGATCTACAACGCCAACAAGAAATCGGTCACGATCGATTTGAAGTCCGAGCGCGGGCTTGCGCTGGTTAAGGAGATGGCCGGGCATGCCGATGTCTTTGTCGAGAATTTCGCCCCGGGTGCGATCGAGCGCCTCGGGCTCGGCTGGGAGGTTTTGCACGCGCTCCACCCGCGGCTGATCTACGGCCAGGTCAAGGGCTTCGGCAACGGCAGCCCGTATGAGAAGAACCTCGCTTTCGACATGATCGCCCAGGCCTGTGGCGGCACCATGGCGATCACCGGCGAGCGCGACGGGCGGCCGTGCAAGCCGGGGCCGACCTTGGGTGACACCGGGACCGGCATGCTGCTGGCGATCGGCATCCTGGGGGCGCTCTTTCAACGCCAAAGGACAAGCGAGGGGCGCCTGGTGCAGGTGGCGATGCAGGACGCGCAGATGCAGTACAGCCGCAGCGCCTTTATCCAGCATGCGCGCACCGGCCAGCCGGCGATGCGCAACGGCGCCAAATCCTTGGCCGGCGGCATGGCGCCCGCCGGCATCTACCCGTGCAAGCCCGGCGGCCCCAATGATTACGTCTATCTGTTCGCCAGCCCGGCCAACCCGCAGCACTGGCGCCGGCTGCTCGCCGCGATCGGTCACGAGGGGCTGATCGATGACCCGCGCTTCGCCACGCCCGAGGGGCGCGGCCGGCACGAAGCCGAGATCGAGGCGATGCTGACCCAATGGACGATGCGGCACGACAAGCACGAGGCGATGCGGCTCGTGGGCGCCGCCGGGGTCCCGGCCGGGGCGGTGCTCGACACCGGCGATTTGCTCGCCGAGCCGAGCTTTGCCGAGCGGGGCATCATCCAGACGATGCAGCACCCGTCCGGCACGTTGCAGATGCCGGCCTTCCCGGTCCGCTTTGACGGCGCGCCCGCCCCGGTCGAACCGTCGCCGCTGTTGGGCCAGCATACGAGAGAGGTGTTCGGCGACTGGCTCGGCATGAGCGAGGGTGACGTGGAGGGGCTACGTCGCGACGGGGTCGTCTGAGGCTGATTTGGCAGCGACCGAAGCCAACCCCCCCGACTTTCTCACCCAATAGCATTCCTCGCCCGCGACGCTGGTTGCGATACCCGCGAAAAGGCGAGACGATAGCCATAGCGGACCCGAGAATCCGGGGCATGTCGGTGAAGGAAATTCCAATGAAATACGATGTCGTGATCGTCGGCGGGGGAGCCGCCGGATCGGTGTTGGCCGGCCGATTGGCGGCAGACCCGCATAAATCCGTGCTGTTGCTGGAAGCGGGGCCCGATTACCCCGATCCAGCCAATATTCCGGACGAAATCAAATTCGGCCATACCCGCTTTGCCGAAGCCCCGGACTCCAAACACAACTGGGCCCTGCGCGGCACCATCACGGAGGAGCAGGGGGCGATCCATGTGGCGCAGGGCAGGGTGATCGGCGGCGGCTCGTCGATCAACGGCCAGGCCATGCAGCGCGGGTTTCCCGAGGATTTCGACTCCTGGGCGGCGCTCGGCAACGACGAATGGTCGTATGATAAGATCGTGCCGTATTTTCGCAAATCGGAGCGCGATCTCGACATCGAGGATAATTACTGCCACGGCGCGGACGGGCCGATGCCGGTCCGGCGCCGCCAGTCGGGCCCGGTGCCGGCAATCCAGCAGGCATTCCATGCGGCCTGTCTGGAAGCCGGGTTCGGTACCACCAGGGACAAGAACGGCCTGCACCCGGCCGGGCTCGGGATATCGCCGTCGAACAATATCGACGGGGTCAGAATGAGCACGGCGATGACGCATCTCGCCCCGGTGCGCCATCATCTGAATTTGACCGTCCGCGGCGGGGTGCATGTCCGCAAGATTCTGATCAGGGATGGCAGGGCGGTCGGCGTCGAAGCCGAAAGCGGCGGGCAGGTGTTCGAGATCGGCGCCGACCGGGTGGTGCTGAGCGCCGGGGCGATCCGCTCGCCGCAGCTGTTGATGCTGTCGGGCATCGGCCCCGAGGACCATCTGCGGGAACATGGGATAGCGGTGGTTTGTCATCTCCCCGGGGTCGGCCGGAACCTGATGAACCACCTCAGCGCTCAGGTGACCTTCAAGGTCAAGGACGGCGTCACGCTCGCCGCTCACGGCCCCGATGCCGCGCATTTTTCGTTGCACTACACCGCCCCAGGATCGAGCGCGGTCAACGATATGGTATTGCGGAGCAGCCCGGTCGTCGATGATCGGCAGGAGCGCGTTCCCGGGGTGCGGACCAAGTATCTCTCGGGTGACGTGCCGCCCGAGCAGGTGGCGCGGATCTCGTGCACGCTGGGGCTGCCCGACGGCTCGGGGTATGTCAGGCTGGCCTCGGCCGACGCCAAGGTGCAGCCGGAGTTCAACTATTGTTATCTGCAGCATCCAAACGATGCGCGACGGGTGCGCGAGGGCGTGCGGATGGCGGTGAAGCTGCTCGAATCGGGTTTGTACAACGAGGTCGCCGACTACCGGATCCACCCCACCGATGCGGTCCTGGCCGATGACGACGCCCTGGACCGCTGGATACGCCAGACCGTTGGCACCGCGCGCCATGTATCGGGAACCTGCAAGATGGGACCCGATGCCGATCCGATGGCGGTCGTCGACCAATACTGCCGGGTAAAGGGTGTCAGAGGATTGTGGGTGGCCGACGCCTCGGTGATGCCGCGCATCCCCCGGTCCGGCGGCGCCCATGCCACGGTGATCATGATCGGCGAACGCGTCGTCGACTGGATTGCGGCGGGCTGACCCCGCGGCACTGATGTCTGAAATATGGCGGAGGCGACGGCTCGGTTCCTCCGCCATATCATATCGGGGCTATTTGCCGCTAACCCGGCGGGTTCGCTCATTCGCCCCATTCACCCAAAGAGGGCGCCACGCGTAGCAATTATCCGCCGAGAAAATCAGGCCCAATCGCGTTTGGAAGCGGCCAGCTGGGACGCCCGTCTTCCGGCTTTACCTCATCCCCAGTCGCTCGGAGGCGAGGCGGGCGCCTTCGGCTAATGCGCGGAGCTTCGCCCAGACGACGTCCTCGGCGACCCGGCCCATGCCGGCCGAGGTGTCGAAACCGCAATCGGTGCCGGCGATGACCCGTTTCGGGTCGCCGATCACCTGCGCCACCCGTTCGATGCGGTCGGCTATGGCCTCGGGGTGCTCGACGAAATTGGTCAGACTGTCGATGACCCCGGCGACCAGGATCTGGTCGGGGGCCAGCGGCAGCTTCTCGAAGACCTTGTATTCGTGGGCGTGGCGCGGGTTGGCGAACGGCAGGAAGAAGCCGCCGACCGCGGCCTGCTGCAAGATCGGCAGAATGTCGGCGAGCGGCACGTCGCAATCGTGCGGCCCCTCGTAATTGCCCCAGCAGACATGGAGCCGCACCCGCTCGCGCGCGATGTTTTCGAGTGCCGTGTTGATCGTCGCCACCACCCGCTCGACAAAGCCGAGGAAATCGCCGAGCGGCCGGTCCTGGTAGGAGAGATGCCGTTCGAGCGCCAGGTCGGGGCAGTCGAGCTGTAAGAGAAACCCGGCCTCGACGATCGCCTCGTACTCCTCGCGCAAGGCCACGCCGAGGGCGTCGAGATAGGCCGCTTCGGTGTCGTAATGCTCGTTCTTCATCGCCCCGGCGATGATGCCGGGCGAGGGTGCCGTCAGGAACGGCTCGGCGAACCTGGCGCCGGTTTCGTCGAGCGCGGCGCGGAAATCGGCGCATTCGGCCTCGATCGCACTGCGCCCGAGATAGCGCACCGCGCCGATCGCCTTGGGCGGCCCCATGTTGCTGACCGCCTCGCGGGAGGCGAGCTGCGCCTCCATGATCGCCTTGAAGATCGGGTAGCGCAGCGCGTCGGCACGGGTGCGCCGCTGCCACGAGCCGCCGAACCCGCTCATCCGGTGGCGGATGTGCAGAAAGAAGCCCTCGCGCTGCTGCTCGCCATTGTTGGCGATGTCGACCCCGGCCTCGGCCTGCCGGCGCACGATCGCGCGCAACGCCGCCTGCCCCAAGCGGTCGAGCTCGGCCGGGTCGACCGATTCGCCGCGCGCCCGGCGGATATGGAGCCGGGTCAGCTCAGCCGGCCGCGGCAGGCTGCCGGTGTGGGTCGTCAGAATCCGTTCGTCGCTGCGGCGCATGGTCGCTCCTTTCAGCTGGATCGCGGCATTTCCCGGCAGCTCAGCGCGAAAGCCGCGGGACCGGGACGCCCGAAGCGCAAACAAGCCGCTTGTCGAAGCCGCGGCTGCCCCATACAGTGTATCCTTCGTTTCAACAACTGAAAGGAGGTGATCCTGTGTCTGACCATCAACCGCGGTCGTCCGCTGCCGTGACCAGGATCCCCGCTTCTCTGGAGATCCGCGTCTGAGTGAAGGCGCCGGCTCGCGGCCGTGATCGGCCGCTGGTGTTTGGGTAAGGAAGGGCCGTCCCTCGGGGCGGCCTTTCTCATTCGTGCCTGGCGATCGCGTAACTCCGGCTCGGCGCTGCCCGCTTGGACGCTCTCGATCGAGGGCCTAAAACAGTTTCGTCCTGCCTGGCTTCCCAAGGAGCGACCGCGATGCCCGATACGTTGACCACCAATTCGCCGATCATCGCCGCCTACCGTGCGGCGACCCCGGGCTCGGCGGCGGCGGCGGCAAAAGCCAGCCAGCTGTTCCCGAGCGGCATCACCCACGATTCGCGCTATATCGAACCCTACGGCCTCTACATCGCCCGCGCCCAGGGCCCGCGCAAATGGGATGTCGACGGCAATTCCTATGTCGACTATTTCGGCGGCCACGGCGCGCTGCTGCTCGGCCATTCGCACCCCAAGGTGGTCGCCGCGGTGCACGAGCAGATCGAGCGCGGGACCCATTTCGGCGCCAGCCACGAGACCGAGATCGCCTGGGCCGAATGGATCATAAGGCTGGTGCCGTCGGCCGAGCGGGTGCGCTTCACCTCGTCCGGCACCGAGGCGACCCTGATGGCGCTGCGCCTCGCCCGCGCCTTCACCGGCAAGCCGAAGATCATCCGCTTCCGGCATCATTTCCACGGCTGGCACGACCACATGACCTCGGGCTTCGCCAATCATTTTGATGGGACCCCGACCACCGGCGTCCTGCCGGGCATTGCCGTCAATGTGCTACTGGCCGACCAGAACGACACAGCGGGGCTGGCGCGCCTCTTCGACCAGCACGACGACATCGCCGCCGCGATCCTGGAGCCGACCGGCGCCCATGGCGCCCGGCTGCCGATCGACCCGGCCTTTCTGCACGCGCTGCGCGAGCAGACCCGGCAGCACGGGGCATTGCTGATCTTCGACGAGGTGGTCACTGGGTTTCGCGTCTCGCCCGGCGGGGCGCAGGCCGAATACGGCGTCACCCCCGACCTGACGACGCTCGCCAAGATCCTCTCCGGCGGCTTGCCGGGCGGTGCCGTCGCCGGCCGCAAGGACATCCTCGACCTGTTGGATTTCCAGGTAACCAAGGCGGCCGACCGCGAAAAGATCAACCATCCGGGCACCTTCAACGCCAACCCGCTGTCGGCCGCGGCCGGGGTGGCGGCATTGGCGATCGTCGGCACCACCGACGCCTGCGCGCGGGCCAACCGATATGGCGAGACCCTGCGCCGGCGGATCAACGAGGCGTTCGAGGAGGAGCGGGTGCCGTGGGCCGCCTACGGCACGTTTTCGATGCTGCACATCTTCACCAACCCCGATCATGTCGCGATCACGCCGACCCGGTTCGACCCGCACCAGCACTCGACCGAGAATCTGACCGGCAACCGCCAGGCCGGAACCGTGCACAAATTGCGGCTGGCGATGATGGTCAATGGCGTCGATCTGAGCGGCAGCCCGGGCGGCCTCGTCTCCGCCACCCATGGCGAGCCCGAACTGGAGGATACGCTCAAGGCGATCGGCAAGACCGTGCGGATGCTGCGGCAGGAAGGCGAGATCTGAAATAGCTCTCGCAGCGGTCGATAGGCCCTACGAACCAGCGCCTTGACCATCTTTTGACGTTGCTCGGCTAACCTCGCGCGACGCGGCAGCGGAGCGGCGATGGCGGATGTAGCAATCCCGGCCGGGAGGCTCGGCGCGGTGTCGGACCTGGACGGGCCGGACCTGGGTGGGCCGGGCTGGGGCGCGCGGCTGTTCAAGGCCGCCGGCAAAGCCTATGCCGCCGAGGGCGAGCGGCGCCTCTTATGGCTGCCGGTGCTGTTCGGGGCTGGGATCGGGGTTTATTTCTCGCTCGATTTCGAGCCGCCGCTGTGGCTCGGGGTCACCGGCGCGATCCTCGCCCTCGGGCTCGCCTTCGCGCTCCATCGGCTGCCGCTGGCGTGCGAGGCGGCGCTGGGGCTGGCCCTGTTCTGCGCCGGCTTTGCTCTGATTGGCGAGACCACCTGGGAACGCCAGGCGCCGACTTTGCAGCGCCGCCTCGGGCCGGTGGCGTTGACCGGGCGGGTGGTCGACATCGACTCGCTCGACCGCGGCTGGCGGGTCGTCATCGCCCCCGACCCACTGCCCGGGCTCGATCCCGACGAACAGCCGCGCCGCGTGCGGGTGCACATTGCAGCGTCGAGCGACCTGCTCGCCCCCGGCGACCGGGTCGCCATGCGCGCCGCACTCTATCCGGTGCCGGGCCAAATCCTGCCGGGCGGCCACGATATGCAGCGCGAGGCCTTTTTCGCCCGGATCGGCGGGGTCGGCTACAGCTATGGCCCGGCGCACCGCATCGCCGGCGCCGAAGATAGGTCCGGCGGCGGCTGGCGCGAGCGGCTGCGGCGTCTGCGCACCCAGATGTCGCGGCGGATCATCGCCGTGCTGCCGGGCTCGACCGGCGGGGTCGCCTCGGCGCTGATCACCGGCAAGCGCGGCGCCATCTCCGAAGAGGTCAAGACCGCGTTCCGCCAATCCGGGCTGCAGCACCTGTTGGCGATCGCCGGACTGCATCTCGGCCTGGTTGGCGGCTTTGTCTTCTTCGCCGTGCGCGGCGGCCTCGCCATGATCCCGTTTGTGGCGCTGCGTTATCCGATCAAAAAGATTGCGGCCGGGGCCGCACTGGCGGTGCTGACCGGCTATCTCTTGCTGTCGGGTGCGGCGATCCCGACCGAGCGCGCCTTTATCATGAACGGCCTCGTATTTGCCGCAGTGCTGATCGACCGGCTGCGCATCTCGATGCGGATCTGCGCGCTGGCTGCGGCCTTTGTGCTGGCGATCGAGCCGGAGAGCTTTGTCGGGGTCAGCTTTCAGATGTCGTTCGGCGCGGTCGTGGCGCTGATCGCGGTTTACGAAACCTATGGGCAGCGCCTGGCCCATCTGCTGCACCGCCCATCCCTGTCGGGGCGCGTGCTGGGCTATGCGGGCGCCGTGGTGGTGACGACCGTGGTCGTGACCATCGGCACCGACCCCTTCTCGATCTATCATTTTCACCACATCGCACTCTATTCGCCGCTGGCCAATGTCGTCGCCGTGCCGCTGAGCGCGATCTGGACCTTGCCGTGGGGGGTCGTCGCCTGCCTCTTGATGCCGTTCGGGCTCGAGCGGGTGGCGCTGGTGCCGATGGGCTGGGGCATCGACGCGACGATCGAGGTCGCCCGGCTGGTCTCGGCTTTGCCCGGCAATGTCTGGCCGATGCCGCGCCTGCCGGCGGCGGGGCTGGTGCTGGTCTCGCTCGGCGGGCTGTGGCTCTGCCTGTGGCGCGGCCGGTGGCGGCGCTGGGGCGCGCTGGCGATCGTCGCCGGGCTCGCCGGCATGGCGCTGACCCGGCCGCCCGACATCGTCGTCGGCCATTTCGCGCGCTTCCTGGCGGTGCGCGGGCCGGACCACAATTATTTCGTCTCGGCCGGCTGGGGCGAGCGGATGGACGGCTCCCTATTGGCCGAGGAGACGGGGCTGAGGCTGGCGCCCTGGCCGCAAACGGCGCGCGAGGGCGGGCTCGACTGCGCCGCCGATCGCTGCCGCTATTCGGCGCAGGGCCGCAATGTCGAGATCGTCACCGACGCTGCCGGGCTGCCGGTCGCGTGCAGCGGCGTCGATGCGATCATCAGCCAGGCGCAGGGCGCACTTCGCTGCCATTCGGGCCCGCCGGCGATCGACTGGCTCTATTGCTGGCGGCAGGGTGCCGTGGCGCTTTGGGTCGGCCGCGACGGTGTGACGGTCGAGAGCGCCAACGCCAGTCGCGGCGACCGGCCCTGGGTCCCGCATCCGCATGCGCGGCAGCGATGGCCGGCGTCCCACCCCTTTTGATGGCGCTGATCGGAAAGCGCTTTGGTGGAGAGTCGTCCGCTCAGTTCGCCGACATCATCGACCAGTACCAGGCGAAAAATCCGCGGTCGAGCGCGCCCGAGCGCATCACCGCCTCGGCGTCGCCGGCCCGACGCAATCCTTCGGCCAGGTGGTCGGCCCGGTCCGCCAGTACGGGCGGCTTCGCGTCCGGCGCTTCGATGCGGACCAGCTCGATGTCGGTGCGCTCGGCCGATTTCGGGATCACCCGCAGCAATGCCGCCTGGTGCGGCTCTACCAGCATCAGGCTGAGCGGCCCAAAGACGACGAAATCGCCGCCCTCGCCGGGATCGTCGGCCAGCAAATCGGGCGAGCCCTTCAAAAACTGCAAGGCGAGCTTCCAATTCCAGCTGGTGCTATGGCGAGTGCGTGCGATGACCGTACCGTTGGCCAGCCAGGCGGGGACGGCGCCGGTCTCCGTCGGGCCGGCAACAGATTGATCGGGAGATGGATTGGCCGGGGCCGCGCCGGACGGATCGACAAAGATCAAGCCGTCGCGGATGCAGACGGGATGGCTGGCGAGCCGCAAGCGCGCCGGATCGATGCGCGCCGACAAGTCGGGCTCCAGGAGCCGCCCGTCGAGCGCGAATTCCCAGCCGTGATAGGGGCAAACCAGCCGCTCGCCGCTGCCCTCCTCAGCCTCGCAGATCGGATAGCCGGCATGGAGGCACACATTGCGCAGCGCGTGCAGGCGGCCATCGGCGCCGCGGGTCACCAGCAAGGAGCGGGTTGCGGCATCGAACCGGAAATAGCGGCCGTCGGCGACGAGCCGGGTCTGATGGTCGGCGGCCACCCAGCGGCGCGCAAAGATTCGCTCCCGCTCGGCTGCGAATACGTCGGCGCCGTGCAGCAATTGCGGGTCGGCGACAATCGCGCCGGCCGCGTCCAGCCGCTCGCCGATCGCGGCAACGCTCTGAGGAAGGTCCATTTTTCGGGGTTCGCCGATATTGTTCGATTGTAAGCGGCAGACTGAACCCGATGCGGCAGCCAGGTCAAAAGGTTTCGTGCCCCGAGCGCTGCGTCGGCTCAGCGGATCGCGGGCAGCACGCTCGGCGCCGGCTCCGTCCCGCTGATCCGGGCGGCCTCGTCGAGCGGCACCGCGTTGAGCTTAGCCTGGGTCGCCGCCAGCTCGCGCGCCAATTCCTCGTTGCGCCGGCGGCAGCGCCTGAGCTCGCGCCGACGCCGCGCTCCGCCCATCCAGGCGGTCAGAACGCCGACTAGGAAGCCCGCCAGGACAGCGGCAAAGACCATCAGGTAGAGCGGCAGCCCGACCACGAACGGCAGCGGCCACAATGCGAGCGAGGCGGCTTCGCGGTTGGAAACGGCAAACACGCCGAGGATGATCGCCACCCCGAGGATCGCCGTCCAATAGACGACCCTCATCGCCCGGGCCTCATCGGCCGCGCCCCGCCGTCCCCGGCGCCCGCTCGAGCCTAGGGCGCACTCTGGTTCAGGCGGTCGCGCAGCTGCTTGCCGGTCTTGAAAAACGGGATGTGCTTTTCGGCGACCCGCACGCTGTCGCCGGTGCGCGGATTACGGCCGACGCGGGCGTCCCGACGCTTGACCGAAAAGGCCCCGAACCCGCGCAGCTCGACCCGATCGCCGCGGGCCAGCGCCGCTGCGATCTCGTCGAAGATCGCGGTGACGATGACTTCAACGTCGCGCTGGTACAAATGCGGGTTGGCCTCGGACAGCCGCAGCACGAGCTCCGATTTCGTCATCGCGATTCGTCGCCCCCTTCGCAGCGCATCGGCAAAGGTGCCAAACCGCCGGCCAGAGGTCAAGCACCCCCCAGACCTTCATCATTCGAGGATCGACGGCTCCCTCGCCGCTTCCGGCAAGAGAGCCGCTGCCATACCGCGGGCGTTCAGCTCTTCTCTTCGGTGTCGCCCTGCCGATCGGCGTCCTGCCGGCGCGCGCGGTTGATCGCTGCGCCCAGAATATCGCCAAGGCTGGCGCCCGAATCAGACGAGCCAAACTCGGCCATCGCGCGTTTTTCCTCGTCGACCTCGCGCGCCTTGATCGACAGCCCGACCTTGCGCGTGGCTCGGTCGATCGCGGTGACCTTGGCATCGATCTTTTCGCCGACGGCGAAACGATCCGGCCGCTGCTCGCTGCGGTCGCGCGACAATTCCGACTTGCGGATGAAGCCGAGCAAGCCGTCGCCGACCGACACCTCGATGCCGCCCTCGGTGATGCCGGCGATCGTGCCGGTGACCACCTCACCTTTGCGCAGCTTAGACATTCCCGCCTCGAACGGATCGGCTTCGAGCTGCTTGATCCCGAGGCTGATGCGCTCCTTCTCGGCATCGACGTCGAGCACCTTGACCCGCACCGCCTCACCCTTGCGATAGTTGGCGATGGCGTCCTCGCCGATGCGATTCCAATCGATATCCGAGAGATGGACCATGCCGTCGATCTCGCCGGGCAGGCCGACAAACAGGCCGAACTCGGTGATGTTGCGGACTTCGCCCTCGAGCTCACTGCCGATCGGATGCTCCTCGATGAAAGCGTCCCACGGATTGGCCAGGGTCTGCTTGAGGCCGAGGCTGATCCGGCGTTTTTGCGGATCGACATCGAGCACCATGACCTCGACCTCCTGGCTGGTCGAGACGATCTTGCCGGGGTGCACGTTCTTTTTGGTCCAGCTCATTTCCGAGACATGGACGAGACCCTCGACTCCCGGCTCCAATTCGACAAAGGCGCCGTAGTCGGTGATGTTGGTGACGCGGCCCTTGAACTTGGCCCAGGCCGGATATTTGAGCTCGACTCCTTCCCACGGATCGGCTTCGAGCTGCTTCATGCCCAATGAGATGCGCTGGGTCTCGGGGTTGAAGCGGATCACCTGGACCTTGACGTTCTGGCCGATATTCAGCGCTTCGGAGGGGTGATTGATCCGCCGCCAGGCGATATCGGTCACGTGCAACAGGCCGTCGACCCCGCCCAGATCGACAAAGGCGCCGTAATCGGTGATGTTCTTGACGACGCCGTTCAGGATCTGGCCTTCCTTGAGGCTGGCGACCAGCTCCGAGCGCTGCTCGGCGCGGCTCTCCTCGAGCACGGCGCGGCGCGAGACGACGATGTTGCCGCGCGAGCGGTCCATCTTCAAAATCTGGAACGGCTGCTGCGAGCCCAACAGCGGAGTGATGTCGCGCACCGGGCGAATGTCGACCTGGCTGCCCGGCAGAAAGGCGACAGCGCCGCTGAGGTCGACGGTGAACCCGCCCTTGACCCGCCCGAAAATCACCCCGGTCACCCGCTCGTTTGCCTGAAAGCTCTTTTCGAGCAGAGTCCAGGCCTCCTCGCGCCGCGCCTTTTCGCGCGACAGCTGGGCTTCGCCGTTCTTGTCCTCCATCCGTTCGAGGTAGACCTCGACGGTGTCGCCGACATGGAGGTCGGGCTCGCTACCGCCGGCGGCGAACTCCTTGAGCGCCACCCGCCCTTCGGATTTGAGGCCGACATCGATCAGCACCGCGTCGTTTTCGACGGCGATGACCCGGCCCTTGACCACCGTGCCTTCGAGGCCGTTGGCCATGCCCAGCGATTCATCGAGAAGCGCCGCGAAATTTTCCTTCGCCGACGCCTCCCCCGTTTGCAGTTCTAAAGCCATTCCTTCTCCTTGAATGCGCGCTCGGCGAGTGCGCGCGCGACGAGCTCGGCGGCGCGCTCGACCACCGCCTCGGCATCGAGCGCCGTCGTCTCGATGATTTCGGCGTCGGCCGCCACCGAGAGCGGAGCATCCCGGCGGCCGCGGTCGCGCGCGTCGCGTTCCTCGAGGTCTTGCAAGACGTTTTGGTATATAGCCGCGGCGCCGCGCGCGCGCAACTCTTTGACCCGGCGCTCGGCGCGGATCGCGATATCGGCGGTGACGTAGAGCTTTACGTCGGCCGCAGGGCAGACGACGGTGCCGATGTCGCGGCCGACCAGGATCGCGCCCGGCGCCGGCGGCGGCGGGTGCATGGCGAAATCCTGCTGCCAGGCGAGCAGCGCGTGGCGCACCGCCGGGATCGCCGCGACGATCGCCGCCGCCGAGGTGACCGGCTCGGCGTGCAGCCGCCGATCGCAGAGCAGATCGCGCGCAACCCGGCCGGCGGCCGCGGCCGCCGCCTCCGGGTCTGCCGGATCGCCCGCCGCCTGCAGCACCAGAAAGGCGGTCGCGCGATAGAGCGCCCCGGTGTCGAGACAGGCCAAGCCGAAGCGTTCGGCGAGCGCCCGCGCCAAGGTGCTCTTGCCCGAGGCCGCCGGCCCGTCGATCGCCACGACAAACCGCCCAGCCCGGCGGGCCGGGGGGTTCATCGGCGCTCGGCGATGTCGCCGCCGAGACGGTTGGTCAGCGCCACGAAATCGGGAAAGCTGGTGGCGATCGGCGCCCCATCATCGATCTGCACCGGCCGGCGCGAGGCCAGCCCAAGCACAAGAAACGCCATCGCGATGCGGTGATCGAGCTCGGTTGCGATCGCGGCGCCACCCTCGGGCGGGCCGCCCTTGCCCTCGACCGTCAGGGTGTCGCCCTCGACCCGGACCTCGACGCCGCAGCCGGCGAGGCCGGTGGCGATCGCCATCAGACGATCGCTTTCCTTGACCCGCAGCTCAGAGAGCCCGCGCATCACCGTACGCCCGCGAGCGCAGGCGGCGGCGACGGCGAGGATCGGGTATTCATCGATCATCCGCGGCGCCCGCTCCGCCGGGATGTCGGCGCCGATCAGCTCGCCGGCTCGGGCATGCAGATCGGCGACCGGCTCGCCGCCCTCCTCGCGCTGGTTCACCAAGGTTATATCGGCGCCCATCTCATGCAGGCATTCGATGAGCCCGGCGCGCAACGGGTTGAGGCCGACGCCCTCGATGGTAACCTCGGACCCCGGAACGATGAGGGCCGCGACCAGCGGGAACGCGGCCGAGGAAATATCGCCCGGCACCACGATCGGCGCCGCGGCGAGCTCGGGAAAGCCCTCGACGGTGATGCGCTTGCCGCCTTCGTGCGGTTCGGTGATCACCGTCGCGCCGAAATGGCGCAGCATCCGCTCGGTGTGGTCGCGGGTTCCTTGCGGCTCGATCACCGTCGTCGCGCCCGGGGTGTTGAGCCCGGCCAGCAGCACCGCCGATTTGACCTGCGCCGAGGGCACCGGCAAGCGGTAGACGATCGGCACCGGGTCTGCCGCACCGGTGACCGCGAGCGGCAGCCGGGCGCCGTCGCGGCACAGGAACCGCGCGCCGAACCGGCTCAAGGGATCGACCACCCGGCTCATCGGGCGACGCCGCAGCGAGGCGTCGCCGGTGACAAAGGCGGTCAGAGAGTGGGTCGCCAGAATGCCGAGCAGCAGCCGCGCCGAGGTGCCGGAATTGCCGAGATCGAGCAGGTTCTCGGGCTCGCCGAGACCGCCGATGCCGACCCCGTCGACAATCCAGCGGCCATCGCCGGCCGGGGAAGCGGCGGCGCCGAGCGCGTTCAGCGCGGCGGCAGTGGCGAGCACGTCCTCGCCTTCGAGCAAGCCGCTGATTTCGGTCCGGCCGACCGCGAGCGCGCCCAGCATCAGCGCGCGATGGGAGATCGACTTGTCGCCGGGCACGCGGATCTTGCCGCGGAGCGGCGCCGTGGGCCGCGCCGAGGTGAGCGGCCGAGGCGAGGCGGGTTGAGAGGGATGGGCCATGGCGGGCGGCAGGCCTCGAAAAGCGGGGTGGCGGTTGCGCTGGCGGCGCCGTCGGCCCATATGCGCAGACCGTCGGGCGCGCCACCGCAGATTTGCGTTTGGCGGATTTGCTTTTGACAGGCTGATGCCGCTGTGGCAATGGCGCGTCGACCGACCCCGACAAACCGCTGATGGAGTTGATGGTGGCCAAGCCCGAATGGGGCACCAAGCGGATCTGTCCGAGCTGCGGGACGCGCTATTACGATCTGATGCGCAAGCCCGTTATCTGCCCGAAATGCAGCACCCCGTTTGACCCCGAGGCATTTTTGAAATCGCGCCGGACGCGCCCGGCCGCTCCGGTTGAGAAGGAAGTAGCACCCGTCGGCGCCGGCGAGCTCGATGCCGAGGTCGAGACCGAGGAGGCTGAACCCGCCGGCGAAGAAGAGGAAGCGCTGCCGCTCGAGGAGGCTGAGGAGGAAGACGAGGAGCTGATCGAGGACGCCTCCGAGCTCGGCGAGGACGAGGACGACATGGCTGAGGTCATCGAAAACGTCGAGGAGGACGAACACTGACCGCGCGGCCGGGTGCGCCGCCATTTTTTGCTTGCCGTCACCGGGTGGCGTTCCTAATTTCGCGAGGCTGAATTGCGCCGCCCACGCCCAAGCTGGTGGCGCCGACCTTGGTTTGGGGCCATAGCTCAGCTGGGAGAGCGCTACAATGGCATTGTAGAGGTCATCGGTTCGATCCCGATTGGCTCCACCAATTAAATGAAGGGCTTAGCCAGAGATGGCTAGGCCCTTTTGCTCTTTCAGAACTCACCCAGTACTCACCGTAAGTGGAAATTCCAGGATGGTATGGAGGGCGTTCGGCCGGATCTCTCCGTTCATTCGGCACTGACCACAGCTTCCGAATCAGCCGAATTCAGGTTCGCGACCCTTGCGTTCAAGGCATCGGTGATAAACGCGTCCAGCGTTTGACCTGATAGTCCGCCAGCTTCATCGCCTTGCTGAGCAGCGAGACAGGAACCATGAGTGGTATTCGCATGACGCGATTTTCAGCCTCCGCTCCCGGGATAAGCTTTACGGCAATCCTGCCACCGATCCGCTCAGCCGCATCCCTTTACGGGATCTAGCGACAGGTGCGCGTACCGCTGAGTCGTGGTGATCTTTGAGTGTCCCAGCAGTCGGCCGATCACCTGCAGGCTGTCACCTTCGTCGGTTCCGACGCTTGCGAACGAGTGCCGCAAATCGTGAAGTCGAACATCATGCAATCCGATAATGGAGCGGATGCGGGTCCAAATTTTCGGAAGCCCAACAAAGTGGCCTTCTTTAACGTCTCCGGGAAGGACGTAGGGATTGCCCTCAATCCGCGGTAGCGAGGCGATATAGTCGATCACCGACCGGGCCAGCGGAAACGTCTTCTTTCCGGTTTTCGTGTCTGGCAGCAGCAATAAGCCGCGTTCGAAATCGACGTCGCGCCATCGAAGATCGAGAATTTCGCTTTTCCGGCACCCTGTCAGCGCGAGGAGACGAATCGCCGCGATCGCGCTCGGGTGGGTGCCTTCGGTCTGCGCGCGTTCTAGCGCGTCGCCGAGACGGAGCTGCTCGGCTTCGCTCAGGAAGCGCTCCTTCTCGTTCACCTTGAACAGCGTGACGCCCCGCCCGGAATTGTTATTGAGCGCGCCGATTGAAACGCCAAACTCTAAGATCGCGACGAGTACAGCGACCGTACGCGCCGCAGTTCCTTTACCACCCCGCACGATCGCGCGACCTTGCTTTTTGGTTTTTACGTCCGCGGCGGTGTTTCCCGAAGCGATATCGATCTGGAATTTTTCAATATCGAGGCGCGTCAGAGAACCGACACGTTTGGGACCCAGAAGGGGACGGACATGCCGGTCGATATTGCTTTTGTCGGTCTTGAGGGAGGAAGCCTTCTTCGGTGTCCCGCGTTTGGTGATGATGATGGGTTGGGCGAAATAAACGTCGCATAGCTCATTCACGGTCATGTCGCTGCGCGCTTCGAGCTTTTGAGTGGCGGGATCCTCGCCTTGCGTCACCCGCGCTTTTATCCCAACCGCCTCTTGTCGAGCGGTCGCGGGAGTCCAGGGCGACCCGTGTTTCCCGATCGTGTATCGCCGCATGGGCGTCTCGCGGCCGCCGGTACGGTACTGAACGACGTATATTTTTGGCCGCCGAGTGTGACCTTCAGGCCGAAACCTCTTACCTCACTATCCCAAATCCAGATCACTCGATCGCTAGCCTGGGCTGCATCGACCGTCCGCTTTGTGATTTTGGTCGTCGACATCGTGTGACCTCCGGCGAAACCATCACTCTCCAAATGGGCTCGATTTCTGTCGAACGCCGCTCTTCTTGCCGACATGCGCCGCGCAATCGGCTGCTATGATCTGCCGGTAAGCGTCATAGCACCCCGCTTCCTGCGGAAGCGCGTTTCGACGACCCGGCTCCAACTCAGATGGGATCAAAGCGACCCTCCTCACGACCTTCGGCAAAATGGCCATGGGCTCGTAAACCCGGGCTGCGCGCAACCTTGATTGCGCATAGCCTGCATTATTGCGCATAGACATCCTTGCGCATAGACTTGATTACTGCGCGAACCTGAGCCATTCTTGCGCATAGACTCTATGCGCAAAGAAACTCGGCCTTGGCGAACCAGATTCCCGACGACGCACTATATGCCATCGAAGAGGTGGTTCATCGCTACCCGGGCGGCGCCTCGGCGCAAGAGATCCTACGCGCCCTTGCGGTCCCGATTCCTCTCCGAACCCTTCAGTACCGCCTGAAATCTCTCGTCACCCGAAATCGCCTCATCATGGACGGCGAAGGGCGCTGGGCGAGATACCGGATGTCCCACGCTGCCGCCGCTGTCCGGCCAGCCGACCTCGCTGCGCGGGCAGAGGCCGAAGAACCTGCCATTCCCCTGTCCGGGGCCGGGACATCTATCCGCAACTATGTCCAGCGGGCACCGGAAGCCCGCAAGCCCGTCGGTTACGACCGCAAGTTCCTCGATCGCTATCGCCCGAATGTCTCCTTCTACCTGACTGAGCAGGACCGCACGCACCTGGCGGCCGTGGGACGACCTCAGATCGCCGGGCAGCCCGCCGGCACCTACGCCAAGCAGATCCTCGACAGGCTTCTCATCGACCTCGCCTGGAATTCGAGCCGCCTGGAAGGCAACACCTACTCCCTTCTCGACACCAAGCGTCTCATCGAACTGGGCGAAGAGGCTGAGGGGCGCGCGCATCTCGAAGCGCAGATGATCCTAAACCACAAGGACGCGATCGAGTTTTTGGTCAGCGCCGCCGACGAGATCGGCTTCAACCGCTACACTATCCTCAATCTCCACGCGCTCCTCGCCAACAACCTCCTCGCCGATCCCACCGCGGCCGGCAAGCTCCGCTACATCGCCGTCGGCATCGAGCGCTCCACCTTCCACCCGCTCGAGGTGCCGCAGCTCATCGAGGAATGCTTCGATCAGATCCTGGCAACCGCCGCCGCGATCACCGATCCTTTCGAGCAAGCGTTCTTCATCATGGTGCAGCTTCCCTATCTGCAGCCCTTTGACGATGTAAATAAACGCGTATCGCGCCTCGCGGCCAACATCCCGCTCATCAGGGGCAATCTTTCGCCGCTATCCTTCGCCGACGTCCCCCGACGGACCTACACGGATGCAGTGCTCGGCGTGTACGAGCTGAAAAAGATCGACCTTCTCAAGGACGTCTTCGTCTGGGCCTATGAGCGCTCGGCCGCGCGCTACGTCGCTGTCCGTCAATCCCTTGGCGAGCCCGACCCCTTCCGGCTTCGCTATCGTACGCAGTTGCGCGAGATCATCGCCGGCCTTGTCCGTGCACCGGTAGGCCGCAAGGACACCGCAGCTCGCATTGCAGCTTGGTCGAGCGCGGCGATCGATCCCGCGGATCGTCAGCAATTCAACGATGTTGTGGAGACCGAACTAGCGAGCCTGCACGAGGGAAATTTCGCCCGCTATCAGATCAGGTCGTCGGAATTCGCCGCATGGCGCGAGGTGTGGGGGGCGGCATGAGCAGCCCAGCTTCGGCCAACCCATCTACGCCGGCCATCTATGAACTCTCCATCGAGCGCTATCGCGGTATCCCCTCGCTCCAATGGCGCCCTGCGCGCGGCGTCAACGTGATCCTGGGCGGCGGCAACGTCGGTAAAACCACGATCCTTGAGGCGATCGCTCTGCTGCTCAGCCCCTTCAATCCAGCGAACCTCTCCGATCCCGACTATCACGATCGGAAAATCGATGCCGGCTTCTCCGTCGAGGCCATTCTGTCGCTTCCGCTGACCTCCGGCATCAGCAACCAGCTCAGGCCGTCCTGGCCGTGGGAATGGACCGAGGCCGGAATATCCGTCCCCAGTCTCGAAGATGACGGTAAGATCGTCGGCGAACCCGTGTACCGGGCCCGGGTGCGGGGAACCGAGGATCTCGAGCTTGCCTACGAGATCGTCCAGCCCGACGGCACGACCGACAATTTCCCGGTGACCCTGCGGCGCTCGATTGGACTCGTGCGCCTTGGCGGCGACGATCGGAACGATCGCGATCTCAGGCTGGTTCAGGGCTCAGCGCTGGACCGATTGCTTTCCGACAAAGGCCTGCGCTCGCGCATGGCGGGCGAACTCGCGAAGAGCGAGGTCAGGGAGGAACTTTCGTCCGCCGCCCAGACGGCCGTTTCTAACCTCGACATGGCCTTCCGGAAGGAGAGTCTACCGTCTGGGCTCGACCTCGCCATCACGGGCGCACAAGGCGCGTCCGTCGCGTCGATGATCGGCCTCTCGGCTGATCGTCATGGCGTGCAATTGCCGCTTGCTAGCTGGGGAGCCGGGACGCGGAGGCTCTCCGCGCTCGCCATCGCGGAACAGAATCAGGGCGAGGCGCCGATCACGCTCGTCGATGAAATCGAGCGCGGGTTGGAACCCTATCGGCAGCGGGCCTTGGTCGAGAAACTGCAATCTGGCAAGGCGCAGGTCTTCCTCACCACCCATAGCCCGGCGGCGATCTCCGCCGGGTCGAAGGCCTCCCTCTGGGCGAGATTGGGGCCGGATTAGCGACGATCTGCTCCCGATATGCCAATCTCAGACTGCCGGATCACCCGCCGGCCGCGGCATCGGTCGAGGAGGCGTTCGCGCGCATCGGCGGGGGCCTGAGCGGTTCCGTCTTCATCGGCCAGGGCATCATCGGCAAGATGCAGTCGGCAACAGCCGATCCTCGGTTTGCCGAAGCGCTCTCGGTGCCCCCGATAGGACCGGGACTGCTGGGCGATCTCGCGCGGATTGCCATCACGCTCTATTGGCAGACCAGCGACTTCACCGTCCTCCATCTGATGACCGCCACACACGCGGCACGAGTCCTGTTCGAGCGTACCCGCGACTCGCATCGGATGATGCGGTTGTGTCCCTTTGGGGAGCGGCCGGCGCTGCCTATGCGTCTATCGGTGCGCCTGTGCTATCTGAAGCTTCGCTTCCCCGGTCTGAGTCCAAGTCCTGGCCGGTGCCCAATAACGATGTCGGGGCTGAACTTCAAGCCGCTGGTCATACGGTGATCCCGGCGACATTTACCGGCCTCGGGGAGCGTGCACATCTGCTCAGCCCGGAAATCGACCTGGAAACGTAGGTATTCGACTCAAGGAAACCGGAGAACCAAATAGGGACGGAGACCGCGATGACAACTCCCATTCGACCACTTGGCGTCGGCGAGTTAGGGAACGTCTGAATAAGGGGCGGGCGCGTTGAATGATACCGGCGGGATAGATGCCACCGGTGTGACAATGCGAGGAAGGTTGGGGTTTGTGGTGCGAACCGGCGGTCGATGCGGGGTTTTGGGCGCGGTGCGGGCGCCCTATTCCGCTTAGCCGCGCAGCAGATGGCGCCGGGCGATGAACAGATTGGCAAGTGCGCAGGTCACCAGCAGCCGGTGCGCGTTCTTTTTGAGGCCGCGGTAGCGCACTTTGGCAAAGCCAAAGACCCGCTTGACGATCCCGATCGAATGCTCGACCCGGGCTCGCACTTTCGACTTGGTGCGGTTTTTGGCGCGCTCGACCAGGTCAACCATGCCGCGGTAGCGATAGCGGCGGTTGGTGAAGTCCCTGGCCTTGGGAGCGTGTTGCCGGATCACCGCGCGCTGGCCGCGATAGGCCTGGTCGCCCCACACCCGGGTCTCTCGGCCATGCAACAGTTGCGGCAGCACCCGGCTGTCGGCGACATTGGCCGGCGTCGCCACATTACGGGCTGGAACATATCGGGTTTACGGTCGACGACGTTGACGCCGCGGTGGAAGAGCTGCGTGCGAAGGGCGCCGAGATCGCGATCGGTCCCCTGACCCGCAATCCCGGACTCCGGCTCGCTTTTGTTCGCGGCGAGGCGCCAAAGGAGCGGTACATGGAGCTGGAAGGACAAGTCGCGATAGTGACCGGAGCAGGCCGTGGCATCGGATGCGCGCCGAATTCGGGCGGATCGACGTACTCGTGAACAACGCGGGCATCTATCGCGCGGCCGAGACGCTCGACGTCGCCGAGGAACATTGAAACGCGGTTATGAACATCAACGCCAAGGCCGTTTTGTTCGCGAGCCAGGCCGTGCTGCCGACCATGATCGCGCAGAAACGCGGCGTCATCGTCAGTTTGGCATCGATGGCGGCAAAATCGGGAGCCGAGCCAACCTGCCGTACAACGCCAGCAAGGCGGCGGTCATCAGCATGACCAAGAGCCTCGCGATCGCGCACGCTGCGGATGGGATCCGCGTAAACTGCATGTACCCCGGCTTTGTGGAGACGGACATGTGGACGTCGGCAGCGCGAGCAGGCAGCGCTGCTCAACCAATCGCCCGAAAAGTTTACCCGCCGACGCATAAGACAGATCCCCTTGGGCCGCATGGAGAGGCCGGAAGACGTCGCCAACGTCGTCGGGTTCCTCGTGTCGTCACGCTCGGAGTACATGACGGGTCAGGCCCTCAGCGTCGACGGTGGCTTGGTGATGCACGGGTGAAGTGATGGCGACTGCCTGCCTGATGGATGCGCTCTTCCTGGGCAAAGTCACCTCGTCTTGATGCGCGCTTTGGTATCCTCGGTGACCCCAGGGCGCAAGTCTCGATCGCATCGAGGCGCGTGAGCCGGCGACGAGGCTGATCATGTCGGATCAAATTCACGATCCTTGCTGGGGATCAACTCATAAGGAAGCGCGAAGCCCGGCATCGCCTTGAGGCGTCCCGCCCAAGCCGCAAGATGGGGCCAGTTATCGATGTCGAAACCGCCTTCGGCCATAAACACCATGCGACCCCAGCACCCAATATCGGCGATCGTGCAATAATCGCCGACGAGAAACGGCTGGTCCCTGACCGTGTCGTCGACAAACGATAGCGCCGCCTCGGCACGCGGCCGAAACTCGGCGATCGTCTCCGGGTGGGAGGCGCGAAACCGTGCCGAGTGGCGAACCTTCGCGACGTAAGTTATGTGGTCGGCTTCCCAGGACAGCCACTCGCGCGCCTGCCAACGCTGCTGCTCCGTCCGCCCCTCGAAATGCCCAGTCTCGCGCGCCAGGTAATCGAGGATCACATTCGATTGCAGGATTGTTAGGCCGCGGTGGCGCAACGACGGTACAACCCCCCAACGGTTGATCGCTAAATATTCGGGCGTTCTCTGCATGCCGATCTTCAGGTTGACGGTGCGGAACGAAAACGGCAGGCGTGCCAACGCCAGGTACAGCATCGGCTTGTAGCTCGAGCTCGAAGTAAAGCTGCCACAGAGTGTCAGTCGGTCCATCCAACTAGCTCCATTCGTACGTTTTATATCGGAAACCATTTAGTCTCAACGATAGTGACGTAAAACCGTTATACCCCTTTGTGCGGTGCCCTCCTACTGCCGCCGCTCGCCGATGCCTGCCTCCTTGGGTTGTCGGCGTCCGGACAAAGGGCCTCTGTCAATGTCTTCGATTGATCGCCGCCGGCGCAGCGTGCGGCTTCATGCCGAGGACGTTCAGATTGTCATGGAGTCTCGGCGCTTTTTTTGCCCGGTGGTCTGGGCGAAGCTGATCTCTGAGGTGCCCGCCACCGACGCGCGTCTCTGACGCTGTAACGGCCGCGCTTGATCTTGTGGCAACGGCACGCCTACAAGACCGTTGCTTGTGCCGTACTCCCATTGCTAACGAAGATACTGGAGACATCGACTGCACTTGTCCCGCCGCAAGCGGCGCTAGAATGGCACGCAGCCAACCGGACGAAAGGGCAAGGCCTTGCCGCTCGACCCGCAGATCAAGGCGCTTCTCGACAGAGCGGCCGGGCTACCGGAGATCCAGACCCTCGCCGTCGCAGAGGCGCGCGAAATGATGGGGCGGCGCGTCGGTCTGATGGCACCGCCCGCGGCGGTCGGCGTTGTCGCCGATCGCACCGTCGCCGGCCCGGGCGGCCCGCTCGCCTTGCGAATCTACACACCGGCCACGCCGGGTCCCCATCCGCTGCTCGTGTTCTTTCACGGCAGCGGTTTTGTGCTGTGCAGCCTCGACACCCATGACGGCATGTGCCGAATCTGTGCGCGGGCGCCGAATGCGTCGTCGTCTCCGTCGATTATCGTCTCGCACCGGAGCACAAGTTCCCGGCCGCCCTCGACGATTGCGTGTTTGCGACCCGCTGGGCGGCGATTCACGCCGCGGAACTCAGCGCTAGTCCCGACCGACTCGCCGTCGCCGGCGACAGCGCCGGCGGCAATCTCGCGGCAGCCGCGGCGCTGACGCTGCGCGACGAGTGCGATGGTCCGCGGCTCGCGGCACAGCTCTTGATCTATCCGGTGACCGACTATTATGCACCCGGAAGCCGGTCCTACGCCCAGAACGCCAAAGGCTACGGGCCTCACCCGCGACACGATGAAGTGGTTCTGGGGCCATTATCTGAACGACCCCCGCGGGGCGGCCAGTCCCCGTGCCGCCCCGCTCCGGGCGCGGGATCTCGCCGGTCTGCCGCCGGCCCTCGTGATGACCGCCGAATACAACCCGCTGCGCGATGAGGGCGAGCGATACGCCGAGCGGCTGCGCGCGGCTGGCATATCGACCGCGCTGTGCTGGGACGGCATGACCATGGCTTCCTGCTCTGGGTCGGCGTCGTCGACCGGGCCGAAACAGCGATGGCCGACGCCTGTGCCTGGTTGCGCCGTGCCTTTGCTCGGACACGATAGCTTTCGCCTGCACCGCCGCTGGTCACGGTCACGCCCGACAACCGTGCGATCACAGCGGGATGCCGGCGATCACCCTCTGCTCGGTCGGCTTGGTCTCCCAAATCAACGAGGGCCCGGTGCGGAACATATTGATCGCCGAGGGAACGCCGGCCGCCTGGCAGGCCGAGCGCGCGCATTCCGGCATCCCTTCGAACTTTTCGCTATTTGCGGCGACGGTTCGGCTGCACTGCCCGGACATCAGGTGCACGCCCCTCAACATCGCCGATGGCGAGGCCTTGCCGCTCGGCACTGCGCTCGCGGACTTCGATGGGGTGATGTTCACCGGCTCGCCGCTCCACGTCTATGACCGAACGCCCGCCGTTACGATGCAGATCGATTTCGCTCGCGCCGCCTTCGCCGCCGGCGTTCCGGCCTGGGGCAGCTGCTGGGGCGTACAACTTGTCACGGTGGCGCTCGGCGGCTCGGTACGACGCAACCCACGGGGACGCGAACTCCCGATCGCGCGCGCGATCACCGCTACTGAAGTCGGCCGAGGCCACCCCCTCCTGGCCTCACGTCCCGTCGTCTTCGATGCGCTTTGCTCTCACATCGACGAGATCGAAACGCTGCCGCACAACGCCCAGGTTCTGGCGGCGAACGAGCTCTCTTCCATCCAGGCGATGGCCGCAAAGACCCCGCGCGGTGGCAGCTTCTGCGGCACGCAGTATCATCCCGAGCATACGCTCGCGGTCTCTGCAGCCCTGATCGAGATAAGGGCGTCGGAACTTGTCGAAGAAGGCTTTGCGACCGAGCGCGCCGAGATTGTCGCGATGGCAGCCGGCTATCGCGCCCTTGATGCGGAGCCCACCCGTCGCGACGTGATTTGGCGCTATGGAATCGCGAGCGAAATCGTCGACCCTGTTCGCCGCACGACCGAGATCGGCAATTGGCTGCGGATCATCGGTGAGCCCGGACATGCGAGGTGGGCCAGACCGTAGATTATGCGTTCGAAGCGGCGCAGCGCTCGATCGTGGCCGCTCTACCCGGCGCCGTTTACCGCTACATCAACAGCGGCCTCAACGTGCTGGGGGCGATCATCCGCGACCAGATCGAACGGCGCGGGCTGCCGTATCACGAGACGTCGTACGGCCTGCTGATCGATCGCCTCGGAATGGCGAGCTACCATTCCGCCGACATCGCGGGTAATCTGATCGCGTCGGGCGCCGGCTTTGCGACTTTGCGCGACTACGCCAAGCTCGGCGTGCTGTACCTGCAGAACGGGGTGTGGAACGGCGAGCGGCTCCTGCCCCCGGGCTGGGCCGACTACGCGCTCACTGCGACGCATACCGGGACTAGCTATGCGGCGTGCTTCCGGACCAATATCCACCGCCAATTTCCCGATCTGCCGCTCGACACCGCCTTGGCCTCGGGCGCCTCCGACCAGCGCATCTTCATCCTGCGCCGCCACCGGCTGACCACCAGTTCAGGAGATCAGACCCGGCGAGAGATCGGCCCGAACGAAGGTAGCGGCGCCACTGGCCTTCTCGATGTTCGCATGTCCTTCCTTGTCCGCGGACCCCCGTTGCAGGGGCCGAAAGCAGAACTGTATTAGCCCGATGCCATTGCAGCGAGTTTTACTGCCGCCGCATTCGGGAGCCTGCGCTCACAATTGAGCGGCATCGCGAACAATTCCCGAAATCCGCGGGCCGATCGCTCGACCGGGCTTCCTCCACTCACCTCCGGGTCCTCTTTCCCCGCTTCCGATCTCTGCCGCGTAGAAGGGGTCCCAAGCCGCACCGGTCCTGCGCGCCGCTTCGCCGCGACCGTCGTCATGCTCGCAAACCGCGCTGGCCACCGGTCGGCGCTACGCCCCGATCCTGAAGCAAGTCCCCGTGTCGGAGGCCTGCGTTGCCCACCTTGCCGACCGGCCAACCGGCCGGCTTCTTGAGTTCGTGGTGCAGCCCCAGGGCGAACGGCTGCTGTCGGTTTGGCTAGACGACCATGGCCGCGACGGACCGCAAGGAGCAGGACGCGCCCAGAGCGGGCCTTGCCCCTGCCATGCCAGCGGGCGTTGCCCCATGCCGCGAGGGTGCAGCGGCGAACCCTCAACAGCCCATTGTACGGAGGGCGCCGATGCTGCGGCCCGGGGTGTGGCGAGCCAGCACCCGGCCGCGTGCGGCCCGATAAGGTAACGACGATATGTTAACCCTGCGCCAACATCCGGGCGCGGCCCGGTTCCTCCAGCAGTCGCCGGAAGCCCCCGCCGCCGCAGTCGACGAGGCGGCCGTCCTTGATTACCGCGGAGATTTCGTCCGGCCGCTGCAATACGGTGATGTCGGCGAGCGGATTGCTGTTCCACACGACGATGTCGGCGAGCTTGCCGGCGGCGATGATGCCAACCTCGCCGTGGAGCCCGAACAGCGCGGTGTTATGGCTGGTGTTGGCGAGGATCGCCTCCATCGGCGTCATGCCGACCTCGCGGACAAACAGCTCCGCCTCCTTGCCGTGCCACTTTCCGTGGTGGAAGGCCGAAGCGTTGCCGGTGTCGGTGCCGGAGAGCACCGCGATGCCGCGGTCACGGGCGTTGCGCACCATCTTGTAGCTGGCCCGTAACTGCGCGTGCAGGCGCTTCCGCCCCGCCCCGACAAAGTCACGCCCGGCACCGTGCTCGGCCGCGATCCAGGGCGAGGTCAGCACCGGCGCGATCGGCATGCCGGCCTTGGCGACGATGTCGAGGTCGGCCTCGGCCGCGAGATCGGCATGGTAGATCAAATCGACCCCGGCCTGGGCCGCGGCGCGGGTTGAAGCCGAGCCGCGGGCGTGGATTGCGACCTTGACGCCGTGCCGGTGCGCCTCCTCGACGACGGCCACTATCTCGTCCTCGGCGATTGTCTGCGCGTCGCCCCAGGCGTCGTCGGCGAGCTTGATCAGATCGACGCCGCGGCGGCATTGCTTCCTCGTCTCGAGAACGAAAGCCTCTCGCGTATTGCACAACACACCGGCGGCATCGGCCGGGTCGCCCTCAAACCCTGGATAGGCGTCGGCGTCGAAGATGCCGCCGTAATTGCCGAGGGCGCGGGCGGCGACGACCATGCGCGGCCCTTCCAACATGCCGGCCGCGACCGCGTCGCGCACGATTACATCGGCGAACCATTTGCCGCCAGGAACGGTAATGCCCGTGACCCCGGCACTCAGGATCTTCCCGAGCACGCGCGCCGCCCACAGCGCGCAGAACTCGGCGCTCGATGTGTACTTGACGCCGGGCAGCGCGCCCTGGTGCAACGACAGATGGCAGTGTGCGTCGATGAGGCCGGGCAGAATGTACTTGCCGGTCGCGTCGATGACCGTGTCGTCGGGCCGCGCCGGCATCGCAGAACCGACCCTGGCGATGCGATTGCCTTCGACCACGATCGTGGCGTTTTCGACTGGCGCGGCCCCGGTCCCGTCGATCAGGGCACCGTTTTCGATCAGCAGACGGGGTACTGCGGTCATCAGCGATACTCCGGGTTTAGCCTTCACAAGCAAGCT
>DASYNW010000123.1:0-21302 GCA_036008325.1 Allostellaceae bacterium
GGGAAAGATCCGGGTGAACACCGCCCGCGGCCGCACCAAGGCGCGCAACCTGAAGCCCGGCGCGCCGGTGGCGCTGGCGATCATGGACCCCGACAACGCCTATCGCTATGTGCAGATCCGCGGCCGGGTCACGAGTGCCACCGAACACGGCGCCGATGCGCATATCGACACATTGGCCAAGAAATATCTCGGCAAGGACACCTACCCGTTCCGCCAGCCGGGCGAAGTGCGCATCATGTACGAGATCGAGCCGGTGTCGGTCTCCGGCATGAGCTGAGGCTGAGTGAGGCGATGTCGGCGAGCGGTGGCCGCGAATCCTGGTGCAATCGGCAGTCGATCAGGGTTTTAGTATCGACCGCGATCACGGCGCACGGCGAGTTCGGCGTCGATGGCATCGTCTATCTCCACAATGCTTCTGGCCGAGTGAGACGCGGCAAGCCGCCCGGCAACCTCGTCGAGCCGCGAGGGTAAGAGCGGCTTCAGCGGGCGCAGCAGCACTCCTTCATCGGTGCTCTCGACCAGGAACTCGGTGCCGGCGCGCCAATGCCGGGCCTCGCGCACCGATTCGGGTAAAGTGATATGGCCCTTTGATGAGAGCCTCGTCGTTTCCACTCGATATTTCTCCTTGGCAAGATCACATAGCCCGATGCCCCCCGAACTAGCCCTCGTCTCGCTTTACGCGAGTCAATCGTAATACCCTGTAATGATCGCCTTTGTCATAGGCGATGTATTCCTTGCGTGCACCCAAAATTGTTTGAGCAAGAGGCATCGTTGCGAGCGGATTATGCACCAGGGTCAACGGCAGCGGGCCAGAAGCCGTGTCTGTTCGATAGCACCCAATAATGGCGCTGATATTGGCATAGCGCGAATCGAGAAAGATTCCGGATCGAACATCTACCCCATTAGGTTTTCGGATGGTAAACAACTGGCTATCTGTCCGTTCGCTAGCGGGCTCTTCCCCCAGGGCAATTGGAACAACTAAGGGACCGATCCCGAAACCTAGCTCGACGGGAACTGGGAACTGGCTAATTCCTAGGTCATTTATCGGCATGTCTTCAAGGCGGCAGGAATTAACAGCGATGATCGTGCAATCCGTGGGCGCAATAACGCCCTCGTTTAGGTAGCGCTCAAGTTTGTCGTGCTTGTCCTTAACACCGATGTCCACCGGAGAAGCATTTCTTTGTGGGGCGTGATACGCAGCTTGACCTCACCGGGTTTCGGTCGGATCAGATGATCCTGCGGTATCCCTTGCGGGGACGGGGTGACTGCTTCGATCCAAATTGTTTGTCTCTCATGCGTTATTCCGAAGTCCGGACCGTGCTGCCCCGATTTCTTGACGCACCCGCGAACCCCAAATCCGAGCCTCGTGAGATGACAATAGAGCATGGCTTCCCAAACACACGCCCACAGCTTACCCTCATCACCGCTGGTAACTTCCATCGCCAAGTGTGGAGGGGCCAAGCCCGAGCGTTCGTACTCGGACAGCAATTCGCCGTAATGCTCAAGGGCCGGAGCATTTTGGAAGAACCGCTGCGCCAGAAAATTTGTAATCCGTGCCATCGCGAACGTCCTTGGTCGTGTCCTATTCGGGAAGCGTGGTGTTCGCTGAAAACATAGGCGAACCGGAAAGGCTGATCATGGAACAAGACCGATGCTCCCCAGCCGCAGAGCCATTGAGAAAGTACAGGCATCTGCCTGCAGCAGGATGCTTCCTTGCCGGCGTATGCGCAGCGATCCTCGGTGTGGGCGTGTTCGGGTATCAGTGCCTGTTGTGGCTTCGGGACGGTTTCTGGACCCCGCTTGAGTTTGCCCTGGTCATGCCGGAACCGCACTTCATCAGGTTGGTCGGCCTCCAAAAGATCATGGACGCCTTGTGGGGGGCACCACTGAGCGTGTGCGTTTTCGTGATCGGCATCGTGGCCGCCATTTTGGGCCTGGTGGCGATGGTCGGGGCTCAGCAGCAATATGCGGATGGAGCTTACGTCCGGGAGCGACTCCGGGAACTTCGAGCCAAAAAATGATGCCAGCGGAAGCGACGACCACCGTTATCGTATTGGCGCCTTTTTTATCCCTTCGCCGTGCGGATGGCGCGCCACAGGCGCTCGGGGGTGGCGGGCATTTCGAGGTGGCGGATGCCGAGTGGTGCCAACGCGTCGACGAGCGCGTTGCCGACCGCCGGGAGTGCGCCGACATTGCCGGCTTCGCCGGCACCCTTGACGCCCAGCGGGTTGGTCTTGGTCGGCACCGGATTGCTGTCGCAATGGACCGCCGACAGATCGCCGGCGCGCGGCATCGCGTAGTCCATGAACGAGCCGGTCATCAGCTGGCCCGAGGCCGGATCGAAGCGGATGTCCTCCATCAGCACTTGCCCCACCCCTTGGGCGATGCCGCCGCAGATCTGGCCCTCGAGCAATAAGGGGTTCAGCACCGTGCCGACATCGTCGACGACGCTGTAGCGCTGGATCTCGACCTCGCCGGTGTCGGGGTCGATCTCGAGCTCGCAGATGTGAACCCCATTCGGGAAATTCTGCTGCTTCGAGGTAAAGGTGGCGCCGGCGATCAGCCCGGGCTCCATATCGTCGGGCAGGCTCGGCGGGCTGAACGATTCGGTCGCGATCTCGCCGATCGTCAAGGCGCGGTTGGAGCGCGGCGCGGTGAAGAGCCCGTCGGCGAAAGCGACTTCGTCCACTTGCGTGCCGAGCAGATGGGCGGCGATGGCCTTGGCCTTTGCGACGATCTTTTCGGTCGCGAGATAAACCGCCGACCCGCCGAGCGCGGCCGAGCGCGAGCCGCCGGTGCCTTCGCCGTTGGCGACCTTGTCGGTGTCGCCCTGCACGTAATGCACCTGGCCGGGGTGGATGCCCAACCGGTCGCAGAGAAGCTGCTTATAGACGGTTTCGTGGCCCTGGCCCTGGGTGACCGAGCCGGACACCAGGGTCACGGTGCCGCCGCGGTCGAAGCGGATCTCGGCCGCCTCGAAACCGCCGGCCGCGGCGCGCTCGATCGTGTTGGAGAGGCCTAGGCCGCGCAATCTGCCGCGGGCGCGGGCTTGCGTGCGGCGCTGCTCGAAGCCGGCGGCGTCGGCGAGCTTCAATGCCAGGTCGAGGTTCTTCGCGAATTCGCCGCAATCGTAGGTGAAGGTCAGCCCCGATTTGAACGGCATCGCCTCGGGCGCGATCATGTTCCGGCGGCGCAATTCGACCGGATCGATGCCGAGCTCGGCGGCGGCCTCGTCGACGATCCGCTCGATCACATAAGCTGCCTCGGGCCGGCCATTGCCGCGATAGGCCCGCACCGGATTGGTGTTGGTGTAGACCGCGGTCACCTCGGCCCGCACCGACGGCGTGCGGTAGACCCCGGCCAAGGTGCCGAGATTGGCGACAAAGGCGTTGGAGCCGGCCTGCGGATAAGCGCCGACGGCGGCGATCGTGTTGACCCTGAGGCCGAGGAATTTCCCGTTGCGGTCGAGCGCCAGCTCGGCCTCGGTGACGTTGTCGCGGGCCTGGGCGTCGCCCATGAACGCTTCGCTGCGGGTGCTGGTCCATTTGACCGGCCGGCCGACCGTCTTCGAGGCCAACAGCACCAGCGCCACTTCGTTGTAGATCGCCGATTTCATGCCGAAGCTGCCGCCGATGTCGCCGGCGACGACGCGCACATGGCTCTCCGGCACCTTCAGCACCTGGCGCGCCAGTTCGGCGCGGTAGCCGTGGACGCGCTGCAGGGTGGTGTAGATGGTCCAGCGGTCCTCGGCCGGGTTGTAGTCGCCGATGGCGCCCCGCGGCTCCATGCTGGCGGCGGTCACCCGGTTGATCACGAAACGGCGGCGCACGACATGCGCGGCATCGGCAAAGGCGGCGTCGGTAGCCGCGGCGTCGCCCTCGGGATGAAAGAAGGCGACATTGCCCGCGGCCTGGTCCCAGACCAGCGGCGCTCCGGGCTCGACTGCGCCGGCAGTCGAGACGATCGCCGGCAACGGCTCGTAGTCGACTTGGATCAATTCGGCCGCATCGGCCGCCTGGTCTTTGCTCAGCGCCACGACAAAGGCGACGTAATCGCCGACCCAGCGCACCCGGTCCTTGACCAGCGCCGGAAAGCGCGGCCGGAACGAAGGCGCGCCGTCGCGCAATTTGAGCCCGCTCGGGCTCGGCAGGTCGCCCCAGCCCGAGGCTTCCCAGTCCGCCCCGGTCAATACCGCCAATACCCCCGGCGCCGCCCTGGCCTCGGCCGCGTCGACCCTGCGGATGCGCGCGTGCGCGTGGGGCGAGCGCAGCACATGGCCAAAGACCATGCGCGGCAGCACCATGTCGTCGACATAGCGCCCGCCACCGCGTAAGAGCCGCGGATCCTCGAACCGCGGCACCGCTTGACCCACCGCGAAATCACCCATGGTCAAGCCTCCTAATCAATTTGGCGAGGCGCGTCTCGATGGTGGATCTCTTCGCGGGCCAGCCGATCGGATCCCCGCAAGACGACGATGCGTTCTCGAAGCGCATGTTCCTCCCGTTTCAGCCGCTCGGCTTCGCCTTCCACCCGTTTCACGATCTTCTGCGACATCTCATTCGATCCTGGCCTATCACACCGCCATCCATCCGCCGTCGACATTGTAGGCGGCGCCGGTGACGTAGCTCGCCCGCTCGGACAACAGCCACACCACCATCTCGGCGATCTCCTCGGGGCTGCCCATGCGCTTGAGCGGGGTCTGCGCGATGATCGCCGCACCGCGCCGGCGCATCGTCTCCTCGGTCATCGGTGTTTTGATATAGCCGGGGCAGACCGCGTTGACCCGGATGCCGGCTTCGGCGTATTCGATCGCTGCGGTCTTGGTCAGCCCGACGACGCCATGCTTGGCCGCGACATAGGCCGACGAGGTCGGCAGCCCGGCGAGACCGGCGATCGAGGCGGTGTTGACGATGGCGCCGCTGCCCTGGGCCTGCATCCGCAGAAGCTCGTGCTTCATGCACAGCCAGACACCCTTGAGATTGACCGCGATCATCCGGTCGAAGGCTTCTTCGGACCATTCGGCGGTCTTCTTGCCGGCGGCGTCGACTTGCCAGCCGGCGATCCCGGCATTGTTGAAGGCGCAATCGAGCCGGCCGTAAGCGCCAATGACAGCCTCGACCATTGCGCGCACGTCGGCGTCGCGCGCGACCTCGCCCGAAAGCGAGATCGCCTGGCCGCCGGCGGCATTGACCAGCGCCACCGCCTCGCGCGCGGCGTCGGCGGCGATATCGGCGATCGCCAGGCGGGCTCCTTCGCGCGCCAGGGCGAGTGCCGTCGCCCGGCCGATGCCGCCGCCGCCGCCGGTTACCAGCGCCGATTTTCCGTCGAGCAACCCGGCCATCGTCCCCTCCTGGTCTGTCAGCATTCAGAATAGCGCGCCCTCAGACGACCGGAGCCCAATCCCGCATCGGGCGCGGTGAGGAATATCGTCGGGACCCACGGCGGCGGGTGGCCTTCGCGGCGTTCCCGAAGCTGCTGCTCATGCTCGGTGTGCGGGGCTTCGCCGGAACCGGATCGCGGGTGCTCGGCGGCACTCGGCTCGGCGGCTGCGCGGCGCAGTTCTTTGATGCGTGCTCGGATCGCCGTGAAGTCGTCTGCGGCGTGGGGTCGGGTCACCTTGCCTCCTGTGAAGCGGCATTGGATGCGGTTCGAAGCGGCCCGCCCAGCCTATCGGTGCCACGACCCCTGATCAATGATAGCCGCCGGTCGGGCTCGGGCCGTTGATCACGCAGCGCACGTTGGCGTCGGCGCCCCCGTAATAGGCGCAATCCTGCACCGAGCAGCCAGGGAGCGCCGTTGCATTGATGACGATCGCCGCGATCAGCAGGAGATAGCGCATCAGCGTCTCGCCGAGTGTTCAACAGGCGGGTAGATTTGGGGGGGCTATGCGGGCGCGCGCGGCGCCGGCAGGATCGGCTCACTTCAGCTTGTCGGAGAACTGGGCGACGCCGGCATTGGCGCAGGCCTCGTCCTTGTCGCCGCCCGGCGAGCCGCTGACCCCGATTGCGCCCACCACTTCGCTGCCTGCCCTGACCGGCATGCCGCCGGCGAGTGCTATGGTGCCGGCGGTGTCCTTGAGCCCGGCCACTGCGGGCTCGCTCAAGACGCGATGCGCCCATTGCCCGGAAGGCTGCTTGAAGGTCAGCGCGGTAAAGGCCTTGCGCCGGCTGGTGAAGAGCGTGTGCGGACCCGCCCCGTCATCGCGAAAGGCGATCTTGACCAGCCCGTCGCGATCGAGGACGGTCACGCTGACGTGGTTGCCGTCGGCGCGGCATTTGGCGAGCGCCGCCTGCGCGATCCCTCGGGCGAGATCGAGCGATAGCGTCTTTTCGTTGACGAGGGTGCAGGTGTCGCAGCCGCCGCCGCCGGGGTCGGCGGCTAAGGCCGGCGCCGCCCAAGCTGAGATCGCCAGAAGAACAGCCGCGATGGAGACGGTCAGACGAGCGACAGGCATTTGCGGATCCTCGCGAAACCGACCTTGCCGCAGCGGGCCTCCCCGAGCGCCGCCGAGCCGGTTGAAATCGAAGGGAGACTTGACGATGAGGCTGTACACCTATTACCGCTCGCAGGCGAGCTTTCGCGTGCGCATCGCGCTCAATTTGAAAGGGCTTGTGCATGAGGATACGTTTTTGCATCTCGAACGCGGCGATCAGTTCGCCGCCGAATACCGCGCGCTGAACCCGCAAATGATGGTGCCGACCCTGATCGACGGCACGACCGAATTGTTCCAGTCGCTGGCGATCCTCGAATACCTCGACGAGCGGCACCCACAGCCGCCACTGCTGCCGAGGGAGCCCGAGGCGCGGGCCTGGGTGCGCGGGCTGGCGCTGATCAACGCCGCCGATTCGCATCCGCTGATCGTGCCGCGGGTGCGCCACTATCTAACCGACGTGCTAAAGCTCGACGAGGCGCAGCGGCTCGCCTGGATCCGGCATTGGCTGGGGTTGGGATTGGAGGCGATCGAAGCACGTCTCGCCAGCCATCACCAGAGCGGGGAGTTCTGCCATGGCGGCGGGCCGACGATTGCCGACATCTGCCTGGTGACCCAGGTGACCCCGGCCCAGACCTTCGACTGCCCGCTCGGGCATTACCCGCGAATCATGCGGGTTTACGATCGCTGCATGACGATCCAGGCCTTTGCCGACGCCCATCCCGCGCGCCAGCCCGATGCCGAATGAGGCTCGCCCGCGCTACCGGGCGCTCACCGTGGTGGACGCGGGGTTAACAATTTGTCAAGATCGGCTCGGCTGGTTTAATTTTGTGTTCACATGATGCTTCGGGTCCCGATCGTCGTTACCCTCGCCGTCTGCGCCATTTTGCTGGCGGCCGGCGCTGTCGACGCCGCCTCGTGCAACATGAAAAAGAGTCACGATTGCCTGAGCATGCCGGGGACCGTCAGTTTCAGCACAGTTCCCGACATCTCGCGGCAGATCGTCGGCGACGAGCCGTCCGCCAAAAAGCCGCCGACCAGCACCCTCGAAGCCCCGCCGATCACCACCTATACGGGACCGACGGTCGGGATCAACTCGATGGCAAGGGCGCCGACGGTCGGCTATTACTGGTCGCTGGAGCCCCAGACCGACACCCACTGACGCATATCCGGTCGTTAACGCCCGGTGCCTGACGCTTTTTTACCCGGCCGAGCGGCTGGATGCGCGCTCTCGCGCTTCGAGAAGCACCCCGACATCGGCATCGGCGAGCTGGGCGAATACTTGGTAATGGGCGCCGACGGCGAAGAACGGGCTCGGAGTGGCGAGACAGACGACCTCGTCGGCTTCTGCCCGCAGCGCGTCGAGCGTGTCCTGCGGCGCCACCGGCACGGCGAGCACGATCGGCCCGGCGCCGGCTGCCCGCGCAGCGCGCAACGCCGCCCGTGTGGTGCTGCCGGTGGCGATCCCGTCGTCGACGACGATGACGGTCCGGCCCGCGAGCGGCGCCGGCCGACGCCCGCCGCGATAGAGGATGCGGCGGCGTTCGATCTCGGCGAGCTGCGCCTTGGTTTCCGACGCGATGTAGGCCGGATCGACGCCAAGGGCGGCAACGAGCCGATCGTCGATCAGCACCTGCGGCGCAGCACCGTCGGCGACTGCGCCCAGCGCCAGCTCCGGCTCTCCGGGCACGCCGATCTTGCGCACCAGCACGATGTCGAGCGGCGCGTCGAGGCTGAGGGCAATCTCGTAGCCGACCGGAACCCCGCCGCGCGGCAGCGCGAGCACAACCGGCCGCTCGGCGCGCAGGTGCTCCAGTCGCGGCGAGAGCGCTCGGCCGGCGGCGCGGCGATCGGCGAACATGCCCGGGCCTTCGAGTTGGGGCGGATCGTTGCCCAGATATGGGGTCGCGCACCGCGACCGCCAGGAGCGCCGCGGTGAGCCGGCTGGCGCTGCCGGCGGCGGCCCCTGGCCGGGCCGAACGCCGCGCCGATCTGTGCGTCCTCGTCTGCGGCCTGGTGCTCGGGACCGCCGCTGCGATTGCATTGCTGCGACTGGCCTTGGCCCGCGACAATCCCCGCCTCGTCATTGGCGTCGCCCTCTATGTCGCGGGGCTGTTGGCGATGCTCGGCTGCTCGCTCTTCTATCGCGCGGCGGTCGAGCCGCGACGGCGCCAGTTTCTGCGCCGGCTCGATCATGCCGCGATCTTCGCGATGATCGCCGGGTCGGCGACGCCCTTTGCGCTGGCGCGCGGCGGGGCTCGCGGCGTGGTCGTTGCGAGTGTGTTATGGTCGGTTGCGGCGCTCGGGATCGCCTTCAAATTGCGCTTCCCGATCGGCGGCATCCGCCGTTCCGCGATATTCTATCTGCTGCTCGGCTGGGTCAGCCTCGTTGCGGTCGGCCCGGCGGTTTCGGGCGAGACCGTCATGCTGATCACCGCGGGCGGCGTGTGCTACTCCGCCGGCATCCCGTTTCTGCTGACGTGGCGGAGCCCCTATCGGCTGGCGATCTGGCATAGTTTTGTGGTGGCCGGCGCGGCCTGCCATTTTCTCGCGATCGTCAACGGCGTGGTGCTGGCATAAGACGAATGGCTGCCGGGCGCGAGGCCGGTTGCCGCCGGACAGGATTTGTCGGCAAGATCCCCGGGCGCGCGATTGCAAGGAAGGAATCCGAGATGAAAGAGGGCTACCGCTTCGTCGACTGCGACATGCACATCATGGAGCCGACCGACCTCTTCGAGCGCTATCTCGACCCGGCGTTCAAGCCGCGGATCACCTCCGCGATGCAGGCGGTCGACGGCGGCAGCACCGGGATGCGGCGGCGGCCCTTGTGGTTTTTCGACGGCACGCCGACCAGCAATGACGGCAACGTCTCGCAATACAACCGCATCCGCGGCCCGCTGGTCGGCGCCCGCGGCAACAAGAACGTGATGTTCGCGGTCGAGCGCGGCTACGACGCCGAGGCGCAGTTGATCGGCATGGAGATGGAGGGGATCGACATCGCCGTGCTGTTCCCGACCGCCGGCCTGTCGTTTCTCGCGCGCGACGGCATGGACCCGCAGTTTTCCAACGCCATCTGCCGCGCCTACAACGACTGGCTGCACGACTTCGTCCAGCACAGTCCCGACCAGCTGAAGATGGCGGCGATGCTGCCGGTGCACGACGTCAACCTCGCCTGCCGCGAATTGCACCGCTGCGTCAAGGAATACGGCGCCGTCGGCGCCTTTGTCAGGCCCAACTACGTCAACGGCCGCTATTGGCACTCGACCTATTGGGACCCGCTCTACGGCATGCTGCAGGAGATGCAGGTGCCGCTGTGCTTTCACGAGGGCACCGGTTCGTACTACTCGACGATCGAGCCGCGCTTTGGTGAGAACCGCTTTATGCGCCATGTCGCCAGCCATTCGACCGAGATGCAATTGGCGCTGATCGCGCTGATGCTGGGCGGCATCCTCGAAACCTATCCGCGGCTCAAGGTGGCGTTTCTCGAAGCGCAGAGCTGGTGGGTCCCGGGGCTGTTGGGCCGGATCGAATGGGATCTGCGCCAGCACCATCAGGCCGATGCGCCCTATCTGAAGCTCAGCCCGCAGGAGTATTGGCAGCGCAACTGCTTTTCGGCGATCGAGAGCGGCGAGCGCGAGGTGGGCTCGGTGGTCGAGCTCTTGGGCGGCGCCGACAACATCTGCGTGTCGAGCGATTTCCCGCATTTCGACTCGAGCTTCCCCGAGGTGTCAAGCCGGGTCCTGCACAACCCCAGCATCACCCCTGAGATCGGCGGCAAGATCCTGTCGGGCGGCGCCCGCCTCTACGGCTTTGACAAGGACGATTTCGCCCGTGCCGACGCTGCCGCCAAGCGCCGCGACAACATCAGCGCCGGCCACGCCTAGCAGCCGGTTCCGACAAGGATGCGGTGCGGCGCCGCGCGACCCGCCCGCTTCCTCGGGAGATCGGTCTATCGGGGGCGGGTTTGGGCGGCTGGTTCGATAATCCGGGGCGGCTTGCGCAGCGGCAACGGTTGCTCCATATTTTCCTCCAAATTGGAGCCGATTTGGATGCCGGTCCATCTGTCGATCAAGAATGCGCCCGACGACCTGGTGATGCGGCTGAGGGAGCGTGCGGCGAAAAATCATCGCTCGTTGCAAGGCGAACTGCTGGCGATCATCGAGGAAGCGGTCGGCCAGCCTGCTCAGCTGACCCCTCGCGAAGTGCTGGCGGAAGTTCGCCGGCTCGGCCTCCAGACGCCGGCGGAAGCGGTCGCGATGATCCGAGCCAGCCGGGATGGCCGTTAAGGTTGTCGATGCTTCGGCACTGACCGCATTGCTGTTTGGCGAGCCGGAAGCAGGGATCGTCGCCCATCGACTCGATAACGCCGAGCTTGTGGCGCCGGCGCTGCTGGAGTTCGAAATCGCCAGCGTTTATTTGAAAAAGCTACGGGGAAATCGGCAACAACGCGAGGTCCTACTGGCGGCTTTTGCGATCTTCATGAGGATGCCGATCGAAGTGGTCGCCGTTGATTTGGCAGATGCCCTTGGACTGGCCGAAGCACATGGCTTGACCAGCTATGACGCGGCCTATCTGTGGCTGGCGCAGAGCCTCGACGCAGAGCTCGTCACTTTGGATAAGAGATTGCAAATCGCCGGGTCGACGCGGCATCAAGGAGGCGTGATAAGCGCGGCCGACTGAGCCACCGTGCCCGCGACTGCCTGCGTCGCTTCGGGAGGAACCGCCAGGATCGAGAAACGGGTCATCGTCAGCACCAAGCACGGCGCCATGCCGAGCTGCCGGAGGGGGTTCAGCGGGCGAGGTCGCTGACCAGCGAAAAGGCCGAGTTGCGGCTCTCCTGCCCGCGATAGACCTGCAGGTTTTCGAGCACCCGCTGCACATAGAGCCGGGTTTCGTCGATCGGGATGGTTTCGATCCAGTCAACCATGTCGACCTTGCCGCCGCGCGGGTCGCCATATTCGGCCAGCCATTGGCGCACCCGGCCGGGGCCGGCATTGTAGGCGGCGATCGCCAGCGCGTAGGAGCCGCCGAAATCATCGATCAGATGTTGCAGATAGCCGCGCCCGAGCGTGAGGTTGTAGAGGCCGTCGCTGGTCAGCCGCGCCGGCTCGAACGGCAGCTGCAGCTTGGTCGCCATGTAGTCCGCGGTCGCCGGCATCAATTGCATCAGACCGCGCGCGCCGACCGGGCTCAGCGCGTCGGTCGCGAACGCGCTCTCCTGGCGCACGATTGCGAACAGCAAGGCGTTTTCGGTGTCGCCGCCGGGCGGCAGCGCGATCGTCGGATAGCCGTGGATCATCAGCGGGGTTCCGGCCGCAATCGCGCGCTTGGCGACGGCGATCGCCAGATCGATGCGGCCGTTCTGCTCGGCCAAGGCGGCGAGCATGGCAAATTCGGTCGGGGTCGTGGCGCCGTTGGCCAGATGCAAGAGGAAGGTCTTGGCGTGGCCGCGATCGCCGAGCGCGAAAAAAATCTTGGTCGCGCGCACCAGGTCGTTGCCCTCGAACTCGGCGGTTTCGGCGGCTGTCGGAACCGGTTCGGCAACCGGGTGCGGCGGCGCGTCGTCGCCGAGCTGGTGAGCGGCGAGCTGGCCGTAGAACGTGGCCATGTGCTCGGCCCCGGCGGCGTACCATTTCCGGGCGAGCGCCGATTTTGCCTCGGCCTCGGCCGCCCGGCCGCCCCAATACCCGGCCCTCGCCTTGGCGTAGGGCGTGTCGGCCCGGATCAGGACGTGCGAGAAATGGTCGAAGGCCAGCGCCGGATCCTTCTTGAAGCGCAGCGCGATGTAGCCGAGCAGAAACTCGGCATCGGAATAGGCCTTGCCGGTCAGCGCGCCGTGCTGGTCGGCAATGCGGTAGGCGAGATCGGCGTTGCCGCCGGCGAGCAGCTGCCGGGCGATGACCTGGCGCTCGTGCCACCAGGCTGCGGGATGCACCGGATCGCCCGAATTGGCCTCTAGCATCGCCACCGCTTGGTCGGTCAGGCCCCGTTCGCGCGCCCAGCGCATCTCCTCGTAGCGCAGGCCGGGATCCGTGCTCAGCTGGACCGGAACCCGGGCAACCAGGGTCTCGACCCCCGGGAATTGGGCGGCGAGCGCCAGCCGCGCCAGGGCCAGGGCTCGCCATTCCGGCGGCACCCGCGGCAGCATGCGCCGCACCGCCTCGTTCCGTTCATCCCACAGCAGCCGGTCGAGCCGCTCCACGTCATCCTGCGGTCCGATCGCGGCGGAATGGCTGGCGAGGAAACGCTGTTCGTCGGTCGCGTTGAAATTGTCGTTGATCCACGCCGCGCGCAGCGCCGCCGTCCCGGCGGCGGTGTCGCCGGAGTTCAGCAAAATCTCAGCGGCGCGGACCTGTCCCGCGGCGCTGATCGGCGGGTAGCGCCCGAGCCACTCGGCGGCGACCACGTCGCTCTCGCCCGATAGCGCCTCCTCAGCGTGCCGGCGCAGCGCGTTCTGGTGCGGCCAGCCGGGATTTTTCGCGATGAAATCGGCGATGTCGACAAACCGGCCGGGGGCGCCGGGGCTGGCGTAATCGAGCCAGTGCAGCATCTTGAGCGGCAGTGGATCCTTGATCGGCGCCGCATCGGCATAGGCTCGGCTCCAGTCGCCGGCTTCGGCCTCCGCCAGCGCCAGGCGGGCGGCGCCGAGATCGGCGTCGGACAGCGCCTGCGCGCGCGCCGCTCCGACCAAGGCGATCGCCAGGACAATGGAGCAAAACAGGCGATTGATGACGAGCAAGGTTGGCCCCCCTTCCTTGCCGAATCAAAGATGAGGCAAACCTCATTACGGGCTTTTGTCGAGCGGGGCAAGCCTCTGGCGCCGATTGCGCCACCCTGCCCGGCCGCCGCCAATGTTGAAGCGCGCGCCGGCGAAGACTATCCTGCTTCGCCGAGGCTGCGATGCGGGAGGAAACGATGTTCAAAGGTTCGCTCGTCGCGCTGATCACCCCCTTCCGCAACGGGGGCATCGACGAAGCCGCGTTTCAGGAGCTGGTGTCGTGGCAGGTCGGACAGGGGACCCACGGGCTGGTGCCGTGCGGCACCACCGGCGAATCGCCGGCGCTGCACGATGACGAGCATCGCCGGGTCGTGGCGCTGTGCGCCGAGGCGGCCAACGGCAAGGTCCCGGTCATCGCCGGAACCGGCACCAATTCGACAGATCACACGATCGCATTGACCCGAGAGGCCAAGGCCGCCGGCGCCGACGCCGCGCTGATCGTGTGCCCCTACTACAACAAGCCGACGCAGGAGGGGCTCTATCAGCATTTCAAGGCGGTGCACGATGCGGTCGATCTGCCGATCGTGATCTACAACATTCCCGGCCGCTCGGCCGTCGATATGAGCAACGCGACGATGGCGCGCCTCGCCAAGCTGCGCAACATCGTCGGGGTCAAGGATGCGACCAACGACCTCGCCCGGCCGCTCAAGATGCGGGTCGAGATCGGCGGCGAGTTTTCGCTGCTGTCGGGCGAGGACGCGACCGCCGTCGCCTATCTGGCGCAGGGCGGCGACGGCTGCATCTCCGTCACTGCCAACGTGGCGCCGCGGCTGCTTTCAGAGATGCACGAGGCCTGGCAGAAGGGCGAGGTCGCGACCGTGCGCCGCATCAACGAACGGCTGATCCAACTGCACGATGCGCTGTTCGCCGAAACCAGCCCGGCCCCGGTCAAATACGCCGCCTCCCTGCTCGGCAAGTGCGAGCCGACGGTGCGCCAGCCGTTGTGGCGGACCACGCCCGAGACCCAGGAGCGGGTGGCGCTGGCGATGCGCGGCGCGGGGTTGCTGAACTGAGCCGCCGAAACTGAGATCCCGATGCGGGCGATGCGCGCGGCCGACCATTTTGTCGCGCAGAACCGCCGCGCCCGCCACGATTATTTGATCGAGGATACGCTCGAAGCCGGGCTCGTGCTGCAGGGCACCGAGGTCAAGGTGTTGCGCAAGGGCCAGGCCAGCATCGTCGAGGCCTATGCCAGCGAGAGCGGCGGCGAATTGTTCCTGGTCAACGCCAACATCCCGGAATACGCCGCCTCGGCGCATTTCAACCACGAGCCGCGGCGGCCGCGGAAGCTCTTGCTGCACCGCAAGGAGGTCGACCGCCTGCTCGGCGCGATCCGGCGCGAGGGGGTGACGGTCGTGCCGCTGTCGATTTATTTCAACGAGCGCGGTCGCGCCAAGATCGAGCTCGGTCTCGCCCGCGGCAAGAAGAAGGCCGACAAGCGCGAAGCTGAAAAAGCGCGCGACTGGCAGAGGAGCCGGGCCCGCATCCTGCGCGGGCGCAACGCCTGCTGAAACCGGGTCCGAGATGCGCGATTTACGCGCTCGCTGGCAGGCAATGAATTAGGGAGGAGACGCATGATCCCACGATTGCCCAGCGGCCGGCTGACCCGGCGCAGCCTGCTCGTGGCCGGTGCGGCGCTGATGCCGGCGCTCGCTCGCGGCCAGCCGCAGACCAAGCCGGCGCTCGGGGTCCCGCCGACCGTGATCAGCCAGCCGCCGCGCCAATGGGGTGCGCTCGCCCCTCCTGAAATCTATCCCGACCCGGACGTCCTGATCGTCGACCCGTCGTTCGCGCCATACCTGGTTCGGCTCGCCAGCCTGCATCGCCTGGCGACCGGCTTCGCCTGGGCCGAGGGTCCTGCCTGGTCGGGCGAGGGCCGCTACCTCGTGTTTAGCGACGTCAAGGGCGACACGCAGTACCGCTATCTCTGGGAGACGCGCCGCGCCAGCGCGTATCGCCGGCCGTCTTTCAACAGCAATGGGAACTCGTTCGACTTCCAGGGCCGTCAGCTCTCGACCCAAGATTTCTTTCGGCGGGTGGTTCGCTGGGAGCCCGACGGCTCGATGACCGTCATCGCCGATTCCTATCAGGGCAGGCACCTGAACTCGCCCAACGATCTCGTGCCGCATCCGGACGGCAGCATCTGGTTCACCGACCCGCCCTATGGCGACCAATTGACCGAGGGCCACCCGGACGTCAATGGCGCCCCGGCCAACCGGAACGCGCTCTACGATCCGAACCTCGGCGATCACGGCGTCGGCCTCGTCGGTGGGCTGAAGGGCGAGTTGCCGACCAACACCTATCGCTGGCACCCGAGCGGGCGGCTCGACGTGGTGGCCGGCGCCGATCAGGTTCCGGACCCGAACGGCATCTGCTTCTCGCCCGACTACAAGACGCTCTATCTGATCAGCACCGGGCCGGGGCCGGGCCAGACGACTGGCGGCAAGGGGGTGATCTTTGCCTTCGACGTGCAGGGCAAGACCTTGGCCAACCAGCGCCGGTTCACCGACTGCATGGTGGACGGGGTGCATTGCGGCCCCGACGGCATGCGCGCCGACCGCGCCGGGAATCTGTGGGTCGGCTCCAACGCGCCGCTCGGCTATTGCGGTGTGACGGTATGGAACAAAGCGGGCAAGCTGATCGGCCGCATCCGTCTGCCGGAGGTCTGCGCCAACCTGACCTTTGGCGGGCCAAAGCGAGATTACCTGTTCATGGCCGCCTCGCAGTCGCTTTACGGGCTGCTGGTCAACGTGCAGGGGGCGGCGCCGGGATAGTGCGGTCCGACCACCTCCTGCGTGAGTGCAGCATCCGAGGCCGTCCGGATGATACGAGGTCAGAAATGGATTTCGTACTCGGCCTGCCAGCGCAGGGTTTCGCGCGGCGCCGCCCGGGTCACGCCGAACAGAATGCCGCCGTTCCATTTGATGCTGCCGGGGCCGAACTGGGCGATGGTGCCAAACAATTGCGGACCGATGCGGTTGTCCTGCGGCCAAGCCGAGTTGTAGCCGGTAAAGCTGCTCGGCTGGCCATAGGCCTGGAAGCCCGGCTCGATCGGAGTGCCGAGGTCGAGGCGCGTCTCCCACGCATATAAAAACTCCGGCCGCGGCGAGGCGTAGTTGCCGATGTCTTTTTCCATGAACAAGTTGACGGTATCGATCGTGCCGAAAATTTCCTTGCGGAAGATCGGCCCGAAGGTGGTCTCGTTGGGGGTATTGGCCAACGTGGTCTTGCCGAACTCCGCGAAAAACCCAGCATCGGCCCAGTATTCGCCGCGCGGGGTAAACTGGAAGATGTTCTCCGAGGTGACCTGGCTGAAATTGACCGATTGGCCTGAGCCGGCGGATCGCTCCTGTTCGAGCTCGATCTCGGTGCGCCAAAAGCCGTTAACCCCGTATTCGAGCTCCTGGGTGAAGCTGGCCTCGCCGCTATGGGCGCCGGACGGATCGTGGCCGATGTCGCCGAGCGGCTCGATCGCGAACTCGCCGGCTTCGGCGTCCGGCTGCTGGACTTTAAAATCGGCTCTGGCCGGAACCGCGACGGCCAAGGTCAAAGCCGCGCCGGCGATCAGCATCCAAACGCTAATGCTACGCATTCGCATCTCCGTTCAAAAGGCGGGCGCAGGCGACGGACGGCGCGGTGGCGGGAAGCGTTAGTCCAAATGCCGGCTGATCAGGCGGCGGCAGGACGGCCTACGGGTCGCGTCGGCGCGCGTCCGAGCAGCCGCATCAAGGTCCCGATGACGATCAGGGTGGCGAGGTAGAACACCACCTGGATGCCGGCCGGCTGCGCCGAATAGCCGATCAATATGTGCAGCACCAGCCCGAGCATGCTGTTCTCGCTCAAGATCCAGGACGTGTCCCATAGATTGTTGCCGAGCGCCGGCAGCAGGTTTGCCTGCATTAGAAAGGCCGCACCCTGCGAGGCCATGCCGGCAGCCAACAGCAGAATGAGCCAGCTGGTGACCGTGAACAATCGGCGCAGCGGGATCGCGAGCAGGCCGAGATAAATCAGCGCGCCGACCGCGACACCGCCGCCGAGCCCAACGAGCCCGCCCAGCAACATGTTGAGCGCGCTCGCGCCCGAAGCGATCGCGATCCCATAGAGAAACAGCACGATTTCGGAGCCTTCGCGCAATACCGCGATGCCAACGACCAGAGCCAGCGCATAGAGCGGCCGGCTGCCGCCCGCCACCGCCCGGCCGAGCGTCGTCGCGACCTGGGCCAGCTCGCGCCCGTGCCGGTTCATCCAGATATTGTGCCAGCCGAGCATCGCCACCGCAGTGAACAGGATCGTGGCGTCGAACAGCTCCTGCCCGATGCCGTTGACCGCGGCGGCGATGGCGCCGGCGCAGGCGGCGACGAGAGTGGCGCCGAGAATGCCGGCGGCGATCCCACCGCTGACCCAGACGCCGCGCCGCGGCACCCCCCGGCTCGCCGCCAGCACGATGCCGACGACCAATGCGGCTTCGAGGACCTCGCGGAAGACGATGATTGCAGTCGCCAGCATGTTGGCACTCGCTATTTAACGATCAGATGGCCGCGGGTCGTCGGGTGGAAATCGTCGAAGAATTCATACGTGCCGGGGTCGAGCGGCCCGACATAGACGGTGATCTTTTGGCCGGCGGTCACGACCTGCTCGCGGTGCAGCTGGGTGCTTTCGAATTCGGACGGCACTGGGTTGGCGTTGCTGACCACGAGCTCGACCTTGACACCGGCGGGGATCGTGATCTCGCCCGGCACGAACTGGTTGTTCTGGAGCGCGATCGCGAAGCTGGGAACGTCGGCGCGGGCGGGAGCCGCGGCGGCGATGGCGGCGAGCGCCACAGCCCAGGCAAGACGGCGCATCGAGAACTCCAGCAAATTGCAAATGCGAACACTTCGCAGCATGCCCGGGTCGCCGCTGCGAATCAATCGCAAAACACCGGCGCATTCGCTGCCGAGGCATGCGCCTCGCGCATCCCTTATCCCGCTCCACGCGAGCTGTTACTGATCGAGCCGGCGCAGCAGGTCCGCGAATACCTGCTCGAACATCGTCGCGGTCAGCCTCCCGGTGTTGGTGTTGAGTCGCGAGCAATGGTAGCTGTCGGCCAAGAGCTTGCCGTCGGGCAGCGCGTGGACCGCCCCGTGCGCAAAGCGAAACAGCGCGCGGCGCAGCCCGAGCGCCCCGAGCACGGCGTGATGAGCGAGGCCGCCGAGCGCCAGGATCGCCCGCAGCTGCGGCATCGCTGCGAGCTCGGCCGCCAGAAAGGGCCGGCAGGCGGCGATCTCGCCGGGTTCGGGCTTGTTCTGCGGCGGCACGCAGCGCACCGCATTGGTGATCCGCGCCCCTCTGAGCGCCAGGCCGTCATCGGGGCGGGCGCGGTAATTTCCCTCGGCTAGGCCGAATTTACGCAAGGTCGCGTACAGCAATTCGCCGGCATGATCGCCGGTAAACGGCCGCCCGGTGCGGTTGGCGCCTTTGAGACCGGGCGCCAGGCCGACGATCAGCAGCTGGGCCCCGCCGTCGCCAAAGGGCGGAACCGGCGCGTTGAACCACTCCGGCCGGGTCGTGCGCTGCGCCTGGCGAAAGGCGGCCAGACGCGGACAGAGCGGGCAGTCGCGCGCCGGCAGCGCCGGGTGAAGCAGCGCGGCTTGGGGTAGCGCCTCATCGGGCGGCATCGGGCGCGGCCCCGCCGGCGGCGGGAGGCTCACGCCTCGTCGACGGGTTCGGCGCGCGGCCGCTGCACCTCCTCGCGGCCGTGATGATTGCGCATGATGTTCGGCGCCAGATCCTGAAGCTCGATGAAATTGTCGGCCTGGCGGCGCAGATCGTCCGACACCATCGGTGGCGACGAGCGGATCGTCGATACCACCGACACCCGCACGCCGCGACGCTGCACCGCCTCGACCAGCCGGCGGAAATCGCCGTCGCCGGAAAACAGGACGGCATGGTCGATGTATTGCGCCATTTCGAGCATGTCGATGGCCAGCTCGATATCCATGTTCCCCTTGATCCGCCGACGCCCCATCGCGTCGGTGAATTCCTTGGTCGGCTTGGTCACCATCGCATAGCCGTTATAGTCGAGCCAATCGACCAGCGGCCGGATCGGCGAATATTCCTGGTCTTCGACCAAGGCGGTGTAATAAAAAGCTCGGATCAGGCGCCCCTTGGTACTGAACAGGTCAAGAAGACGACGGTAATCTATGTCGAACGCGAGGCCACGAGCCGCCGAATAGAGGTTGGCACCGTCAATGAATATGGCGATCCTCTCTTCTGGATAGAAAATCATCGTATATAATGCTCCATTGAGTGCGATCGTAAAAGTGTCGTACAGGCCGCATCCGGGGTCAAGTGCAACCTCTCCGACGCGGCGTTGACGACTTGCCGCGCGCCGCTCGTACGTTTGCGATCGAGAAGCGGTGGAGAGACAGCTCGGCGGCGCGGCGCGAAGGGGCCGTGGGCGCGAATGCGCTGGGGAATTGAGCGGATTGCCCGCGCGCCGCGGTTAAAAAGCACTTGCGTCGATTGCCTCGCCCCGCTAGCGTGCGCGCGATGATACGAGCCAAGGCCGTTGCCGGCCCCCGCCATGTCGCGCGATTTTGGTACTGCCGGTACAAGACGGCGGCCTAGGATCGCGCCCTTGCGTTTTTTCCGAAGCCGCCCTGCCGAGGCGGCTTTCGCGTTTCATGCTCTCGCTGATCCGAATGTCGCCGATGGTGGAGCGGCCTCCAGGCCCGGAGGTGATGCATGACCAGATCGACCCTAAAAGATCGAACCCCAAAGGCGCGACGCGACCGCGTGGAGGAATTGTGAGATGAGCGAAACATGGGCTCCCGACAGCTGGCGCGGTCTGCCGATCCGGCAGGTGCCGGGTTATTCGGACGAGGGCGCGCTCGCCCGGGTCGAGGAAACCCTGCACAATTTCCCGCCGCTGGTGTTTGCCGGCGAGGCCCGCCGGCTGGAGCAGCGGCTGGCCGCGGTCGCCGCCGGCAAGGCCTTTCTGCTGCAGGGCGGCGACTGTGCGGAAAGCTTCGCCGAGTTCCACCCCAACAACATCCGCGACATGTTCAAGGTGCTGCTGCAGATGGCGGTGGTGCTGACCTTTGGCGCCGGCTGCCCGGTGGTCAAATTGGGCCGCCTCGCCGGCCAGTTCGCCAAGCCGCGCTCGTCCGACATCGAAGAGCGCGACGGCCGCACCCTGCCCTCCTATCGCGGCGACATCATCAACGGCCTCGACTTCGATGACGCCGCGCGCGAGCCCGACCCGCAGCGCATGATCCAGGCCTACAGCCAATCGGCCGCAACCCTCAACCTGCTGCGCGCCTTTGCCCAGGGCGGCTACGCCGATCTGCACCGGGTGCACGCCTGGAACCAGGATTTCGTCGCCGACTCGGCCGCCGGCGAACGCTATCGCGAGCTCGCCGACCGGCTGACCGAAACGCTCGATTTCATGGCCGCCTGCGGGCTCGACTCGGAGACGACGCCGCAGATCCGCGAGACCGAATTCTATACCTCGCACGAGGCCTTGTTCTTGTCTTATGAGCAGGCGCTGACCCGGGTCGATTCGACCACCGACGAGTGGTACGACTGTTCAGCCCATCTGGTCTGGCTCGGCGACCGCACCCGTCAGGTCGACGGCGCCCACGCCGAATTTCTTTCCGGCATCAAGAACCCGATCGGCATGAAATGCGGGCCGACCCTCGAAGCCGACGATCTGATCCGGCTGATCGACCGGCTCAACCCGCAGAACAAGCCGGGCCGGCTGACCCTGATCACCCGGATGGGCGCCGACAAGGTCGAGGCGATGTTGCCGCGCTTGATCCGCGCGGTGCGCCGCGAAGGGCGAGAGGTGGTGTGGTGCATCGATCCGATGCACGGCAACACGATCACCTCGTCGAACGGGTACAAGACCCGGGTGTTCGACCGCATCCTCGACGAGGTGCACAGCGCCTTCGCCATTCATGCCGGCGAAGGCAGCCATGCCGGCGGGGTTCATTTCGAATTGACCGGGCAGAACGTCACCGAATGCATCGGCGGCGCCCAGGCGATCAGCGAGGCCGGGCTCGCCGACCGATATCTGACCCATTGCGACCCGCGATTGAATGCGACCCAGGC
>DASYNW010000124.1:0-2917 GCA_036008325.1 Allostellaceae bacterium
CCGTGGGCCTGGAAAACCGTCTTCGCCAGATCCAACCCGACCGTGATAACCTCGCCCATGGACGGCTCCTCTTCGATGAAGTTTCCAACGACCTCATCTTGGCACAGTCGATGCCGTCGCAGGGGCCGTCCACCCCATCACTGTATTGAGTAAGCTGTCATCGTATTTCGACACCGTATTTCGATGGTCGCCCGGTAGAGCAGCAAATCAAGCTCGCGACCGCCGGCTTCGCCCTTCCGGCTCTCGATCAGCATCGATGCCTCCAGCAGGTTTGCCGCCGATAGGAGCCGCAGGGAACCGGACCCGATCGCGCGGGCGATGTTGGCGCATTTACCTCGTTCAACAGCACGGCGATGATGGCCGAGGTGTCGATGACCATCAGCGCGGCAGCCCGTGCTCGTCATAGCCGAGGATCTCGTCTGCGGTTCGCGTATCGAGGTCGGGCAGGGACGCGCATCGCCGGTCGATTTCGAGGATTTCGGCGGCGAGGCTGCGTGCGCTGCTGTTGGCGCGGACCCGCTGCAAGCGCTCCTCGGCGGCTCTGCGGATCGCGGCAGTGACTGACTCCCCAGTGACTGTGGCAAGCTTTTCCGTCGCGGGGTCTTTGATGTTGAGCGGTATAGCGTGCACCTCGGCAGATATTTTCTACCAGAGAAGATGCCTTGCGGCACCCTCGGTAACAAGGCGTGTTTTTGATCTGCACCGTCTGAGCCGCCGCGCATCCTGCAGTTGCTAATTACGCCGAGAGTTGTGCTTTATGCGCCCATTTTTTGGGTGCAAGGCGGTATTCCCCGGCGACGCCGATCCAGCCCCTGCCGGTGTTCGAAAAGAAAAGGCCGCCGGCCCGCGGGGTGGCGGGCAGACGGCCCTTTTGGGGTAGAAGGCGGGCGCGGCTTAGAAGTCCATGCCGCCCATGCCGCCCATACCGCCGCCGGGCGGCATCGCCGGCGGGCCCTTGGGCTCGGGCCGCTCGGCCACCATCGCCTCGGTGGTGATCAGGAGGCCGGCGATCGAGGCCGCGTCCTGCAGCGCGTGGCGCACGACCTTGGTCGGGTCGATGATGCCGGCCCGGATCATGTCGGTGAACTCGCCCTTCTGCGCGTCGTAGCCGTAGTTCGGGTCCTTGCTGTCGAGCAGCTTGCCGACCACGATCGAGCCGTCGGTGCCCGAGTTTTCGGCGATCTGGCGGGCCGGGTAGAGGATCGCCTTTTTGATGATGTCGATGCCGACCTTCTGATCGCCGTTGGCCGGGTTCAGGCTGTCGAGCGCGCGTGCGGCATAGAGGAGTGCGGCGCCGCCGCCGGCGACGACACCCTCTTCGACCGCGGCACGGGTCGCGTGCATTGCGTCGTCGACCCGGTCCTTGCGCTCCTTGACCTCGATTTCGGTCGAGCCGCCGACGCGAATGATGGCAACGCCGCCGGCGAGCTTGGCCAGCCGCTCCTGCAATTTCTCGCGGTCGTAGTCCGAGGTCGTCTCCTCGATCTGCTGGCGGATCTGGGCGATGCGGCCCTGGATGTCTTCGGTCTTGCCGGCGCCGTCGATGACCGTCGTGTTCTCTTTTTCGATCCGCACCCGCTTGGCTTGGCCGAGCATGTCGAGGGTGACGTTTTCGAGCTTGATGCCGAGGTCCTCGCTGATCACCTGGCCGCCGGTCAGGATCGCGATGTCTTCGAGCATCGCCTTGCGCCGGTCGCCGAAGCCGGGCGCCTTGACCGCCGCCACCTTCAAGCCGCCGCGCAATTTGTTGACGACCAAGGTCGCCAGCGCTTCGCCCTCGACGTCCTCGGAGACGATCAGCAAGGGCTTGCCGCTCTGCACCACCGCCTCGAGCATCGGCAGCATCGCCTGCAGCCCCGACAGCTTCTTTTCATGCAGCAGGATGTAAGGATTTTCGAGCTCGGCCACCATCTTCTCGGCGTTGGTGACGAAATACGGGCTGAGATAGCCGCGGTCGAACTGCATGCCCTCGACCACGTCGAGCTCGGTCTCGAGGCTCTTGGCCTCTTCGACCGTGATCACGCCCTCGTTGCCGACCTTTTGCATCGCCTGCGCGATCATTTCGCCGATCTCGCGCTCGCCATTGGCCGAGATCGTGCCGACCTGGGCGATCTCGTCGTTGGTCGAGATTTTCTTCGACCGCTTCTTGATGTCTTCGACGACGGCGGCGACGGCGATGTCGATGCCGCGCTTCAGATCCATCGGGTTCATCCCGGCGGCCACGGCCTTGGCGCCCTCGCGCACGATCGCCTGGGCCAGGATGGTTGCGGTGGTGGTGCCGTCGCCGGCCTGGTCGCTGGTCTTGGAGGCGACCTCCTTGACCATCTGCGCGCCCATGTTCTCGAACTTGTCGGAAAGCTCGATCTCCTTGGCGACGGTGACCCCGTCCTTGGTGATCCGCGGCGCGCCGAACGATTTATCAAGCACGACGTTGCGGCCCTTGGGACCCAGCGTCACCTTGACCGCATTGGCGAGAATGTCGACGCCGCGCAGCATGCGATCGCGCGCGTCGGCATGAAATCTGACGTCCTTGGCAGCCATTCCTTGCTTCTCCTCAGGCGATCACGCCCATGATGTCGGATTCTTTCATGATGATCAGCTCTTCGCCATCGAGCTTGACCTCGGTGCCGGACCATTTGCCAAACAGCACGCGGTCGCCCGCCTTGACGTCCATCGGCTGAATCTTGCCGTCTTCGCCGCGCGCGCCCGGGCCAGCCGCGACCACCTCGCCTTCCATCGGCTTTTCTTTCGCCGTGTCCGGAATGATGATGCCGCCCTTGCTCTTTTCCTCTTCCTCGACGCGCCGTATCACCACACGGTCGTGCAGCGGACGAAATTTCATCAAATCCTCCTTGACCCCGATCCGATTTCACAATTAGCACTCTCCGGGCGAGAGTGCTGCCTAGATAGCCGGCGC
>DASYNW010000125.1:0-8048 GCA_036008325.1 Allostellaceae bacterium
ACCGAAGGACGACGAGCGGCACGTCCTGCTGATCGAAAAGTGGCGCGACCAGGCCGCACTCGACGCGCACTCCAAGGGGCCGATGCCGGGCAACACCTACAAGGACTGGATTGTCGGCCGCAAGGTCGCGCGCGGCGCGCCCGTTCCAGAGGGCACTTCTACTTGGATTGTCGGCCAAGGCGTGGGAGGCCCCGCCGCGGGCTGATTAAAGGGAGAACCGCCATCGGGCTTGCTTCAGCCATCGGGTTTGCCTCAAGTAGAGTTCGAGCCTGCCTCACGGCGGGACTGGTCGTGCTCGCGGCGCTGACGATTGCCGGCCCGGCGACCGGGGCGACCATTGCCAAGCCGGCCGAGACCGGCGCGCCAGCGGCAACCCCGCCGCAAATCCACGAATTGCTGTACCTCTTGGCCGACCCCAAGGTCCAGGCCTGGTTGGCCCAGCAGCACCCCGCCGTTGCCGCCTCGATAGCCGCGGCCAAGCCGGATGCGCCGGCGGACTTCATGTCCGGCCGGGTCGGCGCCGTGCGCAGCCACCTGGTCGCGATGACCGCCGCGGCGCCGGGCCTGCCGGCGCAGTTTGCACACGCCGCCGATATGTTCCAGCACGGCATGGAGGGCCGTCGGCCGGGACGCATCCTGTTGCTGCTCGGCGGTTTCGTCGCCCTCGGGTTCGGCGTCGAGGCGCTGTTTCGCCGGGCGACAGGGCGGATCCGCCGCCATCTCGACCAGCATCCGGTCGAGACCGCGGGCGAACGGGCGCGGCTGGTGGCTGAGCGTGCGGCCTTTGCCTTCGGCCTGGTCGGCGCCTTTGCGCTCGGCAGCATCGGCGCCTTTCTGGCGTTTCATTGGCCGCCGCTGCTGCGCGAAATTCTGTTCGGCTATCTGATCGTCTTTCTCGCGATCCGCATGGCCGCCGTGCTCGGCCGGTTTCTGCTGGCACCCGATACCGAGCGCTTTCGGGTGATCCCGATGCCCTCGCCGGCGGCGCGGTATTGGTATCTGCGGCTGCGCCTGGTTGTCGGCTGGCTGATGTTCGGGCTGGTCACCCGCGAGCTGCTCGGCGTCGTCGGCATCTCGCTGATCGGGCGCGATCTGGTCGGCTATGGGTTCGGCCTCGGCACCTTGGCGATCCTGATGGAGGCGTTGTGGCGGCGGCCGGCCGCCAGCGGCGATGCACCCGCGGCCGAGGCACCCCCAGCCGAGGGCGGGCGCGAGAGCCCCCACTTGAGCCGCATCAAAGTCAACGTGCTCTTGACCGCCGGCCTGGTGCTGCTGTGGGCGCTGCGGGTGGCGGCCGCGATGCCGGCCTTCTGGCTGCTTGCGGTCCTGATCCTTTGGCCGCTCGCCGATCGGCTGACCCGCCGCGCCGTCGAGCATCTGCTGCGGCCGCCCGGCACCGCCGAAATTGCCGGCTTGCCGAACTTGCCCACGGTTTTTCTCGAGCGCGGCTTGCGGGCCGCACTGATCATCGGCGCCCTGGCGCTGCTCGCCTGGGGCTGGGGGATCGATCTCGCGATGCTGACCGCACGGGGCACAATGGCGACCCGCGTCGCGCACGGTGTGCTGAGCGCGGTCGCCATTGCCCTCGTCGCCGATTTTATCTGGCACGTCGCCAAGGCCGCGATCGATTGCAAGCTCGCCGAGAGCGCCGATCTCAGCCGGCCGAACACCGACGATGCGCGGCGGCGGGCGCGGCTGCGCACCCTCTTGCCGATCTTTCGCAATATCCTGTTCGTGGTCGTGGTCGTGGTCGCGGCGATGATGGTCCTGGCGGCGCTCGGGGTCGAGATCGGGCCGCTGATCGCCGGTTTGAGCGTGGTCGGCGTAGCGATCGGCTTTGGCGCGCAGACCTTTGTGCGCGACATCATCGCCGGCATGTTCTACCTGGTCGACGACGCCTTCCGGATCGGCGAATACATCCAGAGCGGCAATTACAAGGGCACGGTCGAAGGCTTCAGCATCCGCTCGGTCAAGCTGCGCCATCAACGCGGCCCGATCTACACGGTGCCGTTCGGCCTCCTGGGTGCCGTCGAGAACATGAGCCGCGACTGGGTTATCGACAAGCTCACGGTCGGCATCACCTATGACAGCGATATCGACAAGGCGAGGAAGCTGATCAAGCAGATCGGTTTGGACCTGGCCCAGACCCCCGAATATGCGCCGCTGATCCTCGAACCGTTGAAGATGCAGGGCGTCGACGCCTTCGGCGATTTCGCGGTCCAGATCCGGATGAAGATGATGACCTTGCCGGGCGAGAACTTCGTGATCCGGCGGCAGGCTCTGGCGATGATCAAAAAAGCCTTCGACGCCAATGGCATCAAATTCGCCTACCCGACCGTTCAGCTCGCCGGCGAGGGGGACGCCTCAGCCGCGGCTATTGCGCAGCAGGCGCTGACACTGACCCGCTCCGCGGCCGAATAGCCGAGCCGTTCCCGCGCCGGTGGCGCCGACTGCCCGCCGAGGCGGACGATCGGTTCCAGGTCGGGGGCTCAGCGCCGCATTCGTCCGCCCGCAGCTCCAACTAGGAAGCGGGCCTAATGGCCGCCGGCGCCCGCGGCTCCGCCGCCAGCGCCGCCGGCCGCGCCGCCGCCCATCGAACCGCCGCTGGTCGCGCCGCCGCCGACGCCGTTTGCGCCGCCGCCGGTGCCGAGCGCGCCCGACGCGCCGCCGGGTCCGGTATTGACGCCGCTACCAGTGCCGCCGAGAGCGCCGCTGCCGGTGCCAGGTGTCGGCGTTCCGGGTGTGCTGCTGCCGTATCCCGGAGCGCCGACGGCGTTGCTCCCGCTGCCGGCCGCGCCCATGGTGTTGCTGTTATAGCCCGGGCTCCCCGGCATGCTGCCCGGAATGCTGGCGCCGTTGGCGTTTCCGGGTGCGGCGCCGGTCGTCGTGGAGACGCCGCTGCCGGTGCCGACCCCGGTGGTGACCCCCGGCGTCGTGCCGGTGGCGCCCCCCATGCCGGTTGCGGTGCCGGTTTGGGCGTAGGCCAATAGCGAGCTGCCCGCGAGCAGCGCGCTCGCCAATACGGTCAGCCTGAACTTGTTCCGCATCCGAAACTCTCCTGTGAGATTGCCTGTGATCCAGCCGTCGCCCGCTGGCGAGCCGCGCGAAAGCGCGATGCAGCCCGCGCGGGCTGGCGGCCTATGATGGAAACAGGAATGCACCGCATTCGGCGCCAATCTCAATCGAACCGCTAATTGCGTTTACTATAAACGACCCGGCAGTTGAGTATAACGGCCAGCCGCGGCCTTCAGCCCCGATCGCGTCGGGTCTACCCGTCGGCGTCACCGACGGGCGCTCGTCGCGCCGACGCTCTGCCGCAAGCGGCTTTGCAGGGCGGGGCAGGGCAGGGTGCAACGCAATCCGCCAGTTCGGCGGGCGCGAGGCGGGTTACACCCGCCCGAGGCTTGCTTCGAGCCCGCCTAAAAATGTCGCCGCTCGCGGAGTGCGCTGCGATTTATCGTTGCCCAAGACGCCCGAAGGCGCGATCTTCGCCTCCAATGACCTAGGATCGGGGAGTTCGGTTTAGGAGATGCCCAGCGGACTCGAAGAAGCAGCTTTGGCCGCAACCGCCCGAAATGCAGGAAGCGTCGAAAAAGAACTTTGAATCAACCAAGAGGTGGTAAAGATGAAGAACCTTGTCATGGCCGCGGTCGCTAGCACGGCCTTAGTATGGGCAGCCGGAGCGGCCAACGCCAGCACCGTCTTGACCTTCGAAGGTTTGAAAGCTCTGGAGCCGGTCATGAACTATTATGATGGCGGCTTTGGCGGCGACGGTTCCGGGCCAGGCCCCAACGATGGCATAACCTTCTCTTCAAACTCGATCGCGTTGATCGAGGGCATTGATGGCAGTAACTTTCAGGGTGAACCATCACCAGATACGGTACTAAGTTTTCTTACCGGCACGGGTGACATCATGAATGTCGCAGCCGGCTTCACGACCGGCTTTTCGTTCTACTATTCGTCACTTTTCGATAAAGGCGAGGTTGATGTCTACAGCGGTCTGAACGGCACGGGCACGCTGCTGCAATCGCTCAGCCTGCCGCTGACACCGATGGGGGTGGAAGGGTCGCCGCAATGCCCAGGTCCATACCAGTTCTGTCCGTTTGAACCGATAGGCGTCGCTTTCTCCGGGACAGCCGAGTCCGTGGATTTTGCTGATAACGCCAATAGCATCGTCTTTGACAACATCACACTGGGCGATTCGACCCCGGTAGGCCCAACACCGCCGCCGCCGAGCGCACCGGAACCCGCTTCTTTGCCGCTGCTGGCGGCGGGCATCGCAGCTCTCGGACTGATCCATTGGGCCAGGCGCGCTCTGACCGACAATCTGGGACCGCACACCGCCGCAACCGCCGACCGCTCAATCTAGCTAAAGCCGGGCCACCGCATGATCCCGGGCGTTCCTGCCGCGTGCGGCCGGGCGCCTACACGCAAATGTCAGCCTGACTGGAGACGGCGCTAGCGGCGGCTGGCGTTGAACTTGGCGAGGGCGGCGGGACCCGGGCACAGCTCGGCTTCGCCGAGGCCGTTCAGCGGCGCATCGACGGTGTCGAGCAAATCGTGCATGTCACCCGAATCGGGCTCGACGAATAGGAGCCCGGTCACCACTTCGCCCAACGCGTGCCGCTGCTGCAGGTGGGTCAAGGCTGAGATCCGGTCATAAGGATCGTAGTCGACCGCGAGCTTGCGCAGCCGCAGCACCGAGCCGTCGTGCTGAACCACGGTCTCGACCGTTCCCGGCGCATAATCGGCGGTGATCTCGTCGCGCTCGAGGATCATGTCCAAACGGTTGACCGCCTCGTTATGGGCGCGGACATAGTCGAAGCTCTTGGTCGATTCGGGGTTGTTGTTGAAGGCGACGCAAGGCGAGATCACGTCGATGAAAGCCGCCCCCCGGTGCTCGATCGCCGCCTTGATCAGTGGCACCAGCTGCGCCTTGTCGCCGGAGAAGCTGCGGCCGACAAATGACGCGCCGAGCTGCAAGGCCAGCGCCACGAGATCGATCGGCGAATCGGTGTTGACCGCCCCGCGCCGCGCCTTCGAGCCCTTGTCGGCGGTCGCCGAGAACTGGCCCTTGGTCAGCCCGTAGACGCCGTTGTTTTCGACGATATAGACCATGTCGACGGCTCGGCGCAGGCAATGCGCGAACTGGCCGAGCCCGATCGACGCCGAATCGCCGTCACCCGAGATGCCGAGATATATGAGGTCGCGGTTGGCGAGGTTGGCCCCGGTCAGGACCGAGGGCATCCGCCCGTGCACGCTGTTGAAGCCGTGCGACTTGCCGAGAAAATAGGTCGGCGTCTTCGACGAGCAGCCGATGCCGGAGAGCTTGGCGATGCGGTGCGGCGCCAGGCTCAGCTCGAAGCAGGCCTGGATGATCGCGGCGCTGATCGAATCATGGCCACAGCCGGCGCACAAGGTCGAGACCGCGCCCTCATAGTCGCGATGGGTGTAGCCCAGCGCGTTGGTCGGCAGCTTCGGGTGGCGCAGCCGGGGTTTGGCAATATAGGTCATCTGGACCTCATGAGAAATCACCACGGAGACACGGAGAGCACAGAGTTGCGATGTAACCTTCGGCCGCGCAGCGGCTAAACTCCCTTCTCCGTGTCCTCTGTGCCTCTGTGGTGAACATTTCGTTTACGGCAGCGCCTTGCGCAGCGGCGCCAAGGTCACAACGTCGAGCATGTCGCCGATCGCCTTGACGATAAAGCGCGCGGTGATCGGCGTGCCATCATAGTGCAGGATCGGGACGAGACGGGCCGGGTCAATATCGCCGTCGTTGATCAACAGGCTGCGAAGCTGGGCGTCGCGGTTCTGCTCGACCAGGAAGATGCGGTCGTGGGCGGCGACGAAATCTAGAACATCATCGTGGAACGGGTAGGCGCGCACCCGGATCGTGTCAAGATGGATGCCGCGCTCCTCGAGCGCTTCGAGCGCCTCGGTCATGGCCGGTGCGGTGGAGCCGAAATAGATCGCGCCAAAGCGGGTGGCCTCGCGCGCCGTGCGCTTGACCGGGGCGGGCACCAGGCGCTTGGCGGTCGCGAATTTGTGCAGGAGGCGCTGCATGTTGTCGACATAGTCGGGCCCCTCCTCGGAGTAGCGCGCATAGCGGTCCTTGGTGGTGCCGCGAGTGAAAAAGGCGCCGCGCGTCGGGTGGGTCCCGGGCAGGGTGCGATAGGTGATGCCGTCGCCGTCGACATCGAGATAGCGGCCGAACTCGACCCCGGCTTCGAGCTCTTCCGCGGTCATGACCTTGCCGCGGTCGAACTGCCGGTCCTCGTCCCAGGCCAGGGGCTCGACCAGCCAGTCGTTCATGCCGATATCGAGGTCGAGCATGACAAAGACCGGGGTCTGCAGCCGGTCGGCCAGATCGAACGCCTCGGCGGCGAAGGCAAAGGCTTCGTGCGGGTCTTCGGGGAACAGCAGCACGTGCTTCGTATCACCGTGCGAGGCGTGGGCGCAGCTGAGGATGTCGGCCTGCTGGGTGCGGGTCGGCATGCCGGTCGACGGGCTGCCGCGCTGCACGTCGAAAATCACCGCCGGGATCTCGGCGAAATAGGCGAGCCCGATGAATTCCTGCATTAGCGAGATGCCGGGGCCCGAGGTCGCGGTGAACGCCCGCGCCCCGTTCCAGGCGGCGCCGACGACCATGCCGATCGAGGCCAGCTCGTCCTCCGCCTGGACGATCGCGTAGCGCTTTTTCTTGGTCTCGGGGTCGATCCGGTAGCGCCGGCAATGGGTGGCGAACGCCTCGGCGAGCGAGGAGGAGGGGGTGATCGGATACCATGCGGCGACCGTCGCCCCGCCATAAACGCAGCCGAGGGCGGCGGCATCATTGCCGTTGATCGAGATGCGCTGGCCGACCTGATCGGCGCGCTCGAGACGCAAGCCGATCGGGCACTCCTGCTCGCCCAAGGCCCAGTCGCGCCCGAGATTGAGCGCGCGCAGATTGGGCTTGATCAAGGTATCCTTGCCGCGGAACTGCTCGCCGATCAGCTGTTCGATCGCCGCCGCGTCCATGTCCAAGAGCGCCGACAATGCCCCCAGATAGATGATGTTCTTGAACAGCTGGCGCTGGCGGGCGTCGTTGTATTCGCGGTTGGAGATCGCGGTCAGCGGCGCCCCGATGATCGTGATGTCGTCGCGGAACTTGGACGGCGGCAACGGCTTGGTCGCGTCATAAAACAAATAGCCGCCGGGCTCGATCTCGGCGATGTCCTCGTCCCAGGTCTGCGGGTTCATCGCCACCATCATGTCGACCCCGCCGCGGCGGCCGAGATGGCCCTTGTCGCTGATCCTGACCTCGAACCAGGTCGGCAGCCCCTGGATGTTCGACGGGAAGATGTTGCGCGAGCTCGCCGGTATGCCCATGCGCAGGATTGACTTGGCGAACAGCGCGTTGGCGCTGGCCGAGCCCGAGCCGTTGACATTGGCGAATTTGACGACGAAGTCGTTGGTCGCGGCTATCGGCTGCGGCATGCCGGCCCCGCTGGCGTCATCTCGAGAAGGAACTTCTGCATATCCCAGGCTCCGGTCGGGCAGCGCTCGGCGCATAGCCCGCAATGAAGGCAGACATCCTCGTCCTTCGCCATGATGCGTCCCGTGCGCAAGGCGTCGGAGATGTAGAGATCCTGTGTCAGGTTGCCGGCGGGCGCGGCGAGCCGCTCGCGCAGCTCCGCCTCTTCGCCATTGGCGGTGAAGGTGATGCAGTCCATCGGGCAGATGTCGACGCAGGCGTCGCATTCGATGCAGAGCGACGTCGTGAACACGGTCTCGACGTCGCAATTGAGGCAGCGTTGCGCCTCGGCATAGCCGACCTTGCGGTCGAACCCGATCTCGACCTCGACCCTGATGTCCTTGAGGGTGATCGCCTGGTCGCGCAGCGGCACGCGATAGCGCTGGTCGAGCGTGATGTCGTTGTCATAGCTCCATTCGTGGATGCCCATCTTCTGGCTGATGAGATTGACGAGTGGCGGCGGGCGGACCTGGATGTCCTCGCCGTTGCAGAGCTTGTCGATCGACACGGCGGCGTCATGGCCATGGGCGAC
>DASYNW010000126.1:0-23310 GCA_036008325.1 Allostellaceae bacterium
CCCGGGTCGTAGCCGACGGCGACGCGCACATCGACGACGCAGACCCGGCCGGCGCGCACCGCGGCGACTGCCTCGGTCAGCGCTGCGACCAGCTGTTTCGGGTCCTCGACCGGGCCGATGCCGAGGCAGCCCTGGCCGCGCGCCAGGGTGGCGAGGTCGATGTCGGGATCGCGGATCGACTGCCCGATCCAGCGGTTCTCGACCGGCCGGCCGCGCTCGCGCGCGACCCGCTCCTGGTGCAGCTCGTCGTTGAAGAACGAGCGATTGTTGGCGATTACCACCAGCAGCGGGATCGAATTGCGCACCGCGGTCCACAACGCCGTGACCCCCATCAGAAAATCGCCGTCGCCGAGGATCGCGACCGGCAGCCGGCCGCTGCCGCTGTCGCGCAAGGCGAGTGCCGCGCCGACCGCCATCCCCGGACCCGAGCCGATGCCGCCGCCGCCATCGGTGCCGAGAAAATCGAGCGGATCGCGGAATTCCCACAGATGCCCGGCCCAGCTCAATGGCAGGCGGATCATCGTCACCGGGGTGTCGCCCAGCACCTCTTTCAATGCCGTCGCCGCCATCGGCACCTCGATGATCCGGGCGGTGTCGAGCGCCGACAAGGGCGGCGGCGCGCGCCGCGGTCGCGGCGCCGGCAAGGGCGGCGGGTTCGGGCGCAATTCCTTGACCGCGGCCAGCAGCGGCGGCACCGCGGCGTCCGGTTCGGCCAACAGATAGACATCGGCCGGCGGCAGGCCCTGGTAGTCCATGCTCCAGCCATTGTGGACATATTGATCGGGCGAGATCTGGATCACCTTGCCGGCCGGAAACCGCCCGCGGCAGGCCGTCTTTAATGTGCCGGCGAGATCGATCCAGTCGAGGCTGAGGATTGCATCGGCCGCGGCCAGTAGCTCGGCACCGTCCGAGGATGCCGTAGTCGGGCCGGCGGCATGCAACGGATGGTCGGTCGGGAACACCGCCCCGGTCTTGCGGTCGGTCATGACCCGCGCGCCCACCGCCTCGGCCAGCGCGACCCGTTGCTGCCACACCCCGAAATCGCGCGAGGCGCGGCCCATCAGGATCACCGGCCGCTCGGCCCGCGCCAGCAATTCCGCCGCCTGGCGCAGCAATGCGCCGCCGGGTTCGGGCGAGGGCGGCGGGGCAAAGCGCGCGATCTCCGGCATCGGCGGCACGGCGTCGATCTCGTCCTCCTGCAAGGACAGATCGAAATTGAGATAGACCGGCCCGCGGGGCGCCGTCTGCGCGATCACATTGGCGCGCAGCACCGCCTCCTGCGCGGCGCCGACCGAGGAGGGCTGGTCGTCCCATTTGATGAAGTTGCGGATCAGGGCGCCCTGATCGCGGGCGGTGTGGATCCACTCGATCCACGGCCGCCGCCGGGTCGCATCGAGCGCGCCGGTGGCGCCGAGCACGATCACCGGCATCCGGTCGCACCAGGCGTTGAAGATCGCCATCGTCGCATGCATCAATCCGACATTGGCGTGGACGCAGACCAGGAGCGGCCGCCCGGTGACCTTGGCCCAGCCATGCGCCAAGGCGACGGCACTCTCCTCGTGCAGGCACAACAGCATGCGCGGGCGGGAATTGCCGAGGTAGTTGACCAGGCTGTCGTGCAGGCCGCGATAGCTCGATCCGGGGTTGAGCGCCACGTAGGGGATGTCGAGCTCGCGGATCGCCGCGGCGATCGCGTCGCTGCCCCATATCCGGTTCGATTGCGCGCTCGGCTGCGGCCGGTCGATCTCGTTGCCGGCGGCCTCGGCCGGCCTTGCGGGCGCATTCTCCACGGCGCTTCCTCCCTCGCGAACCGGCTCCGGCGGCGGATTACGCCCCATTCCGAACGATCGGGCAAGCCCGGGCAGAGCGGCAAGCGTACTCGCGCTGCGCGTGCCGAACGCCGGCCCGGTTGCGCGCTCAGGCCGGCCGGCCGCCGCCCGGCGCCGGGTTGTCGCCGGGCAGCCATTTCTCCCCGGATCGCAGGAGCGGCGCCACCTCGACCGGAAATTCGTTGTCGACCGAATATTCGTAGCAGCGGATATAGTCAACCTGGGGATAGGCCGCAGTGATCGCGGCAAGCGCCTCTCCCAGCGTCTCGAAATCGCCGGTGTATTGCAGCCGGCTGTTCCACACTCCGCGATACGCCCGGCTCAATCCCCCGATCATCGCCTCGTTGGTCTCCGGCATGCGATCGATATAGGCGGTAATCTCGATCCCGACTGGTGCGGCGTCACGCGTCTCGTTGCGGGTAATCTCGACCCGAAAAATCTGGTACGCCATGGCGCGAGCTTATGCCGTGTTGGCGCCAGGCGATAGAGCTCGACCGGCAACATAGGGCGTGTGTGGACGGCCGATGCCGTCGATTGGCTCCGGTGTGCGCTAGATCCCGGTTCGCGAGGCGGCCGGTTTCTTCAGGGTGTGGCGGCCTTTCGCGGATGCGATATATGTGCTGCACGCCTTTCATAAGAAGACGCGACAGACCGCAAAACGATATGTGGATCGGGCAGGGTCCCAACTGCGCAAATTAGGGCGAGGAGGCAGTGACCGAGCAGATTTTTCCAAGCCTCTGGGATGCGCTGGGAGATACTCCGGCGGAAGCGGAGAACATGAAGCTGCGGTCGAGCCTGACGATCGCGACGAGCGAAGCCGTGACGTCCTGGCATGTGCCGCAAAGCGAGGCGGCGGCGCGCCTCGGCGTGACTCGGCCTTGCTTGAACGATCTGCTGCGCGGCCGCGTCGGCAAATTCAGCCTCGACACCCTGGTGGCGCTCGCCGCCGGCGCCGGGCTCGCCGTGCATATGGAAATCACGATGGCCGCATAGCGCTGGCTTTGGGGAGAGTGGCGGAATGCGCTGCGCTGTTCCGCCCTACGCTCTGCTCACCGGCTGGCACTGTCCTCTGTATGGGAAAGACTATCACATCCCGTTCAACCAGATCATCGCGTCGCCATTTTGCGGAAACGAAGCGCGCGTTACGGCTCACTATCCCTTTTGTTCCGGAAGTGCGGTCGAGTATTTCGTATGCGATACGCCAATTCGCCATCGACGTATCGCTGACGTTCGACTTCGGAAAGTAATCTCCCGGTTTGACGGCCTTGTACGCTAATGCAGCCGCACCTAGGATCGTAGATTTACCTCCGCCGTTCGTGCCGATGACTGCGGTTACCGGGAAGGAGAACGTAATCTTCTGGTCGCTAAACGCGCGGACATTCCGGAGATGAATGTCGAGTAGATATTTCTGATAGTTCCGTTTCGCTACTCGTGCCGAAAGCGCTGACAGAGAGGATGGCTGAATGTCCATTCTGGTGCCTCAACTCATGGTAGCCCCGTCTGTCGGTACGAGCAAGGGCCGCCCTTAAGGGGCGGCCCTTCGTTCGTGGATCGCCGGGCGGAGCTCGGCGATGTCCGGTTTGCGATTTTGCCGCCGCGAACCGTCAGCTGTGCCAGCGGAAGGCTTGCGGCTTGCGGGCCGAGCCTTGGCTGAGCACGATGTTGACCAGTGCCGGGCCGCGGAAGTTCATCGCTTCGTCGAGGGCGCCGCGGATGTCCTTCGGATCCTCGACAAAAAAGCCCTTGCCGCCAAAGGCTTCCATGACCTTGTCGTAGCGGGCGCCGTAGATCAGCGAGTTGGGCTTCATGTTGAACATCGGGTTTTCCGGGATCTCCGGCATGCCTGGGCCGATGCCGCCATTGTTCAACACCACGATCTTGACCGGCAGGTTGTAGCGGCAGAGGGTCTCCATCTCCATGCCCGAAAAACCGATGGCCGAGTCGCCGGACAGGTGGATGACCGGACGATCCGGGTGCACGATGGCGGCGGCGATCGCCTGGCCGAGGCCGAGACCCATCGTGCCGTAGGTGCCGGCGTTGAGGCACGCCTTGGCGCTGAACACCGGCAGCATCGTCAGGCCGATATCCATCGTGCCCGCACCCTCGGCGCTGAGGATCGAGTTCTTCGGCATCCAGGCGGCGATGTCCTTGAAGGCGCGGTAGTAGCCGGCCGGGGCGCTGTCGTCGTTGACCTGCGACTTGATCTGCTCCGCATTCTCGGCCGCCTTTTTGCCGATCATCTGGCGCCATGGCGATTCCTTGGGATGGAACCACTGTCGGCCTGCGAGTGCGGCGTTCATCTGTGCCATGATCGCCTTGCCGTCGCCGACGAGTGCCACGTCGGTCGCTTTGTTGTGGCCGATTTCCTCGGGCGCGATGTCGAGCTGGATAACCTTGACGTCGGGCGCGTAGCGCGGCGGCTGGCCGAAATGGAAGATCCAGTTGAAGCGCGCACCCATCAGAAACACGACATCGGCGTTCTGCAGCGCCATTGTGCGGGCTGCCGCGACCGACAGCGGATGGTCGTCGGGCATCACGCCCTTGCCCATCGGCGAGCGCAGGAACGGCACTTGCGTCTTCTCGATAAAGGAGCGCACCTCGCTTTCGGCGTTGGCCCAAGCCATCCCCTTGCCGACCAGGATCAGCGGCCGCTCGGCCCGCTCGAGCATGCCGAGCGCCGCCTCTATATTCTCCGGCGGGGCCTGGAAGCGCGGCGGGTCGGGGCATTTTTGCACCTGCACCAGGTCCTTCTCGTCGCACTTGCCGGTGATGATGTCGTCCGGCATATCGAGATAAGCGGCTCCGGGACGGCCGTAGGTCGCGTTGCGGGTCGCCTCCGCCACATAATACGGGATCCGCTTTACACTATCGATCGCGTGCGCGAATTTGCAGAGCGGTGCGGCGAGCAGCACCTGCCGCTCTTCCTGGAAAGCGCCCATGCCGCGGCGATAGGTTTCCGAGGCGCCGCCGATCAGGATCATCGGCCAGCAATTCTGCTGCGCATCGGCAAGGCCGGCCAGACCGTGCACGACGCCCGGGCCGGTCACGACAATGCAGGCGCCGGGCCGGCCGGTCAGATAACCATAGGCCCGCGCGGCATAGGAGGCGGCCTGCTCGTTGCGCATGCCGACATAGGCGACACCTTCCTTCTGCGCCGCCGCGGCGATCGGCCCGACCGGGAATCCGACGACGCCGAACAGATGGTTGATGCCCTGCTGTTTGAGGCTCCTCGCGATCGCGGTGGCGCCGTCGATCTCAGCCATGTTTCTCTCCCGTGTGTTGGGCGGACCGCGACCGATGTGCGAGACGCCGCCGGGCCCGGTTGTCGAAGAAGTCTGCGCGGCGGAGATTACGCATTTATGGCGGCCCGGGGAAAGATTTATCCGGCCGGGGCGCTTGGCGCCGGCAGATTGGCCGCGCCGATTGCCCCCGATGTGGGCCGGCGGACCGCGCTGAGCGGTGCTGGATCGCCACACCGACGGGGCGCGAGCGGCGCTCGCCGGCATCGCCGTCAATGCCAGAGACCAGTTCCGGCCGGCGGGTTCGCTCACGCCGGGCCGCGAAGGAGGTTTGGCGCCGGTCGGTGGTCAGGCCTGGGTGATCAGCTGCGCCAGATAGTCGTTCTTCCACGCGGCGAGGTTGATCTTGCCGCGCAGCGAGACCTTGGAGCGGTCATTATGCATCAGGTTCAGCGCCATATGGCGCAAGATCGCCAGATTGTATGGGCTGTTGTCCATGCGACTCCTGACCTGGCCCTCGTTCATGACCACGTTCAGCACCCAGTGCAGGCGGTTCTCGACCCCCCAATGCGAGCGCACTGCCTCACCCAGGCGCTCAGGCGACAGCGGCGCGCTTAGCAGGTAATAGGCGGTCTCGGTCGTGGTCCGGGGCGCCGTCTTCCCGGTCGTCGCACGGGTGCGGACAACCCGGCCGAGGGCCGCCAGACCCGGCCATTGATGCCAAATCTGCAGCTGGTCGATGTCGGTCGAAACCAGACTGGTGCGGGTCTCGAACCGGCCATGATCATTGTTGTACGTCGAATGGCTCGCGGCCTTGTCGTGCTCGGCTGCGGCGAAGAGGCGGATCACGTCGGCGTGCAGCGCATGGTGGTTGCCCTTGAGCGCCAACACATAGTCGCCGCCGCGGCTGACGATCCGGCGGCCGATGTCGCGCTGGCAATTGAGCGCGTCGGTGGTGACGATCCGGCCCTGCAGGGCCAGCATGTCCAAGAGCTTGGCGACCGCGGTGGTTTCCCTGGTCTTGGCCGTCGTCGCGATCTGGGCCAGCACCAGGCGGGTGTCGCAGCACCAGGCGCTGATCATGTGCAGGGCCGATCCCGGGTGGCTCGGATCGATTGGCCGGCGCAGCACTTTGCCGTCGATGGCGATGACCCCGGTGCAGATTTCGCTGAACCGCGCCATGAATTTTTGAAAGCAGGCGCGGAACTGGTCGGGATCGAGCTGACGAAACACCCGGCTGAAGGTGTCGTGGCTCGGCACCCCGTTTTTGAGCTGCAGAAAATTGCCGAGAAACTCCTGCTTGGCCTCGGCAAAGACCGCCATATCGACCGCGGTTTGACCGCCGGACAGGACGGCGCACAGCGCGATCATCAGAATTTCCCAAAGATCGTGGCGTCTGGCCCCACCCGAGCGCGGGTCCTTCAGCTCGCCAAAGCAGTCGCCCAGCCCCTGCATTGTTCCCTCCGCCGCGCTGCGACGAGCCTCAACGCGACCGCAGACCGGATCGCTGCCGACAAAAGCCGCACCCCCGCCGCACCCGCAGACCAGGCGGCGATCGGACGAATATCGGCAAGGCCACGAGCCGGTCTTGCCAAGTGCCGAGGCCGCCGATTGCAGACACTAATGCGCTCGCGCACCGTTTTCCGGAGCAGACCGAAGCGACCAGCCGATCATCGGCCGTTTCGCATGCTCGCCTAGCATGGCGGGCCGGAGCGCAGCCTCTTTGTGAGCTTGGCTGGAATGGTGCTCTAAGGTCGCATAAAGTCGTCCGCATTGCCGCATGCCGTTGCTTTGTTTCGCTCGTCGGAGCGAAGAGTTTCCCGCATTCGGTCAGCAACCCGTCGCCAATTGCGTCACCGCTCCGTCAAAAGTGATTTACTTGCTTATTTGACATACTACGCCTGAAATTCATCCTCAGATTGACGGCATGCGCAGCCCCTGTTTATCGGCAATCACCGCGGCCGGCAGCCATGAGCGGCAAGCGGGTCGGCATTTGGGATCTTGTTCGGCGCGAGGGCGTAGGATGTGTTAGGCTGCCCATTCGCTGGGCAGTGCGGGCCACCCGCTTCGGCCGGCCCCATCTTGTTCGCTCCAGGAAGCTGCGCGATAGAGCCCAGACCATGCGTGTGTTCCGGTTTTTCGAAAGTCTTCTCGAACCGACGGGGCCGCCGCCGGGGCCGCCGCCGGCCGGGCTCGGCGCGTTCTATTGGCATCACGCCCGCCAGGCGCGCGGGCTGGTGGTGGCGCTGTTCGCGGCCGGCTTTGCGGTGGCGGTGCTCGACACCCTGATCCCGGTGTTTATCGGCCGGGTGGTGACCGTGGTCTCGCACAACCGCCCGGAGCAGGCGCTCCATACCTGGTGGCCGCAGCTGGTCGGCATGGCCGCGGTGCTGCTGGTCGCCCGGCCATCGGCGCTGCTGCTGCAGAACCTGATCACCAACCAGGCGATCGCCGCCGGCCTGTCCAACATGGTGCGCTGGCAAAGCCACTGGCACGTGGTGCGGCAGAGCTGGACCTTTTTCCAGAACGATTTCGCCGGCCGGATCGCCAATCGGGTCATGCAGGCCGGCCCGGCACTGCGCGAGAGCGTCGTCTCGGGCACCAACGCGGTCTGGTACATCCTGGTCTACGGCAGTGGTGCGATGATCCTGCTCGGCCGCAGTGATGTGCGCCTCGCGGCGCCGGTGCTGCTGTGGTTTGCCGGGTATGCGGTGCTGCTGCGATTTTTTGTGCCGCGGCTGCGGATCCGCTCGCGGCGCGCTTCGGAGACGCGTTCGACCTTGGTCGGCCGGGTCGTCGACAGCTATACCAACATCCTGACCGTCAAGCTGTTTGCCCGGGCACGCGACGAGGACGCGTTTGTCCGCGAGGCGGTCGACGAGCAGACCGATGCGTTCCGCGCCCAATTGCGCCTGACGACCGTGTTCGGGGTGGGGCTCGCCGCGCTCAACGCCTCGATGGTGGTCGGCACCGGGGCGGTCGCCATCTGGCTGTGGAGCAGCGGCCGGATCGCCATCGGCACCGTGGCGATGGCCCTGCCGCTGACCTGGCAGATCGCCAACATCGCCGGCTGGGTGGCGCAGAACGTGACGACGATCTTCGAGAACATCGGCGTCGTGCAGGACGGCATGCGCTCGATCGCGGTGCCACGCCAGATGCCCGACCGGGTCGATGCGGTGCCGCTGCGGATCGACCGCGGCGGGGTGCGCTTCGACGGCGTGCGCTTCGGCTACGGGACCGCGCGGGGCGTTTTGCACGGGATCGATCTCGCGATCGCGCCGGGCGAGCGGGTCGGGCTGGTCGGACCGTCGGGCGCCGGCAAGTCGACCCTGGTCAATCTGCTGCTGCGCTTTTACGACCTCGAAAGCGGGCGCATCCTGATCGACGGCCAGAACATCGCCGATGTCACGCAGGAAAGCCTGCGCGCCCACATCGCGATGGTGACCCAGGACACCTCGCTGCTGCACCGCTCGATCCGCGACAACATTCGTTACGGCCGGCCGCGGGCGAGCGAGTGGGAGGTGCGGCGCGCGGCGGCGCAGGCCCATGCGCTGGGCTTTATCGAGGAGCTCGAAGATTGGAACGGGCGCCGCGGGCTCGACGCGCATGTCGGCGAGCGCGGGGTGAAGCTGTCGGGCGGGCAGCGCCAGCGCATCGCCCTTGCCCGGGTGATCTTGAAGGATGCACCGATCCTGGTGCTGGACGAGGCCACCTCATCGCTCGATTCGGAAGTCGAAGCGGCGATCCAGGAGCAGCTCGAAAGCCTGATGCGCGGGCGCACCGTGATCGCCATCGCCCATCGGCTGTCGACGATCGCGCGGCTCGACCGCCTGGTAGTGCTGGACCAGGGGCGAATCGCCGAGGAGGGGACGCATGCCTCGCTGCTCGCCGCCGATGGCACCTATGCGCGGCTGTGGCGGCGGCAATCGGGCGGGTTTCTCGACCCGGTCGTCCCGCCGGGGCTCGAAACCGCAGCCGAATAGCCCGGCGTCGCGGCCGAAAATTGCTATATGACGGCGGAGGCGAGACGAGGGCGGCGATGAGCGAGCTGGCGATCAGACCGATGAATGTGGCCGAGTTCCTGCGCTGGCAGGACGGCACCGACACGCGCTACGAGCTCGTCGGCGGTTTCCCGCTGGCGATGGCGCCCCCGGCTGAGGCGCATCGGATGCTGGCGACGCGGCTCGCCTCTCGGATCGATGCGGCGCTTGCCGCGCGCCGTCCGTGCAATGCACAGGTCGAGGCTGGGATAATCCGGTCGGACCGCGCAGATTCTTACTTCGTTGCCGACATCGCAGCGACCTGTGCTCGGAACGAACGAGGCCGGCAGGCGATCAGAGACCCGATCCTGATCGTCGAGATCCTGTCGCCGGGAACCGAGCGGCACGACCGGCTGACCAAGGTGCCGGTCTACCGCAATATCGAGAGCGTCGAGGAGATCCTGCTGATCGATTCCGAGAGCCTCTACGCCGAGGTGCTGCGGCGCGACGGGGAGCGCTGGATCACCGCGCTGGTGCGTGGACCGGATGCCGTGCTCCGCCTCGCCGAGATCGGCGTCGCGGTGGCGATGGCCGAGCTTTACGACGGGATCGACGTCGCCAGCGGCGAGGGAGCCGGATGAGAGCATCGGCCCGCGGCTTTCCGATCTTTGTCCTCGTTGCCAGCGCGGCGGTGCTGGGTGCGGCGTTGCTGTCGCAATATTGGGGCGGGCTCGCCCCCTGCGAGCTGTGCCTGGCCGAGCGCTGGCCGTGGGCGGTGGCGATCGTGATCGCGTTCGTCGCGACCATGGTCGGCCGCCGGCCGGCACTGCCCTGGGTGGCGCTGCTGCTGGGCCTGGTCTTCGCCGCCGGCAGTGCGCTTGCCTTCTACCATGTCGGCGTCGAGCGGCACTGGTTCGCCGGGCCCAGCGCCTGCACCGCTGCGCCGGGTGCTGCTACGACGGTCGCCGCACTGAAGGCGCAGCTGTTGCAGCAGCAGCCGGTGCGCTGCGACGAGCCGGCCTGGTCGCTGTGGGGGATCTCGCTCGCCGGCTGGAACCTGGTCGCCTCGATCGCCATGGCCGGGGTCTGCCTTGCGGCGTTTCTGCGGCTGCGCGGCGGGGGGCCGGCTCGCATCGACCGGAGCATCGCATGAGCGGCCGCGCCCGGCATCGGCTGCCCGGCGATCCGGCATCGACGGCCGAGATCGAGCGCATCTTGCGCGTCGATCACGCCGGCGAGTTTGGCGCCACCCGCATCTATGAGGGCCAGCGCGCGGTGCTCGGGCGCGGGCGGGCGGCGGGCGAGATCCGCCGGATGGCCGAGGCCGAGGAGCGTCATCTCGCCGCGTTCGACATCCTGCTGTACCAGCGCCGGGTGCGGCCGACCATGCTGCAGCCGCTGTGGTCGCTCGCCGGCTATGCGCTGGGTGCGGCGACGGCGCTGCTCGGCGAGCGCGCCGCGATGGCCTGCACCGTCGCGGTCGAGGAGGTCATCGACGAGCACTACGGCGATCAGGCCAACCGCCTCACCGACCTCGATCCGGCGCTGAAGGAGACAATCATTGCCTTCCGGGCCGACGAGCTGGCGCACCGCGACCAGGCGCTGGCGATGGGCGCTCTGGAAACGCCGGGCTATGCGCTTATCAGCGCCGTCGTCAAATCCGGCTCGCGCCTGGCGATCTGGCTGTCGACCCGCCTCTGACGGCGGGCTCGTCCGGCTGCCGGCGATTGCGAACTGCCGCCGAGCGACGAAAACGTCGGGCCGGCGCCGCTTGATCAGCGAGCCCGCGTCGGCTGACGCCTTGCGGCCGCTTCCGGCGACGCGTATAGGCTTGGTAACAGCGAAATCGGATTTCCGATCGGCCTCCGGGAGGCGACGCCTGCGGCGACGAATGCCGTTCACAGGTGTTTGGTTCTACCGGGGCGACGAGCCCAGAGCTGGGGATTTCGCGGTGATGAAAATCCATATCGGCTACGAGGTGACTTACGACCTGCCGCGGCCCGTGCCGATGCTGCTGATGCTGCGGGTCCATCCGTCGCGCGCCGTCGATCTGGCGCAACCTGACCCGATCGTGACCGCGCCCAACATCGCGATCGACGAGTATCGCGACGGCTTTGGCAACATCTGCGGCCGGATCGAGGCGCCGGCCGGGCGGCTCGTCTTGTCGACCGAGGCGATGGTCCGCGACACCGGCGAGCCCGATGCCGTCGCCCCGGCGGCCGGCCAGTGCGCGATCGCCGATCTGCCGCCCGACAGCCTGATGTTTCTACTCGGCAGCCGCTATTGCGAAACGGATGTGCTGTCCGACACCGCCTGGTCGCTGTTCGGTGCTACCCCGCCTGGCTGGGCGCGGGTGCGGGCGATCTGCGACTTCGTGCACGATCACGTGACGTTCGGCTATCAGCACGCCAACCCGACCAAGACAGCGGTCGGCGTCTTCGAGGAGCGACGCGGCGTGTGCCGCGACTTTGCCCATCTGGCGGTGACGTTTTGCCGCTGCATGAACATTCCGGCGCGGTATTGCACCGGGTATCTGGGCGATATTGGGGTGCCGCCGGACCCGGCGCCGATGGATTTCAGCGCCTGGTTCGAAGTCTACCTCGGTAGCCGCTGGTACACCTTCGACGCGCGCCACAACCATCCCCGGATCGGCCGTATCCTGATCGGCCGCGGCCGCGACGCCGCCGACGTCGCGATCAGCAACAGCTTTGGCCCGACGACCCTCGCCGGGTTCAAGGTCGTGACCGACGAGGTCGCCGCCTAGCTCAAACGACCCCGGCCGTGCGAAGCCTCGCGATCTCCTCGGGCGAATAGCCGAGCTCGTCGAGCACCGCCTCGCTGTCGGCGCCGAGATCGGGGGCGGGGCGGTAGAGGCGGCACGGCGCTTGCGTGAATTTTGATCGGGAAGCCCAGCATCCTGACCTCGCCGTGACCGGGATGCTCGATGTCGAGCACCATCTGCTGCTCGCTCACCTGCGGGTCGGCGAAGACCTCGGGCAATGTCTTGACCCGGTCGCACGGCACGCCGGCGGTGTTGAGCCTGGCGATCCAATAATCGCTGGTGCCGCCTTTGAGCCGGCCTTCGATCGCGGCGTTCACCGCCGCCCGGTTGGCGACGCGCAGATCGTTGCTGCCGAACAGCGGGTTCTCGCGCAATTCGGGGGCGTCGAGCGCATCGATCAGCCGCTGATAGGATTGCTCTTGGCTGGGGGCGATCGCGATCTCGCCGTCCCTGGTGCGGAACATCCCGTAGGGCGAGACGATCGCATGGTCGTTGCCGCTGCGCGCCGGCGCAGCACCGGTCGCCAGGTAGTTCGCGGCGAGAAACCCCAGCATGCCGATCATCGCATTGTTGAGGCTGGCCCCGACCGTGTCGCCCTGCCCGGTGCGGCCGCGGCGGACCAGGGCCGCGCACACCCCGAGCGCGCCTTGCAGGCCGGCCACCAGATCGGCGATCGGCGGTCCGGCCCGCATCGGCGGCCCATCCGGCTCGCCGGTGACGCTCATGAACCCGCTCATCGCCTGGGCGATGAAATCGAACGACGGACGGTCGCGATAGGGGCCGCTCGAACCAAAGCCGGTGATATTGCAGGTGACGAGGCCGGGATTGAGCGCCTCGAGCCGCGCCTGATCGAGGCCCATCGCGACGAGCACCCCGGGCCGGAAATTCTCGATCAGCACGTCGCTCCGCGCGATCAGCTTGTCGAGCACGGCGCGGCCTTCAGCGCTGCGCAGGTTGAGGGACAGGGAGCGCTTGTTGCGGTTGAACGCGGCGAAATACCAGCTGAGCCCGTCGCAAATCGCCCCCTGCCGGCGCACCGGATCGCCGATGCCCGGGGTTTCGATCTTGACCACCTCGGCCCCCATATCCCCCAAAATCATCGAGCAGAACGGTCCGGCAAGGATGCGGGTCAGATCGACCACACGAATTCCCGACAGCGGCATGCGATTTCTCCGTCATCCAAATGATTGTCATTGCGAGCGAAGCGAAGCAATCTCGCGCCGCGATGTCGTTGGTATTGCTTCACAGCACTCCCCGCTCCCCGCAATGACAAACCCCGCATTGAAAATCACCCTCGACGATATCGAATGCCTGGCGGTGGGCGCGTGGATTCTCGGCACCGGCGGCGGCGGCAGCCCGTATCTGGGGCTCCTCAACATGCGCCGGCTTTATGCCGACGGGCACCGGGTCGAGCTGATCTCGCCATTCGATCTCGCCGACGCGGATTGGGTCGCGGTGGTCTCCAACATGGGGGCGCCGCTGGTCGGCCAGGAGCGCCTCGCCGACAGCCGCAATATCGCCCGCGCGGTCGAAATCCAGCAAGAATTGCTGGGTCAGAGATTCCGCGCGGTCATGGCGCTCGAGATCGGTGGCGGCAATGGCATCCAGCCATTGATGGCGGCGGCGCATCTGGGATTGCCGGTGGTCGACGCCGACACCATGGGCCGCGCCTATCCCGAGGCGCAGATGACCAGCGTGGCGGTTGGCGGCCTGCGCCCGTACCCGTGCGTGCTCTACGACCCGCGCGGCATCGAGGCGGTGGTGACCAAAGTGCCGGATTGGAAGTGGATGGAGCGGGCGAGCCGGAAAATCTGCGTCGAGATGGGCTCGATCGCGTCCACCTGCAAAGCGCCGCGCACCGGCGCCGAGGTCAAGGAGTGGGGCATCCATCTGACCGTGTCGAAGGCGATCGGCATCGGCCGGCGGGTGCGCGCGGCGCAGCGCCGCCACGAGGACCCGGTTGCCGCGGTGCTGGACGAGGCGGCGGGCAAGCTGTTGTTCCGCGGCAAGGTCGTCGATGTCGCGCGGCGTACGACCGAAGGTTTTCTGCGTGGCCGGGCGGCGATCGAGGGGCTCGACCAGGATCGCGGCGCGCGGCTCGAAATCGCCTTTCAGAACGAATGGGTGGTGGCCTGGCGCGACGGCGCCCCGATCGCGATGTCGCCCGATCTGATCTGCGTGCTCGACACGGTGTCGGGCGAAGCCTGCGGCACCGAGACGATCCGGTACGGAAGGCGGGTGACGGTCGTGGCCTTGCCGGCGCCGCCCGTGTTCCTGACGCCGAAGGGCCTCGACCATGTCGGCCCGCGCGCCTTCGGCTACGACCTCGACTTCCGCTCGGTGTTCGGAGCGCCGGGCTAGGCCGATGCAACGGATCGGGATCGATGTCGGGGGGACTAATACCGACGCGGTATTGCTCGCCGGCGGCGAGGTCGTGCATGCGGTCAAGACGCCGACGACGGCTGATGTGACGACCGGCATCGTGACTGCGCTGGCCGAGCTTTCGGCCCGTCTCGAGGTCGCGGCCGAGGCGATCGACGCGGTGGTGATCGGGACCACGCATTTCGTCAACGCGGTGGTGCAGCGGCGGGGACTGGCGCGGGTCGCGGCGGTGCGGATCGGGCTTCCGGCCGCCGCTTCGTTGCCGCCGTTCTGCGACTGGCCCCCGGACCTCGCCCAATTGGTCCGCGCCGAGGTCTTCATGCTCGAAGGCGGGCATGATTACGACGGCCGTCCGATCGTGCCGTTTGACGAAGCCGGCATGCGCCGCGCCGCGCGCCAGATCCGCGACAGCGGCATCCGCTCGGTCGCGGTCGCCGCGATCTTTTCGCCGCTCGACCCGAGCCACGAGGAGCGGGCCGCCGAAATCCTGCGCGAGGAATGCCCGGAAGCGGCGATCACCCTGTCGCGCGATCTCGGCCGCATCGGCCTGCTCGAACGCGAGAACGCGGCGCTGTTGAACGCCGCGCTGATCCCGCTGGCGCGCACCACGGTCGCGGGCTTTGCCGCGGCGATCGCGGCGAGCGGGATCACCGCACCGCTCTACCTGACCCAGAACGACGGCACGGTGATGACGGAAGCGGCCGCGGCGGCACTGCCGGTCGTGAGCTTTGCCTCGGGCGCCACCAACTCGATGCGGGGTGCGGCCTTTCTGTCCGGCCTTGCCGAGGCGCTGGTGGTCGATGTCGGCGGCACCTCGACCGATGTTGGGCAATTGCGCCGCGGCTTTCCGCGCGAGGCGAATTCGGTCGTCGAGGTGGGCGGCGTGCGCACCCTGTTCCGCATGCCGGATCTCTTCTCGATCGGGCTCGGCGGCGGCAGCCTCGTCGTGCGCGATCCGCTGAGGGTCGGGCCGCAGAGCGTCGGCTATCGCCTGACCCGCGAGGCGCTGGTGTTTGGCGGCGACACCCTGACCGCGACCGACGCCGCGGTCGCCGCCGGCGTCGCCGATATCGGCAATGCCGGCGCTGTGGCGCACCTGCCGGCCGACCTGGTGCGCGCCATCCTCGACGCCGCGCGCGACAAGATCGAGGACGCGGTCGACCGGATCAAAACCGAGGCCGGCGATCTGCCATTGATCGCGGTCGGCGGCGGCGCCTTCCTGATCCCCGACCGTCTCGCCGGGATCTCGCGGGTGGTTCGGGTCGCGCATGGCGAGTGCGCCAACGCGGTCGGCGCGGCGATCGCGCAGGTGAGCGGCGAAACCGACCAGATCTATCGCGACCTTGGCCGCAACGAGGCGATCGCCGCGGCCGAAGCGCAGGCGAGGGATCGTGCAGTCGCCGCCGGAGCCGACAGCACCAGCCTCGCGCTGGTCGATGTCGACGACATGCCGCTCGCCTATCTGCCGGGGAACGCGCTCAGGGTGCGGGTCAGGGTGGCCGGCGAGATGCGCGCAAAGCCTGCGGCCTGAAACTATCGCGGCTGGCCGATCGGCGGCATGCTGAGGGCTCCCGGAGGCTCGATCAGGGCGTCGATCCGCAGCAGCAGCGGCTCGACCGATTCGATCGCGCGGCCGAAGGCGCCGAAGCCGGTGCTCCGGCGCTGCTTGCCGGTCAGGCGGTCGTAAAGCAGCTCGATCGGCGGCTTTTCGCGCGGGAAGAGGGTGAGCGCGACTGGTGCTTCGGGCGCGATCCCGGCCGCCTCCCTGGCCAGGCGCAGCGCCGTGCCGTAGCCGCCGAGCGCGTCGACGAGGCCGTGCGCCTTGGCGTCCGCGCCGGTCCACACCCGGCCCTTGGCGACCGCCTCGACCGCGTCGGGGCTCATGTGCCGGCCAGCGGCAACGTGGTCCTTGAACCCCTTATAGGTGGCGTCGAGCAGCGCCTGGACGCGGGATTGGGCGAAGGGCGAGAATGGCGAAGTGGCGCTCCCCATCCCCGCATTGGCGCCGAACTGCGCCGAATCGGTCGTCACCCCGATCTTTTTCAAGAGGCCGCCGACCACCACCTTGCCGGCGAGCACGCCGATCGAGCCGGTCAGGGTCGCCGGCTCGGCGATGATCTTGGCGGCCGGTGCTGCAATGTAATAGCCGCCCGAGCCGGCCACATCGCCCATCGAGGCGATGACCGGCTTGCCCTCCTTGCCGGCGAGCTCGACCGCGCGCCAGATCGTCTCCGAGGCGGTGACCGAGCCGCCGGGGCTGTCGATGCGGAACAGGATCGCGCGCACCTTGGGGTCGCGCACCGCGGCGCGAAAGGCGTGGGCGACATCGTCGGCGGCCATCTCTGCCGAGCCCGACAGCGGCCCGTCCGAGCCGCTGCCGCCGACGATCAGCCCCGAACCGTAGATCAGCGCGATCCGGGCGCCGGCGCGATTGGGGCGCTCGGCGCCGCCGAGATAGGTAGAGAGGCCGACCAGCTTGGCCTGCGCCCCGGCGCGCTTGCGGGCTGCGGCAATCGCCTCGTCGCGGTAGCCGATGTGGTCGACGAGCTTGGCCTGGAGCGCCTCGTCGGGGAGCAGCGGCCCGCTGTCGATCGCGGCGCGCACCGCATCCGGCGACAGCTTGCGGCCTTCGGCGATGCCGGCGACCACCTGGGCGGAGGCCGAGGTCAGCAGCGCTTCGATCTGCTCGCGGTCGGGGGCGGTCATCCTGGTGTTGGTCAGCACGTTGGCGGCGGTCTTGTAGCGGCCGATATGATCGAATTCGGCGACGATCCCGAGCATGTCGAGGGCCCCCTTGAAATACGGGGTCTCGGCATAGAGCCCGGTCAGGCCGACCGTGCCCATCGGCTGCAGCCAGATCCGGTCGAACGCGCTCGCCAGGTAATAGGGGCGGGTGCCGCCGCCGAATTCGCCAAAGCTGTCGGAAAAGGCGATCGCGAACTTGCCCTTGGCGCGGAAGCCCTTGATCGCGTCGCGGATCTGCTGCGCTTCGGCGAGCGCGAATTGGTCGCTGCCGATGCGGGCGACGAGGCCCTTGACCCGCGGATCGTCGCCGGCCGCCTCGATCGCATCGAGAAAATCGCGCAAGGTCGGCTTGGCGCCGACGATCAATTCGAGCCAGCCACCCTGGTCGGGGCGGTCGGCGAGGCCCTGGGTCAGATCGACCGAGAGGATGATGTTGCCGGGAAGTGCCGGCGTGCCAGGCTTCAGCCGGATGACGATGACGGCGACGGCGATGACCAGAAGAACCGTAAGGAGGCCGACACCGGCAAAAAAACCGACGGCGATACGGCGCATCGGCTCACAAATCCGCGCCGAGGGCGCGATGGCGCAACAGATGATCGGCCAGCACGCAGGCGACCATCGCCTCGCCGACCGGGACCGCGCGGATGCCGACGCAGGGGTCGTGACGGCCGTGGGTGGCGATCTCGACCTCGTTGCCCTCGGCATCGACGGTGCGCATCGGGGTCAGGATCGAGCTCGTCGGCTTGACCGCGAAGCGGGCGACGATGTCCTGCCCGGTCGAGATGCCGCCGAGGATGCCGCCGGCATTGTTCGACAGGAAGACGACCCGGCCGTCGGCCATGCGCATCTCGTCGGCGTTGTCCTCGCCTTTGAGTGCCGCGGCGCCGAACCCGGCGCCGATCTCCACGCCCTTGACCGCGTTGATCGTCATCAGGGCGCGGGCGAGGTCGCCGTCGAGCTTGTCGTAGATCGGCTCGCCGAGCCCGGCGGGGACACCGCTCGCCACGATCTCGATGACTGCACCGGCTGAGGAGCCGGCCTTGCGTACCTGGTCGAGATGATCAGCCCACTGCGCAGCCATGGCAGGATCGGGGCACCAGAACGGGTTCTGCTCGACCGCCTGCCAGTCCCAGGCCTCGCGGTCGATCGCCTGCGGGCCGATCTGCACCAGCGCGCCGCGGATCTGGATGTCGGGGCCGAGGATCTTGCGGGCGACGGCGCCGGCGGCAACCCGCGAGGCGGTCTCGCGCGCCGAGGCGCGGCCGCCGCCGCGATAGTCGCGCACCCCGTATTTCTTCCAATAGGTATAGTCGGCGTGGCCGGGGCGAAACCGGTCGGCGATGTTGCGGTAGTCCTTTGAGCGCTGGTCGGTGTTTTCGATCAGCAGTTGGATCGGGGTTCCGGTGGTAACCCCGTCGAAGACGCCGCTCATGATGCGCACGAGGTCTTCCTCGCGCCGCTGGGTGGTAAAGCGCGACTGGCCGGGCTTGCGCTTGTCGAGCCAGCGCTGGATGTCGGGCTCGGCCAGCGCCAGGCGCGGCGGCACGCCGTCGACGACGACCCCGATCGCCGGCCCGTGGCTCTCGCCCCAGGTGGTGAAGCGGAACAGAGTTCCGAAGGAGTTACCGGCCATCGGCTACGCTCGCACACCCTGAACCACTGTCATTCCGGGATGCCCCATGGGCTTGCCCGGAACCCATGAACACGGGCCGGTGCCGGCTAGCCTCGAGCCGGTGTTCATAGGTTCCGGGCTCGCGAGCTGGCGCCCGCGCCCCGGAACGACGCTGATCCGGTATCTTCACGTTTCTCTCACACCACCGAGATGTCGGGGGCGTCGACGGCCTTCATGCCGACCACGTGGTAGCCGCAATCGACGTGGTGGACCTCGCCCGAGACCCCGGCCGAAAGATCGCTCAAGAGGTAGAGGCCGGCGCCGCCGACGTCCTCGATCGTGACGTTGCGCTTCAACGGCGAATTCAGCTGGTTCCATTTGAGGATATAGCGGAAATCGCCGATCCCGGAGGCGGCGAGCGTCTTGATTGGCCCGGCCGAAATCGCGTTGACCCGGATGTTGTCGCCGCCGAGGTCGACCGCGAGATAGCGCACGCTGGCCTCGAGCGCGGCCTTGGCCACTCCCATCACGTTGTAATGCGGCATGACCCGCTCGGCCCCGGCATAGGTCAAGGTCAACAGGCTGCCGCCCGCGGTCATCAGCGGCGCCGCGCGCCGGCAGACATCGGTGAACGAGTAGCAGGAGATTTCGAGGGTGCGCAGAAAGTTCGCCCGGCTGGTGTGCAGGTATTTGCCCTTGAGCTCGTCCTTGTCGGAAAAGGCAATGGCGTGGACCACGAAATCGAGATGTCGCCAGCGCTCGGCCAACGCCGCGAACACCGCATCGAGGCTCGGTTCCGAGCCGACATCGGCCTCCAGCACAAAATCGCTGTCGAGGCTCAGCGCCAACGGCTGCACCCGCTTGCGCAAGGCGTCGCCCTGATAGGTGAAGGCGAGCTCGGCGCCGTGGCGGTGGAGCGCTTTGGCGATGCCCCAGGCGATCGAGCGTTCATTGGCAACGCCCATGATCAGGCCTTGCTTCCCCGCCATCAGCGGCATGGTCATCCCCATTTCTCGCTAGCGCGGCCATCCTACACGAACCCTGCGCCAAGGGCCAATCGGCCAGCCCGCAGCCCGAGTCGCTGGCGCAGCGCCGGCAGGCGGCGGATAATCGTCGGCCGCGGTGGTGTTAGCCAGATGCGAGGCAATAAGGTTTTCCGGATGAAACGCGAGGCGGAGCAGGGCCGATCGGGCCGACGAGGCGGCAATCTGCGGCGGATGATGGCGACCTTGGCTGCCTTTGTCGCCTATGCGCTGCGCCGCTTCAACGCCGACGGCTGCTTTGCCGCCTCGGGCGCGCTCGGCTACACCGCGCTCGTCTCGCTGGTGCCGCTCGCCGCGATCGCGCTCGGCTCGCTGTCGGTGTTTCCGATCTTCGGGCAGGTGCACGACCAGATATTGGCGCTGGTGTTCAAGAATTTCGTGCCCTCGGTCGGCGACCAGGCGGCGTGGTGGTTTCGCGCCTTCGCCAATTCGGCGGCGCAGACGACGGCGGTCGGCGTCATCGGCATCGCCGCGACCGGGGTTCTGCTGCTGGTCACGGTCGAAGATCAGCTCAACGTGATCTGGCGGGTGACGGCGCCGCGGCCGTGGGGCCAGCGGGTGCTGGCCTATTGGACGTTGATCACGCTCGGCCCGCTGCTGATCGGCCTCAGCCTGTCGCTGTCGACCTATTTCGAAATCGCCGCCCACCATGTCGGGTTTGGCCAGCAAGCCTTCCAATGGATCGAGAGCGGCTGGCTGCACGGCCTCGCCCGCTCGGTGCCGGCGGTGCTCGAATTCGTCGCCCTGACCCTGCTCTACTGCCTGATCCCGAACTGCGCGGTGCGTTGGCGCGACGGCGCGCTCGGCGCGCTGATCGCGACCGTGGCGATCGAGCTTTTGAAGGTCGGGTTTACCATCTATGTCGGCGCCATGTCGTATTACCGGACCGTCTACGGCACGCTCGCGGCGATCCCGATCTTTCTGTTGTGGATGTACATCTCCTGGATGGGGGTGCTGCTGGGTGCGGAGATCGCCGCCGGCTTGCCGCACTGGCGCATCGACCGCCGCCTCGGCACCGCGGCGGCCGGGGGCGTGGAGCTGGCGCTGAGCCTGGCGCTGATCGCGGCGCTGGCGCGGGCGCAGCGGCGCGGGGCAAAGCCCTCCACCCAGGCGCTCGCCGCCGAGCTCGGGGTGCCGACGACGGTGGTCGACGAGCATCTGCGGCCGCTCGCCGCGGCGGGTTTTACCGCGCACACCCAGGAGGGCAAGTGGGTGCTGGCCTGGAGCCCGGAAACCGCCACTCTGCACGAGCTCTATGCGGCGCTGCACCTGCCCCTTGCCGATGGTTGGCTCAACCCCGGCGCGGCACCGTGGCAGCGGCAGGTGGCCCCGGCGATGGAACGGATCGTCAGAGCCGAAGCCGCGGCGATGCAGATGACGATCGGCTCGTTGATCGCCGAGACGGTCGAGGTTGCGCCGGCCCGGCGTGAATTTCGGCGGGCGGCCGAAAAGGTCGCCTCGGAATAGGGCGGGGGAACCCGAGCATGGACGAGATCGTCGAGGCCGAACCGCTGGCGCCGTTCGCGCGCTGGTTCGCCAGCGCTGCGGAAAGCGAGGAGCAGCCGGAAGCGATGATGCTGGCGACGGCGACCGGCGAGGGCCGGCCCTCGGTGCGCGCGGTGCTGCTGAAGGGCGTCGATGCGCGCGGCTTCGTCTTTTACACCAATCTGGAGAGCCGAAAATCATCGGAGCTGGCGCTGAACCCGCGCGCCGCGTTATGCTTTCTGTGGAAATCGCTGCGCCGGCAGGTGCGGATCGAGGGCATGGTCGAGCCGGTCGAGGGCGACGAGGCGGACGCCTATTTCGCGACGCGGGCGCGCGACAGCCGGATCGGCGCCTGGGCCTCGGACCAGTCGCGCCCGTTGGCGAGCCGCGCCCTGCTGGAGCGCCGAGTCGAGGAATTCCTGCATCGTTTCGGCGCGGGCGAGGTGCCGCGCCCGCCCTATTGGTCGGGTTTTCGGGTGATGCCGCAGCGGATCGAATTCTGGCAGGAACGCCCCTCCCGCCTGCACGACCGGTGGCTGTTTGTCCGCGAGAGCGACGGATGGCGACGGGAACGACTTTTCCCCTGAGCCGCGAACCGGCGGCGGACCGGCTGCGGCGGTCGGCGACCTATGCCTCGGTCGCCGTCGCGGTGTTGCTGATCGCGGCCAAGTTCGTCGCCTGGCTCGATACCGGCTCGGTGGCGCTGCTGTCGAGCCTGATCGACTCGCTGCTCGACCTCGTCGCCGCGATCATCAATCTGGTCGCGGTGCGGCACGCGATGACCCCGGCCGACCGCGAGCATCGCTTCGGCCATGGCAAGGCCGAGCCGCTCGCGGTCCTGGGCCAGTCGGCGTTCATCATCGGCAGCGCGCTGCTGCTGCTCGCCGAAGCGGTGCGCCGGCTGCTCCACCCGGCCGCGGTGGAGAATTCGCCGACGGGGATCGCGGTCATGGTCCTGTCGATCGCGGTGACCTTAGCGCTGGTGCTCTATCAGCGGCATGTCGTGCGCCGCACCGGCTCGATCGCGATCACCGCCGACGAACTGCACTATCGCGGCGATCTGATCCTCAATGGCAGCGTAATCGCGGCGCTGGTGCTGGGCGGCATCTTTGGCCTCGATATCCTCGATCCGCTGTTCGGCGCGGCCATCGGCGTCTGGATCATCTATTCCGCGGCACGGTTGGCGCGCCTGTCCCTGGTCCAGCTGATGGACCGCGAATTGCCCGACGACGAACGCGAAAAGATCCGCGAGATTGCGCTGTCGCATCCCGAGGTTGCCGCCGCCCACGACCTGCGCACCCGGGTCGCCGGACCGACCGCCTTCATCCAGATCCACATCGAGATGGATGGCGGCATGAGCCTGACCCGGGCGCACGAGGTCTCCGACGAGGTCGAGATGCGGTTGCGCGCCGCTTATCCGCATGCCGAAATCATCATCCATCAGGATCCCGAAGGCATCGAAGAGCCGCGCTCGAATTTTCCGCGAAGGGTTGGGGCCCAATGAGCGAACGAAAAGTCCTGCTGTTGACCGGCGCCAGCCGCGGCATCGGGCACGCCACGGTCAAGCGCTTCAGCGAAGCCGGCTGGCGGATCATCACCTGCTCGCGCGAGGGCGTGCCGGCGGAGTGCCGGCGCGACCCGAACTGGACCCACCACATCACCGCCGATCTCGGCGAGCCGGCCGATCTCGACCATCTCGTCGCCGAGGCCGGCGATTATCTCGACGGCCCACTGCACGCGCTGGTCAACAACGCCGGGGTTTCGCCCAAGGCGCCGGATATGGAGCGGCTCGGCTGTCTCAACGGCGAGATCGACGATTGGCGCCGGGTGTTCCAGCTGAACTTTTTCGTGCCGCTGACCCTGTCGCGGGCCTTTGCCCCGGCCCTGGCGCTGGGCCAGGGGGCGATCGTCAACATCACCTCGATCGCCGGCCATCACGTGCATCCGTTCGCCGGCTCGGCCTATGCGACCTCGAAGGCGGCATTGTCGGCATTGACCCGCGAGATGGCCGCCGACTTCGCCCGACTCGGCGTGCGCGTCAACGCGGTGGCGCCCGGCGAGATCGAGACCGCGATGCTGTCGCCCGAAACGGCGGCGCTGCTGCCGCGCATCCCATTGAACCGGCTGGGTGTTCCGGCCGACGTCGCCGGCACGATCTTCTTCCTGTGCAGCGACGACGCCGCCTATGTCACCGGCACCGAAATCTCGGTCAA
>DASYNW010000127.1:0-17308 GCA_036008325.1 Allostellaceae bacterium
CGGTTCGGCACCACCGGCGAGGCGATCGACTTTTCCTTGCTGCTCGACGGGCTCGAAGACGAGCGCCAGCAACGGATCACGATCGATGTCGCCTATCGCTTTTTTGCCACCCCCAGGCGGGCCTTTATCGTCGCCGATACCCCAGGCCACGAGCAGTACACGCGCAACATGGCGACCGGCGCCTCGACCTGCGAGCTCGCCGTGATCCTGGTCGACGCCCGCCACGGCGTCGTTGCCCAGACCAAGCGGCACGCCTTCATCTGCTCGCTGCTCGGCATTCGCGAGCTGGTGCTGGCGGTCAACAAGATGGACCTGGTCGGCTACGAAGGGCGCCGCTTTGCCGCGATCGCCGCCGATTTCTCGGCGTTTGCCGCGGGGCTGGGCGAGCCGGCGGTGCGCGCGATCCCGCTTTGCGCGCTGTCCGGCGACAACGTCACGCATCGCTCCGAGCGGATGCCGTGGTATCGCGGTCCGGCCTTGCTCGACCATCTCGAAACGGTCGAAACCGTCGCGGCGGCCGGCGGCGGCGATGCGCGGTTCCGCTTTCCGGTCCAGTGGGTCAACCGCCCCGACGCCTCGTTCCGCGGCTTCTCGGGGACGATCGCCTCGGGCTCGGTCGCACCGGGCGATCCGGTCGTGCTCGCCGGCTCGGGCCGCTCGACCCGGGTTTGCCGGATCGCCACCTTCGACGGTCCGCTCGATCGGGCCGGCGCCGGCGACGCGGTCACCCTCGTCCTCGACGACGAGATCGACATCGCCCGCGGCGACGTGCTGGCCGACCCGCGCGACCCGCCCGAATTCGTCGACCAGTTCGCCGCACACCTGATCTGGATGAGCGAGCACCCGCTCGTCCCCGGCCGCTCCTATCTCTTGAAGATCGGCACCCGCACGGTGCCGGCCACGGTCACCGCGCTGAAGCATCGCATCGACGTCGAAACCCTGGCGCATCTGGCCGACAAGACCTTGGGCTTGAACGAGATCGGGTTCTGCAATCTGTCGACGGCGGCCCCGGTGGCGTTTGATCCCTATACGGTCAATCGCGACACCGGCGCCTTTATCCTGATCGACCGCTTTACGAACGAGACGGCCGGGGCCGGGATGATCGCCTTTGGCCTGCGCCGGGCCAGCAACATCCATTGGCAGGCGCTGACCGTCGGGCGCGACGAGCGGGCCGCGCTCAAAGGCCAGACCCCGGCGGTGCTGTGGCTCACCGGCCTGTCGGGCGCGGGCAAATCGACGATCGCCGATCTCGTTGAAAAGCAATTGCTGGCCCTCGGCCGGCACACGATGCTGCTCGACGGCGACAATGTGCGGCACGGCCTCAACCGCGATCTGGGCTTTACCGACGCCGACCGGGTCGAGAACGTCCGCCGCGTCGGCGAGGTCGCGAGGCTCTTGGCCGAGGCCTGGCTGATCGTGATCTGCTCGTTCATCTCGCCGTTCCGCGCCGAGCGGCGGATGGTGCGCGAGCTGACCCGCCCGACCGCGTTTTTTGAGATTTTCGTCGACACCCCGATCGAGGAATGCATCCGGCGCGACCCCAAGGGCCTCTACGCCAAGGCCAAGGCCGGCGCGATCGAGCATTTCACCGGGCTCGACTCTCCCTACGAGGCGCCGCAAGCCCCCGAGATGCGGGTGACCACGATCGGCACCTCGGCCGAACAGGCCGCCGCCGCCATCATCGACGAGCTGCGGCGGCGCCGGATCATTTGAGCGCGCCGTGTTTCAGATGCCGTGATTTCTTCTAAGCGCTGCCACCGCAGCCGTCCGACAGGTTCCATACCGTCGTGAGCTGCGGGCCGGTAAAGCCCCGTCCGCGGATCAGCAGCTTCGCCAAGCCGCCATAGGCGCGCCAACGCCAGCAGCGGCAACAGCACGGGCCGTGCTCGTTCGAATGCTGCATCGCATAGTCGTAAGCCGCCTGCTCCTTGCCGTTCAGCTTGATCCTGTCGGCGGCCATCATCTGTGCTGCGAGACCCGCCTCGATATCGTAGGGATCGGGCGGCACCTGCGGCACCTTCGCGTATTGCTTCAGCCCCTGGAGCTGCCGGGCGTAACGATCGAGCACCATTGGGCTGCAACAGGAGCCCCGGAGCTGCGCGCCCGCGGGCATCGCCGCGATCGAGCTCGTAAAGGATTGCGCGCACGAGGAATTGCCGTGCGTGCTCAAATAGTCGAAGCGGCTTTGCACGCCGCCGTTGGCCGGCTCGGCCGCGTTGACGGTCGCTGCCGACAGGCAGAACGCGACCACGGCCGCGACGGCGAAGATTTTCGCTGCGTACATCTCGTATGCTCCTAGAATCGCTATTGCATCATGCCGCGCATCATCGCGGGCATGCCGTCGCGGACGAAGCCGCTGATCTCCTGCGCATGCTCTCGGATAATCGCGACTATCGCCGGATCCTCGGCCGTTTCGGTGACGGCAACCCCGTTCGGCGTCGTTTCAAGGGTGCGCCGGTAGCGCGTGCTGTGGGCGAACATCGCAGGGACGCTGCGGCTCATCGGATAGGGAAAGGCGCGGTCCTGGTCGAGCCGCCGATACATCGCGCCGACATGCGTCCGGATCAGCGCCGCGGTCTGCGGGTCGTCGGATTCGGTGACGGCGCGGACGCCGTTCGGCAGCTCTGTCACGGTGCGGCGGATCTGGGCGTGGCGCATGAACAGCTCCATCCCAGTGCGCATCGGCCCCATCATGTTGCCGGGCTGCATCATCTCGCTCATGCCGCCCATCATTCCACCCATGCCGTTTCCGGCCGGCGTTTCGGGGGGTGCTGCCACAGCGGCGCGGGGCGGTCCAATGGCGAAAAGCCGGGCGGCTGCGGCCGCGACGGCAACTGAAACGGCCTGGATCAACGAGCGGCGTCGCATGGTCTCTCCTCAATCTCCGACCGCGCATGGCGCGGGCTGGCGCATTCGGGCTGGCGAAAGCCCTTTATTTTTTTGCGGGTTCATTGCCGGCATGCCGGGTGCGCTCGAGGGCTGCCGTCGAGCAGCGCGCGCTGAGCGAAAAGATCTGACTCTGGCTTTCCGAGCCGGCTGCCGGCGGCACGATCGGGGTCGGCGTGGACCCCGGTTCAGCAGGCGAGGAGTGATCTCGGAGGCGGAGGTTCGGCCGTGGGCGCGTTGTCCGGGAGGGCTGCGTCCGGGCCGACAGCGTAATCGACGGGCGACAGCAGCAGCGGCGCCCCCAGCCGTGGCGGTGCAGCCAGGAGCGCTGCCGCAGCGCAAGCCGGGATGCCGCAGAGCGGCATCTTCGGCACGGCATGATGGGCTGCGGAATGGGCTCGGCCCGGCGCACACGGTCCGCGCATTCCGCCCGCGGCTGCGGTCGTCGGTGCGGCGCAGGCAGCCCCGGTGACGGCGAACGCCACCGCAAGAATGCTGAGCGCGGCGATCAAGCGCCTGATCATCGATATCCGCACGTGTCGAACTTAGCCGACCGCGACCGGTTCAGCAACGTCGCGCGATGGGCGGGGTCAATCTTCCGCGATTGCTTCGCTGGCCTGCGATATCGCGCTCGCTTGCCGGGCGCGACCGGGTTTACGCCCCCGTGTGGAGAGAAGCTTGTCGAAATAGGCGACGGTGCGGGTGAGGCCGTCCTTGAGCTCGGTGCGCGGGCGCCAGCCCAGCACCGCCTCGGCCTGGGCGATGTCCGGGCAGCGCTGCACCGGGTCGTCGACCGGGAGCTGGCGGCGGACGATCGTCGAGCGCGAGCCGGTCAGGGCGATGATGAGGTCGGCGAGTTCGGCGACCGAGGTTTCGACCGGGTTGCCGAGATTGACCGGCCCGGTAATGTCGTCGGAAGCGGCCATCAGCGCCACAAAGCCGTCGATCAGATCGTCGACATAACAGAAGGCGCGGATCTGGGTGCCATCGCCGTAGAGTGTGATCGGCTCGTTGTGCAGCGCCTGGACGATGAAGTTAGAGACGACGCGCCCGTCATTGGGGTGCATGCGCGGCCCGTAGGTATTGAAGATGCGGGCGACGCGGATCTTCAGGTTGTGCTGACGGTAATAGTCAAAGAACAAGGTCTCGGCGCAGCGCTTGCCTTCGTCGTAGCAGGCGCGCGGGCCGATCGGATTGACGTTGCCGCGGTAGCTCTCCTGCTGCGGATGCATGGTCGGGTCGCCATAGACCTCGGAAGTCGAGGCCTGGAAGATCTTGGCTTTCAGCCGTTTGGCCAGCCCCAGCATGTTGATCGCGCCGATCACGCTGGTCTTGGTGGTCTGCACCGGATCGAACTGGTAATGGATCGGCGAGGCCGGGCAGGCGAGATTGTAGATCTCATCGACTTCGACAAACAGCGGATGGGTGATGTCGTGGCGCATCGCCTCGAAATGCGGGTCGCCCAACAGCTGGGCGACGTTGTCCTTGCGCCCGGTAAAATAATTGTCGACGCAGAGCACGTCGTCGCCGCGACCGACCAGACGCTCGCACAGATGCGAGCCGAGAAACCCGGCGCCGCCGGTGACGAGAACGCGCTTGGCAACGACGCTGGTCATCTGGCGAACTTCCCGCTGGCGATGGACATTGACAACCTTCTCAGGCGAGCGCCCGCAATTGCGGGCGGGCGGTGTGCGCCGGGCGGCCGATGCTGACATAGGAAAGACCGGCAGCGACCATTTCGTGCGGCTGGTAGACGTTGCGCAGATCGATCACCAGCGGCCTGGCCAGCAACGCCCTGACGCGCGCCAGATCGAGCGCACGGAAGGCGTTCCACTCGGTCAATAGCACGAGCGCGTCAGCTCCGGCCATGGTTTCATAGGCGTCCGCGCAATAGCCGAGATCGGGCAGCAGCTTTCGCGCCTCGTCCATCCCCTCGGGGTCGTAGACCCGCAGCTTCGCCCCGGCGGCGGCGAGACGCGGCAGGATGGCGAGGCTCGGGCTGTCGCGCATATCGTCGGTGTTGGGCTTGAAGGTCAGCCCGAGCACGGCCAGGGTCCGACCGGCGACGCTGCCGCCGCAGGCGGCGACGATCTTGTCGGCCATGCGCTCCTTGCGCGCCTCGTTGGCCTGCACCACGGTCTCGACGATCGCCAGCGGCGCTTCGGCTTCTCGCGCGGTGCGCACCAGGGCGCGGCAATCCTTGGGGAAGCACGAGCCGCCGAAACCGGGCCCGGCATGCAGGAATTTGCGGCCGATGCGGCCGTCAAGGCCGATGCCCTTGGCCACGTCCTGGACGTCGGCGCCGACCCGTTCGCACAGATCGGCGATCTCGTTGATAAACGTGATCTTGGTCGCGAGAAAGGCGTTCGCCGCATATTTGATCAGCTCGGCGGTTTCGATGTCGGTGAACAGCATCGGCGTTTCAATGAGATAGAGCGGGCGGTAGAGTGCGCGCAGGATCGCGCGGGCCGGCTCGCTGTCGGCGCCGATTACCACCCGGTCGGGGCGCATGAAATCCTCGATCGCCGAGCCTTCGCGCAGGAATTCGGGGTTCGAGGCGACATCGAACCCGCCCGGCGGGTGCATCCGCCGCAGGATCTCGGCCACCTCGCGGCCGGTGCCGACCGGCACCGTCGATTTGGTCACCACCACGGCGTAGCCGGTCAAGGCCCGCCCGATCTCCGCGGCTGCGGCATGGACGTAGGACAGATCGGCATGCCCGTCGCCGCGCCGCGACGGCGTGCCGACGGCGATGAACACGGCGTCGGCGCCGGTGACTGCGCGCGGCAGATCGGTGGTGAACGACAGCCGCCCCGCCGCTGCATTCCTCACCACCAGCGCTTCGAGCCCGGGCTCGAAGATCGGCATCTCTCCGTGCTCCAACCGGGCGATCTTGGCCCGGTCCTGGTCGACGCAGGCGACCTCCACCCCGAACTCGGAAAAGCACGCTCCCGAGACCAGCCCGACATACCCGGTTCCGATTACCGCGATGCGCATTTTTTGGTCCGATCCTCGCGCGAATGCAGCACAAACGGCAGCCCGCCCGGCTTATTCCATAACCAGCTTACTCCATCAGCCCCGGCTTATTCCGCCCAGACCATTCGACCAGCCCCGCCCCGCGGCAAGCCGCCGCGCCCACAACAGCACCGCATGCCGGAAGAGCCGGCACAGATAATCCGTTACGATGCGATTATCATGCAATCAATAGTCCAATCAGGCAGGGCGGCATGTCGCAAGCGGTGCTGGTAACCGGCGGGGCGGGCTATATCGGCTCGCACGCCTGCAAGGTGCTGGCCGCCGCCGGCTGGCTCCCGGTCGCGTTCGACAATCTGTCGCGCGGGCGGCGCGCGGCGGTGCGCTGGGGGCCGCTCATCGAGGGCGACCTCGCCGACCGGGCCCGGCTCTGTCGCGCCCTCGCCGAGCATCGGGTGGAGGCGGTCATGCATTTTGCCGCCTATGCCTATGTCGGCGAGTCGGTGGCCGATCCGGCGCTCTACTACCGCAACAATCTCGAGGGCACCTTGTCCTTGCTGGAGGCGATGCGCGAAACGGTTGTCGGCGAGATCGTGTTTTCCTCGACCTGCGCCACCTACGGCATCCCCGACCGCGTGCCGATCGGCGAGAGCGCGCCGCAGCGCCCGGTCAATCCCTATGGGGAAACCAAGCTCGCCATCGAGCGCGCGTTGCACTGGTACGGAGCCGCCTACGGCCTGCGCTCGGCCGCCTTGCGCTATTTCAACGCCGCCGGCGCCGATCCCGAATGCGAAATCGGCGAATGCCACGAGCCCGAAACCCACCTCGTGCCGCTGGTGCTGCAGGCGGCGCTCGGGCAACGACCGCAAATCGAGGTCTACGGCACCGACTACCCGACGCCTGACGGGACCGCGATCCGCGACTACGTCCACGTGCACGATCTGGCGATAGCGCATCTGCGCGCGCTCGAGCACCTGCGCGAGGGCGGCGCCAGCATCGCCGTCAATCTCGGCACCGGCAGCGGCCATTCGGTGCGCGAGGTGATCGCCGCCGCCGAGGCGGTCAGCGGCCGCAAGATCGCGGCCCGCGCCGCGCCGCGCCGGTCGGGCGATCCGGCGGCACTGGTCGCAGACCCCGGCCTGGCAGCCGAAATTTTCGGCTGGCGCGCCCGGCATTCCGATCTCGACACGATCATCCGCACCGCCCTCGCCTGGCATACCCGCGCTTCGCGGTGAACCGGCCCAGGCTTTCTCTTCCGGCCGGCCCGCAACCGGCGGCAGGAATGATTCGGGCGATGATCCGTTGTGCCAGCGCTGCCCCTGTCAGGCGTCAGACGAGCGGCATCGGTCCCGGGAGATGTCAAGGATGACCCTGGTCGACAGCGACGAGGTTGCCGCAGTCCCCGCTTTGATGTCGACGGCACCGGTCGAGCCGGCCGCGGCGATCCGGGTCAGCGGCAAGTTCTTTTTCGCCGGCCAGCGCAAGCATTTCGTCAAGGGCGTCACCTACGGCACCTTCCGGACCGGCAGCCACGGCGCGCCGTTTCCCGAATCCGCGGTCGTCGACCGGGATTTCGCGCTGATGAGCGAAGCCGGGATCAACACGGTCCGGGTGTTCACGGTGCCGCCGCTGTGGCTGCTCGACGCCGCCGAGACGGCGGGATTGAGGGTGCTGGTCGGGCTGCCCTGGCCGCAGCACATCGCCTTTCTCGACGGCCGCGCGACCCAGGCGGATATCCGCGCAGCGGTGATCGCCGGGGTTCGCGCCTGCGCTCGCCATCCGGCGGTCTTCGCCTATCTGGTCGGCAACGAGATCCCGCCCGATATGATCCGCTGGCACGGCGCCGAGCCGGTGCGGCGCTTTCTGAGGGGCCTCGTCGCCCTGGTCAGACGAGAGCACCCCGAGGCGCTGGTCAGCTATGCCAACTTTCCGTCGACCGAATACCTGACGGTCGATTTCACCGATTTCGTCTGCTTCAACGTCTATCTGCACGACCAGAGCGCGTTCGCGCGCTATATCGGGCGACTGCACAACCTCGCCGTCGACCGGCCGCTGGTGCTGACCGAATTCGGCGTCGATTCGCTGCATGAAGGCGAGGAGGAGCAGCGGCGGGTATTGGCCTGGCAGGTCGGCACCGCGTTCGCGGCCGGGGTTGCCGGGACTTGCGTGTTTTCCTGGACCGACGAATGGTTCACCGGCGGCCACCTGGTCGAGGACTGGGCGTTCGGCCTGGTCGACCGCGAGCGGCAGCCCAAACCGGCGCTGGGCGAGGTCGAGCGCGCCTATGACGGGCCGCTGCCGCCGCCGCTGCCGCATTACCCGCGGGTCTCGGTGGTGGTCTGCGCCTATAATGCCGAGCGCACGATCGATGCCTGCCTCGCCTCGTTGGAGGTGCTCAGCTATCCCGATTACGAGGTCATCCTCGTCAATGACGGCTCGCGCGACCGCACCCTCGAAATCGCCGAGAGCTACCCCTATTGCCGGATAATCAGCCAGCCGAACGAGGGCTTGAGCGTCGCCCGCAATGTCGGCGCCGAGGCGGCGAGCGGCGAGATCGTCGCCTACACCGACAGCGATTGCGTCGCCGACCCCGACTGGCTGACCTATCTTGTCGCCCGCATGGAAGCGGGCCGGCTCAGCGCTTGCGGCGGACCGAATTTCCCGCCGCCCGAGAATAGCCTCGTCCCGGCCGCGGTCGCGGTGGCGCCGGGCGGCCCGACCCACGTGCTGCTCAGCGACGAGGTGGCCGAGCACATCGCCGGCTGCAACATGGCGTTCCGGCGCGAGACCCTGCTCGGCCTCGGCGGGTTCGACCCGGTCTACCGCGCCGCCGGCGACGATGTCGACATCTGCTGGCGGTTTCAGGACGCCGGCCATGCGATCGGCTTCAGCCCGGCGGCGATCGTGTGGCACTTCCGCCGCAACACGGTCAAAGCCTATTGCGACCAGCAGCGCGGCTACGGCAAGGCCGAGGCGCTGGTCTATTCGAAGCATCCGTTCCGCTTCAACCTGTTCGGGCAGGCGAAATGGCTCGGCCGGATCTATGGCGATCTGTCGAGCTCACTCCTGCTGTCGCGCCGGCCGGTGATCTATTCGGGGGTGTTCGGGCGGGGCCTGTTCCAGACCCTCTATGAGCCGCCATCCTCGTTGACTGCCGTTCTGCCGCTGACCTTCGAGTGGAGTGCCGCGGCGCTGGTCCTGGCCTTGGGCGCGATCGTCGGCGGCGGTTGGTGGGGGCTGCTCGCGGTGCCATTGCTGGTCACCTGGGCGATGTGCGTCAACGGCGCGCTGAAGGCGCCGATCGACGCGCGTTTCACCGGGCTGAAGGCGCGCGCGCTGGTGGCGCTGCTGATCTATCTGGGCCCACTGCTGCGCGGCTGGGAACGGGTCAGATGGCGGCTTCGCGAGAAGCGTGCGCAGCCGCGCCTCGCCCCGGCTGCGACCGAGCAGCGCGCCCGGATCTCCTGGCGACGGCGGGCCTTTCACCTCGCCTATTGGAGCGAGGCCGGAACCGAGAAGGAAGCCCTGCTCGGCGGGCTGATGGATTTCCTGGTGCGGCAGAAGTACTTCGTCATGCCCGATGCTGGGTGGAGCAGCTGGGACCTCGAGATCGCCCGCGGTCTGTGCAGCCGCGCGCTGGTCACGGTCTGCGTCGAAAACCATGGCGGCGGCAAGCGGCTCCTGCGGGTGCGCTGCGCGATGCGGCTGTCGCGGTTCGCGCTGTTCCTGTTGCGCTTCTATGCGGTCTCGACGGCATTCGCATTGATCCTCGGCTGGCCGTTGGCGGCGGCGGCAATCGGCGGGGCCGGGCTGGTCAATTTCGCGGCGATGGCGATCCGCCTCGACGGCTTTGCCCGGATGATGCAGCGCATCGTCGAGACCGTCGCCAGGCCGACCGGTCTTATTCCGCTGGCGCCGCTCTCGGCCTCCCGCAACCCGGCCGGCGCGCCGCAGCCGGCGTGATGCGCCGGCTCGGCCGGGCGGCGCGGGGCCCGGCACAACCGCAGAAACCGGCGCAACCGCGGAAAACCGGCGCGATGCTGAAGCAGCTCCTCCCCTATCTACGTCCGTATCGCGGGCAGGTCGCCTGGGCCTTGGCGCAGGTGTTCCTGATCACCGGCTTCGAATTGCTGAAGCCGTGGCCGCTGCAGGTGGTGATCGACGACGTGCTGGGCGGCAAGCATTTCCCGCTCGCGGCGTTGCAAGGGATGCCGGCGAGCGGGCTCTTGCTCCTCGCCTGTCTCGGCATCGTCGTGGTGCAGCTCGGCGGCGGCGGGCTCACCCTCCTGCACAACTACACGACGATCCGCGTCGGGCAGAACATGGTCAACGATCTGCGTGGCGCGCTCTATGCCCATCTGCAGCGCCTGTCGCTCGCGTTTCATGGCCGCCAGCGGGTCGGCGACCTGCTCTACCGGGTGACCGCCGACAGCTTTGCCGTGCAGACGATGATCATGAACGGCGCGTTGCCGATCCTGTCGGCGGTGGTCCTCTTGGGCGGCATGCTGTTCATCCTGTTCCCGCTCGATCCGAGCCTGACCTGGCTCGCGCTGACCGTCGTCCCGGTGCTGTTCGCGCTGATCTCCGGCTTCAACCGAAAGATCGTCGAGGTCGCCACCGAGGTGCGCACCACCGAGAGCCGGGTTTATTCGCTGGTGCAGTGGGCGATGTCGTCGATCAAGGTGGTGCAGGCCTTCACCCGCGAGGAGGACGAGCACCGCCGGTTCATGGGGGCGAGCCGGCAGAGCCTGCGCGCGACCTTGCGCCTCTACAGCTGGCAGACGCTCTACTCCGGCGCGGTCAACGCGGTGATCGCCGGCGGCACCGCGATCGTCGTCTATGCCGGCGCGCATGCGGTCTTGTCCGGCGCGCTGACCGTCGGGCAACTGATCGTCTTCATCTCGTACCTGGCCCAGCTTTACGCCCCGATCAACCAGATCACCCAGAGCTGGGGGCTGATCGCCGGGGCGCGGGTGGGCGCCCGCCGGGTGTTCGAAGTGCTCGACACCGAGCCCGACCTCGATGACGGCAGCCGTACCTTTCCGCCGCAGGGTGCCGGCGGCCGGGTCGCCTGGCGCCGGGTCGATTTCCGCTATCGCCCGCGGACCCCGGTGCTGACCGGCATCGATCTCGCGGTCGAGCCCGGCGCCAAGATCGCCGTCGTCGGGGCGACCGGAGCCGGCAAATCGACCATGCTCGGCCTGCTGCCGCGCTTTTTCGATCCGACCGCGGGCGCGGTCGAGATCGACGGCGTCGATGTGCGCGAATACAGCCTGAAATCCCTGCGCAGCCAGATAGCACTGGTGCTGCAGCCGCCGCTGATCTTTCCGCTGTCGGTGCGCGACAACATCGCCTATGGCCGGCCGGGGGCCGAGGATGCGGCGATCGAGCGGGCGGCCCGGCTGGCGCGCATCGACGATCTGATCAACTCGCTGCCGCAGGGCTACGACACGGTGATCGGCGAATCCGGCGTGCCGCTGTCGGAAGGCGAAAAGCAGCGGGTGACGATCGCCCGCGCATTGCTGCGCGACGCCCCGATCCTGATCCTCGACGAGCCGACCTCGGCGCTCGACGTCGCCACCGAGGCGTTGGTCATGGCCGGGATCGAGCGCCTGATGGAGGGCCGCACCACCTTCATCATCGCCCACCGGCTGTCGACGGTGCAGCGCTGCGACCGCATCGTCGTGCTGAAAGACGGGGTCATCGCCGAGGAGGGCGACCTGGCCGAGCTGCTGCGGCGCAACGGCGTCTTCGCCGGCTATTACCGCAGCCAGTTCGCGCCCGGCCAGTTCGCGGCGGCCCAGTTTGAGCCGGGGCCCGCCCCGTGCAGCGAGATCGCGGCTATTGGTTGAACTGGTCCCAGACTTGTTCTCTATAGACGCGAGCGGAGCGAGTTCAAAGACTCAATAAGCAAGATTCTGACCAATCCTGACTCTCACTTTGCCATAATTGCTGCAATTGCGGCAAGACACGGCGACCGCGCTGTACCGACGAGCGCGGCGGGCGACTGACTGGCTGCGGCCCGGACTGATAACATTTCTGTCGGTCCCCGGGCACTGATTGGCGAAAATCCGGCAGTTAACGATTGAATGTTGCCAGCTTCCCGGCGAGCCGCTAGGGTGCCGGCCTCTCAAGGCGCTGCCGGCTCGAAATCCATCCTGGGCTCAGGGGGAATATCGGGGCGGCCGGAACACCCGGTCGTCCGCCTCACCGATGGAGCATCGACGGCGACGCTGCGCGCTGACCTAGCCGCAACCTGGTCCGGTCGTTGCCGATCGGACACCCACGGTTCGGCGCCGGGTGGGGAAATATGGTCACCGAAAACCGAAGCTCGGGAAGCAGGGTCTTCCCTGAAATCCGGATTTGCTTTTTTGGCAAGGCGCCGGTCCTGCTGCCGCGCTGGACGTCTGCGGCCGTGCTGTTGGCGATGGTCGCAGGCGGCGCCGGAGTGCGCCACCTCGCGGCGGAAAGCATCGCCGAGCGGCGACTCGTGGCCGACGCGCAAGCCGCGCTCGCCCGCGCCCAAACCGCGAATGCCCAACTGCGCGGCGATGTCGCCGGGCTCGGGGACCGGCTCGCTTCTGTGGCCCGACAGCGCCAGGCGGTCGAAGCGGACGCCTCGTTCGAGGACGGCCGCCTCGCCGAGCTGGCGCGCGCGCTCGCCGGGTCGCGGCAGGCGCTGGACCGGGAGCAGGCGAAAAGCACCACCCTGACGGCCCGGCTCGGCAAGACCGAAGCCGATCGCGCCGCCGCCGCGGCCCAGTTTGCGCGATACCAGGCCAACCTCTCCCAGATGGTCGACGACCTGCGCCGGCTCGGCGCCGCCCGCGGCATCGCCGGATATCTGCGGGCGCGCTTGCAGGTGCAGCTCGAGGCGCTCGGACGCGCGCTGGCGCAGGCGCCGCCGCCGGTGACCGCCGCGGCCCAGTCGGGGGCGCCTGATGCGACGATCGCCGCGGCCCCCGATTTAGGGTATCGCCAGATCGCCCAGTTCGAGCGCGCGCTCGGCTCGGCCGGGGTCGATGTCGCCCGCCTGTTCGCGCAGCTCGGGCACGTACCGGCCGAAGGCGGCCCGTTCGTGCCGCCGCCCAAGGCCAACGCGCCGGTCAACACCTTCGACCCCGAAAAGCTGGCGGCGATCCGCGGCCTGGCAAAGGTGCTGCCGATCGCGGCCCCGCTCGCGCAATACCGGATCGGCAGCCCGTTCGGGCCGCGGCTCGACCCGTTCAACGGAAAGGACGCCTTCCACACCGGGATCGACATGGATGCGCCCTACAATTCGCCGGTCTATGCGACGGCGCCGGGCACGGTTATTTATGCGGGGTATCTCGGCGAGTACGGCAAGACGGTCGAGATCGACCACGGCTTCGGCATCGACACGCTCTATGCCCATCTGCACAGCTATTTCGTTGCGGTTGGTCAGGAGGTCGCGGCGCAGGCCGAGATCGGCCTCGTCGGCACCACCGGGCGCAGCACCGGACCGCACGTGCATTACGAGGTGCGGGTCAACGGCCAGCCGCAAGATCCCGAGAAATTCATCGAGCTCTCCTGGCTGATCCCGGTCGCGGCCGAGGAGCCAAGTCCGCAGCTCAGTCCAGCGGCAGCTGGATCAGCAGGAAATAGCCGTTGAGCATCAACAGGACGGCGAGGAAGGCGAGAACCCCGCTCAGGCGCAGCAGCGGGCGCGAGGCGGCGACGATGGCGACCGAGCCCAGCACGATCGCAATCTGAAACAGCGCCTCCGAAAAGTCGAAGTTCGGGTCTTTTCGGGCGGCGCGCTCGCGCCTGGTTTCCCAACCCCTGGCGGTGGCGAGCAGCTCCTTCTTGCCGCGGCCGCCAATGGGATCGCTTTCATAGCGCGCGGCCTTGGCCCGCCAGCGCTCGATCATGTCGACGATCTGCGCCTTGGCGGCTTGCGGCATCGCGGGCTCCGCGGCCAGCCGGGCGGCGAGCTGGTCGGCGGCCAGCCGATAGTCGGTCTGGCGGATATCTTTCGATTGGTAATAGGCATAGGTGTCGGAGGCCTGGATGTTGGCGTTCAGCATCGTCTTGGTCGCGTTCGACCCGCCGAGCGAGGTGATCGCCAGCAGCATCGCGACGAGGCCGAGATAGATGCCGGTGAATTTGCGGAAGCTCGCATCCGCCTCGACCCGGCGCTCTGCGTCTTCCCCGCGGATCGTCTCGGCAATCTCGTGCGCTTCCACCCGTTCCTCCGTGGGTAGGCCAACCGCGACATTCGCCGATTTGAAAGCGGGGTCAAGGCCGTCGCGAACCCGGCCCCCTCGGTGGAGGCCGGGATGCGATCGCCGGCAGCGCCGCCGCGCCGCCCGAATGGTATTATTGGTAATTGTAGGGCGGGTAGCTATAATCAGCCGTCCCGTAATAGGGCTGCGGCGCATTGTAATAAGCGGGCGCTGGCGTGTTGTAGTAATAGCCCTGCTGCGGATAGTAATAATAGGACGGAGGTGCGGCGTAGACCGGCGGCGTGGTGGCGGCGATGGCAGCACCGGCGATGACCCCGCCGAGGATGCCGAGGCCGATCGCGGCGCCGACACCCGGACCGTCGGCCCGCGCCAGGGACGGCATCGCGGTCAGCGACAGGGCGGCGAGGGCAGCGGCCATCGCGGTCCCCCGGCCGAGCTTTTTGAGCCGGGCGATCAGCGTGAGGTGCGGGGCGCCATCGGGCTGCGGCCGGGTCTGCATTTGCTTGTTCGACATGGGCGCTCTCCAGCTTGGCCGATCGACCCGCGTATGCCGCGCTGGCGATCGGAATTCCGACCGCCTTGACGTCGGCTGTCCGGGGCCCAACCGCCATGTCGCAGAATCCGTGGCTGCGCTCGCCCATCGCAAGGCCGCGAGGCTGGTCCACCCGCCCGCGGCGAGGCGCGCGCAAATTGCCGATATGTTCGCCTTTGGCCGTTAGCCTCAGCAGGTGGCCCGGGCCGCGTCCTCGATCACCAGCTGCACCCGGTCGCCGCCGCGCCAGGAGTCGCGGCGCAGATGGCCGGCGACGTGAACCGCCGCCCCGCGTGTCTCGGCGAGAAAGCGGCCGAGCGGCGTCGCGGCGACCCGGAAGGCGACCGCCGGCAGCCGGGCATCGCCGAGCGGATCGGCGAGGGTGCAGCGCAGGTGGGTCTCGCCCGCCGGCTCGGCGTGGGCGATGCGCAGTGTCGGCAAAACAAAGCGCGGCTCGGGATTGGCGGCGCCGTAGGGCGCCAGCCGGTCGAGGTGGCCGACGAGCTCGCCGTGCGCCGCGGCGGCGGAGAGCGCGCCGTCGATGGCGAGCTCGGGAACCAGGGTCTCGCGGTTGAGCCCGTCACCCAGCCGCCGGGCCAGAAACTCGCGCAGCGCGTCGAGCTTGTCCGCCGCGACGGTGAACCCGGCCGCCATCGCATGGCCGCCGCCGTTGATCAACAGCCCGGCCTGGCGCGCGGCGATCACCGCCGGGCCGAGCGGCAGCCCGGCGATCGAGCGCCCCGAGCCGCGGCCGATGCCGTCGGCGAGCGCTATGACCAATGCCGGCCGCTCGTAGCGCTCCTTGAGCCGGGCGGCGACGATGCCGATCACCCCGGGGTGCCAACCCTCGCCTGCGGCGCAGGTCAAGACCGGGGCTTGCGGTGTTGCCTCGACTAGCGCGATCGCCGCCGCCAAGGTGCGCGCCTCGATCTCGCGGCGCTCGCGGTTGTGCCCGTCGAGCCGTTGCGCGAGCTCGGCGGCCAGCGCCGGGTCGTCGGTCGCCAACAGCCGCGCCCCCAGATCGGCGGCGCCGACCCGGCCACCGGCATTGACCCGGGGCCCGAGCACAAACCCAAGATGGTAGGCGTCGAGCGGCTCGTTGATGCCGGCGATGGCGCAGAGCGCCGCGATGCCGGGATTGGCGCCGCGCCGCGCCGCCTTGATCCCCTGCGCGACCAGAGCCCGGTTCAAACCGTCGAGCGGGACGACATCGCACACCGTGCCGAGCGCCACCAGATCGAGCCAGCCGAGCAGGTCGGGTTCGGCCCGCGCGCGCTCGTACCAGCCGGCCCGGCGCAACGCGCGATTGACCGCGACGACCAGCAGAAAGGCGAGCCCGACCGCGGCCAGGCTGCGATGCGGGCTCGACTCGTCGAGCCGGTTCGGATTGATCAGCGCCGCCGCCCGCGGCAACAGCGGCTCGGCGACGTGATGGTCGACGACGATGATTTCGAGGCCCGCCTCGGCGGCCGCAGCCAGCGGCTGATGCGCGCTCGTGCCGCAATCGACGGTGACGACGAGCCGCACCCCCTCGTCGCGCAGCCGCATCAGCGCAGCGGTGTTGGGGCCGTAGCCTTCGCGCAGGCGATCGGGGACATAGATCCGAACCGGAGTCCCGACCGCGGCGAAAAAGCGCGACAGCAGCGCCGCCGAGGTCGCCCCGTCGACGTCGTAATCGCCGAAAACGGCGATCCTCTCGCCGTCGCGCACCGCGCGCGCGAGCCGGTCGGCGGCAACCTCCATGTCGCGCAGATGCGACGGATCGGGCAACTGGTCGCGCAGCCGCGGCTCTAGGAAACCCGGTGCACGATCGAGATCGAGGCCGCGCTGCGCCATGAGGCGCCCGACGATTTCGGGGAGCGCCAGCCGCTCGGCGATTTCGATGCCGGCCTGCGCGTCGCCGCCGCGCCAGCGCCAGCGCCGGCCGCAAACCGACCGCTCGACCCCCAATACGCTATCGGAAAATGCGGCGCCCCCCGCGCCGGCCATCACCCGGCCTCAGCGATCGAGCGGGGCGAGGCCCTGCTTGCGGGTGAAGTCGTGGCTGGCCTCGATATAGCGCACCGTGCCGGTTTTCGAGCGCATCACCACCGAGTGAGTGAAGGCGCCGCCGGCGAAGCGACGCACGCCCTTCAGCATGGTGCCGTTGGTGACCCCGGTCGCGGCGAACATCACATCGCCGGCCGCCAGCTCCAACAGCTTGTATTTGCGATCGAGGTCGGTGATGCCGATGCGCCGGGCGCGGGTGCGCTCGTCGTCGTTGCGGAACAACAGCCGGCCCTGCATCTGGCCGCCGATGCAGCGCAGCGCCGCCGCCGCCAGAACGCCTTCCGGCGCGCCGCCCACGCCCAGATACATGTCAATGCCGGTATGGACATTGGTGATCGCGACGATGCCGGCGATATCGCTATCGTTGATCAGCGCCACCGCGGCGCCGGTCTTGCGCACCTTGGCGATCAATGCCTCGTGCCGCGGTCGATCAAGAATGCAGATTTTGAGATCGCGCGGCCTGACACCCTTGGCCTTGGCCAAGGCGTTGATATTGTCGCCCGGTTCGGCGTCCAGATCGACCAGTCCCTCCTTGTAACCGGCGCCGATGGCGATCTTGTCCATATAGCTGTGAGGCGCATGCAGCAGCGTGCCCGGCTCGGCCATCGCCATCACCGCCAGCGCGTTGCCCATCGCCTTGGCGGCCAGGGTGGTGCCTTCCAGG